>NZ_FNTJ01000001.1:4344924-4645227 GCF_900105185.1 Pseudomonas saponiphila | reverse complement strand
TATGACGCCAAGACCTCGGCCCGAGCCTTCGCCACCTTCCATTACCTGCTGGACGAAGTGTTCCAGGGCTGGTAGGAGCCGGCTTGCCGGCGAAGATGGTCTGCGGGCCTGTTCGCCGACAAGCCGGCTCCTGCCGGATCAGCGGCGGGAGCGGGCAGTTCGATGCGCTCGCTTTCTCCGGCACTTGCGGCCAGTCCCCGGCTGCCCAGCGTCTGCGTGCTGCATCGATCAACAGCGGGTCGCTGGCGACAAAGTTCCAGTTGACCCGTCGCGGCCCGTCCAGAGGCGCACCGCCAAGCAGTACCGCATGGCAGTCGCTCTCGGCGAACAGCGTGGCGTTTTCTCCCTCCGGCAATACCACCAGCGAGTGCAGGGGCAATGGCTCGCCGTCCAGCTGTGCCTCGCCGTCCAGCACATACAGCGCGCGTTGCTGATGCTCGGTGGGAATCAACAGGCTGGTGGCGGTCTGCAGGTGCAGTTCGGCATACAGGGTCGGGAGAGCACTGGCACCGGCGACTCCAGGCAGAAGCCGCTGCCGGCGATCATGCGGATCGTGACCCCGAGGTTGTCACTCACCGGCAGTGTGGCCGCGGGGTGATGGCTGTAGTGCCCGGGCCCCTGCTCATGTTCCTTGGGCGAGGCCAGCCAGACCTGCAACCCATGCAGGGTGAAAGCCTGGCTCAGCTGGGCCTCGGGCGTGCGCTCGACGTGAGCGATGGCACTGCCTGCGGTCATCCAGCTGACGTCCCCGGCCAGGACGATCTGGTCCGAGCCGAGGCTGTCCTTGTGGCGGATCTGTCCTGCGAACAGGTAGGTCAGCGTGGACAGGCCGATATGCGGGTGTTGGCGGATGTTCATGCCTTTGCCGGCAGGGTAGGAGGTGCTCAGCATGTGGTCGAAGAATACGAAGGGGCCGACGCTGCGGCACTGCGCCGAAGGCAGGGGGCGGAGGATAGGCTGGCCTTCGACGTCCTCGACGCGAGGGCGGATCACTAGGGGCGAATTCATGGCGGATTCCAGGCTGCTCGGGGGATGCCCGCAAGCATAACCCCGGCTGCCAGCCTTGCCGCTACTGGCTGAAGGCGCCTTCGGACAGGTGCGTCTCGATGCTGACTTCACTGCTGGTCATCAGCTTGTGGATCGGGCAGCGATCGGCTACCCGGTGCAGCTCTTCACGCTGGGCGTCGGTGAGCACGCCCTTGAGGGTCAGCTTCACGTGCAGGGCGTATTTGCCTTGCTGTTCCTGACTGTTGTCGTGCTTGAGCTCCACCGTGACGCCGGTGAGCGGGATGCTTTTCTTCTGTGCGTAGAGCTTGAGGGTCAGGGCCTTGCAGGCCCCCAGGGCGGTATCGAAATAATCGTGGGGCTCGGGCGCGGTGCCTTCGCCGCCGGCGTACCGGGGCAGGTCGGTGAACAGCTGATGGTCGTCGACCTGGATGCTGTGGCGGAAACCTTCGCTGGACTCGGTATTGACGGTAATGGTCATGGCAAACCTCAGGCAGTGATGAATGTCGGATCGGCTGGTAAAGGTGCTGAAGTTATAGAGCATTGGCCAGCGCAGGCGTTCACGTTTTTGCTTGTGGTAGTTGCTGGCCCGGCGTTGCGTCGATGAATGTGCAAGCTGCGGTTTTGCGCTACCAGATACGCTGCTTGATTGGAAAATACCGATTTTCTGTGAGCTGAATCGTTTTACTTTCAGGTATCGAAGTCATAGGGCGTTTTGATATCACGTTTTTGTCTTACGCAAATTTCCGCCGGCCCGATACCGTCTAAGAGCACCCTGCTGCAAGCTTTTGCAGCGCTCTAGGAAGGAGCCAAAGGAATGAGTCTCAGAAGCCTCAACATTGCCCCCGCGCCAGCCTGGGTTTTGGCTTGCTGGCGCTGATGGTGTTTGTCCTCGGCGCATTTGCCCTGATGCAGATGGCCAACATGCGCCAGCAGTCCGATGAAGTGGAGAGCAACTGGTTGCCCAGCGTCATGTCGGTGGGCGACATGAGCCAGGACCTGCTGCGTCTTCGCGCCCTGACCCTGCGTCTGCTGATCAATCGCGACCCCCAGGCCCTGGCCCAGAACGAAGCCAAGATCAATGACATCAAGAGTGGCCTGGGCGTTGCTCAGGGGCGCTATGAGTCGCTGATCGTGCTGCCCCAGGAGCGGGTCTTGTTCGATCGCTTCAAGGACGTGGAGAAGCAGTACCTGCAGCGGCAGGCCCAGGTCATGGCCTTCTCCAGCCAGAATCAGCTGGAGCAGGCGGTCAAGGTGGTCAACGGCGAAATGAACCAGTTGGCCGATGAAATGGCCGCGACACTGCATGACCTGATCGACTTGAACAAGCAAAGTGCGACCCAGGCCACGGATCTGGCCCAGGCCGTATTCAGCAAATCGCGAGTCTGGGTGGTGGGATGATCGTGGTCGCGGCCCTGGTGACCATTGGCCTGGCCTTGTTGTTGACCCGCAGCATCGTCCTGCCCCTGGCAGTCCTTGCGCGTGGCCGAGGTGGTGGCCGGCGGCGACCTGACCGGGGACATCACGGTGATCGGCAAGGACGAGCCGGCGCGCCTGTTGCTGGCGCTCAAGGCCATGCAGCACAGCTTGCGCGAGACGATCCGGCGCATTTCCGACTCCTCCAGCCAACTTGCCTCGGCTTCCGAGGAACTCAGTTGCGTCACCGAGGATGCGACCCGGGGCCTGCACCAGCAGAGCCAGGAGATCGAGCAGGCAGCCACGGCAGTGAATCAGATGACCGCCGCGGTGGAGGAGGTGGCGAGCAACGCGGTGGCCACTTCCGAAGCGTCCGCGAATCAGATCGAATCGCCCAGCACGGGCGTGAACAGGTGCATCAGACTGTGCTGTCCATCGAGTCGCTGGCCGAGGATGTGACAGCCAATGCCAGTCAGGTGGAACAGCTGGCGCAGAAGGTCTACGGCATCAGCAAGGTGCTGGAGGTGATTCGCGCCATCGCCGAGCAGACCAACCTGTTGGCCCTGAACGCGGCCATCGAGGCGGCGCGGGCCGGGGATGCCGGGCGCGGCTTTGCGGTGGTGGCCGATGAAGTGCGGGCCCTGGCCCATCGGACTCAGCAATCGACCCAGGAAATCGAGCAGATGATCGGCGGTATCCAGCAGGGCACCGATCAGGCGGTCAGCTCCATGCAGCACAGCAACAGCCGCGCCCGCTCGACCCTGGAAGTGGCCAAGGTGCGGATTTCGGAGCACCGTGACCGGCCGTTTCGGTTGATCGTGACCGGTCATTTCGCTAACGCGTGACCGCTCATTTCGGTAGCAACGTGACCGATTTTCCGCCTGTTCCGAAACAGGTGGTCACGGCTTACCGAAATCGCGGTCACGACTTAGCGAAAGCCTTCCCCTTCGTTGCGCATGACCTGATGCGCCGCCATCCTCGACCGATTTCGGGAGAGGAAGATGGCGGCGCCGCGAGTAGCCATGCGAAACATCAAAGAATGTCTGCGCCTCAAGTTTGAGGCCGGCTTGTCCCACGAGAAGATTGCCCGTGCCTTGCAGCTGTCCAAGGGCGTGGTTAGCAAGTACATCGCGGCGGCGCGGGTGGCCGGCTGGACTGGCCGGCGCTGGTGGCCATGGACGAGGCCGCGCTGGCGGCCGCCTTGTTTGCACCGACGTCGACGAACAAGCCGCGCGGTTGAGCGAGTGCTGCCCGATGTGCTGAGCATCCACCGCGAGTTGCGACGCAAGGGCGTGACCTTGCAGCTGCTGTGGGAGGAATATCTCGCCGCGCATGCGGGCCAGCCGACCTACCGCTACACCCAGTTCGTCGAGCACTACCGGCGCTACGCCCAGACGCTCAAACGTTCGATGCGTCAGCTGCACCGTGCGGGCGAGAAGCTATTCATCGACTATGCCGGGCCGACGCTGCCGGTGGTCGACCCGGCCACCGGCGAAGTGCGCCGGGCGCACATCTTCGTCGCCGCCCTGGGCGCCTCGAATTACACCTATGCCTGCGCGACGCCAGGCGAAACCCAGGTGGACTGGCTGACCTCGCTGGGCCAGGCTCTGACCTACTTTGGCGGCGTGCCGGAAATGGTTGTGCCGGACAATCCGCGCGCCCTGGTCGCCCAGCCGGATCGCTACGAGCCGGGCCTGAACCGGGCCACGCTGGAGTGCGCGCGTCATTACCAGACGGTGATCCTGCCGCACGGCCACGCAAGGCCTCAGGACAAGGCCAAGGCCGAGGTGGCGGTGCAGGTGGTCGAGCGCTGGATCATGGCGCGGCTGCGCCATCGGCAGTTCTTCAGCCTGCATGCGCTTAACCAGGCCATCGCCGAGCTGCTGGAGGATCTGAATCGGCGCCCGTTCAAGCGGCTCGATGGCTGCCGGCGCGACTGGTTCGAGCGCCTGGATCGCCCGGCCTTGCGAGCGCTGCCGGTGCATCCCTACGAGGTCGCCACCTTCAAGCGCTGCAAGGTCAGCATCGACTACCACATCGAGGTCAATGGCAGCTTCTACAGCGTGCCCTCCGCCCTGGCCCGGCAGAACGTGGACGTGCGACTGACGGCACACACCCTGGAAGTGCTGCATGGCAACCGGCGGGTGGCCAGCCACCTGCTGCTGGGGCGACGCGGCGCTTACAGTACCCAGCGCGAGCACATGCCCGCGGCGCACCAGGCGCATCGCGAATGGACGCCACAACGCCTGCTCGACTGGGGCGCGCGGATCGGCCCCTACACGCGCCAACTGATCGATCACCAACTGACCCACAAGCCGCACCCGGAGATGGGCTACCGCGCCTGCCTCGGCCTGCTCTCGCTGGCCCGGCGCTATGGCAATGCACGCCTGGAAGCCGCTGCCGAACGTGCCGTACACCTGCGCGCCTTCACCGGGCGCAGCGTGCGCAACCTGCTCCAGCAAGGCCTGGATCAACAGCCGCTGCCCCAGCGTGCCGCCGAAACGACCTTACCCGGCGACCACGAGAACGTCCGTGGCGCCGACTACTACCAACCCCCGCAACAGGAGCTGTTCGATGATGCCGCAACACACCCTGAATCAACTGCACCAGCTACGCCTGGACGGCATGGCCCGCGCCCTGGAAGAGCAATGGACGCTGCCGGCCAGCCACAGCCTGAGCTTCGATGAACGCCTCGGCCTACTGCTCGACCGCGAACTGGCCTGGCGTGACAACCAGCGCCTGGTACGGCTGCGCAAGAAGGCCAAGCTCAAGTACGCCAACGCCTGCCTGGAAGATCTCGACCGCCGCACCGGACGCGCCCTGGACGAGCGTCTGATCGCCACCCTGGCCAGTGGCGACTGGATCCGCCAGCAGCACAACCTGCTGCTGACCGGCCCGACCGGTGCCGGCAAAACCTGGCTGGCCTGCGCCCTGGGCAACCAGGCCTGCCGCCAGGGCTATAGCACCCTGTACCTGCGCACCCCGCGCCTGCTGGAACAACTGCGCATCGCTCATGGCGACGGCAGCTTCGGCCGTACCCTGCAACAGCTGGCAAAGGTCGACGTCCTGGTGCTGGACGACTGGGCGCTAGCCCCGCTGGAGGAAGGAGCCCGGCATGACCTGCTGGAGGTGATCGACGACCGCGCTGGCAGCCGCTCCACCATCCTGACGAGCCAACTGCCCATCGAGCACTGGCACGGCTGGATCAACGACCCGACCCTGGCCGATGCCATCCTCGACCGCCTGGTGCACAACGCCTACCGACTGACGATGAAAGGCGAGTCGCTGCGCCGAAAAAAAGCCGAGGAACAAGCCGCATCGTGACCGATGCGATTACAATCCAGAACCCGCGCAACCGGGGTGGAAGCACCGGTCACGTATTAGCGAAACGCTCGGTCACGTTCACCGAAATCCGCACATCCGCCAGGCGTCCGCTGATGGGGGCGGCGATGGCACCGATGGCGCCCACCAGGGCGAAGATCGCGATCTGGCTCTGCGACAGGCCGTGCTGCCGTGCCAGCTCCAGGGGAGCCGCGGTCCAGAACAGGCTGAAGCTGGCGAACATGCAGCCCTGGTAGAAGGCCCGCTGGCGCAAGACCGGTTGCCGGCGCAGCAGGCCCCCCAGTGAGCGCAGCAGTTGGCCGTAGGTGGCGCTATGGGCCGGTTGGCGCTGGGGCATGGTCAGCATCAGGACCAGGCTGATGGCCGCCATCAGCACGGCGGCGGCAATGAACATCGCGCGCCAGCCAAACAGATCGGCCACCACGCTGGACACCGGACGGGCCAGGAGAATCCCCAGCAGCAGGCCGCCCATGATCCCGCCCACCACACGGCCGCGGGACTCTTCCGGGGCCAGGTGCGCAGCCAGGGGAATGAGGATCTGCACCGACACCGAGCTGAAGCCGATCAGCAGCGACACCAGGAGAAAGACGTTGGGCTGCTGGGTCCAGGCCGCTCCCAGCAGGCTGGCGATGGCTACCAGGGTGGTGATCACCATCAGACGGCGGTTTTCCAGCAAGTCTCCCAGGGGCACCAGGAAGAACAGGCCCAGGGCATAGCCGATCTGGGTCAGGGACACGATCAGGCTGGCCAGGGAGCTGGACAGGCCGAGGTCCGGGGCGATCAGCTCGATGATGGGTTGTGCGTAGTAGATGTTGGCGACGATGGCGCCGCAGCAGAAGGCGAACAGCAGCACCATGCCTCGGGTCATTGTCACGCTGCGCAGGGGCAGCGCCTGGGTCGTTGAGCTCATCGCAATTCTCTTGGCGGCGAAAAGATGGGGCAAGGTTAAGAGGCGGCGCGGTAACGCAGTAGAGAGGGTGGGGCAATAGCATTCATTCCTGAGGGGAATAAATGACCGATTCAGGGCGTTGCGCTGCCAGCCGGGACGGATGCCGCTGACGAGGGTTGATGATACATTTACTTACATCTTGTTCGATAGCATGCTCATGTTCGCCATTTGCCCCGCAGTGGCCCGAGCCCCCTTTTCAATCGAGGAAATCCATCCCATGAATCGGTCTTTGCGTGGTTGGTTGTGCGCCGCTCAGGGCGTTGTTCTGGCGTTCACCCTGGTGGGCGTTGAGGCCCGCGCCCAGGAGGCTCCGGGCATGCGCATGGGGGTGCGCGGCGAGATCACCGGGATCAGCGGCGACCTGGTGCGGGTGCATGTCAACAGCGGTGAAAGCGTCAGCGTCGAGCTGACGCCACAGACCCAGGTGCGCGGGGTGACCCTGGCCAACATCGAGGACATCAAGCCCGGCAGCTACATCGGGTCTGCGGCGATGCCCATGGCCGACGGTACGCTCAAGGCCCTGGAGGTGCATGTCTTTCCCGCGCAGATGGCCGGCACCGGGGATGGTCATCGGCCCTTCGACCTGGCCAAGGGCAGCAGCATGACCAACGGCAGCGTCGGGGATCTGGTGGTGAGCAACGGCCGCACCCTGACCGTCAATTACAAGGGCGGGCAGCAGAGGATCCTGGTGCCGGACGATGTTCCCATCGTCAATCTCACCCCCGGAGATCGCAGCCTGCTCAAGGCTGGGGTCAAGGTGGTGATGTTCGTCACCCAGAGCGCCGACGGCAAACTCACCGCGCAGTCGATTTCCGCCGGCAAGGATGGGGTGGCTCCGCCCATGTAAGGCCGTTGTCTGCGGCGTGGAAGATTCCGCTCCGGCGCTGCGCTGCCCAGGCTTGCATTGCCAAATGTTGCAGCACGCGGGTTGCAGTGGAAGTCGCCAAAGCCTTGGTTTACGGTTTCTGGTCGTTCAATGCGCCGGGAGCACCTTATGGAAAAGTCGACGTTCAACCCAGCCAGTGTGTTCAATTCGCTGCAATACGGTTTCAGCCAGGCGGTGGAAGTGCGGGGCGGCCGACGCCTGCTGCTGTCCGGTCAGGTGGGGGTGGATGAGCAGGAGCGGACGGTCGGTCCCGGCCTGCGGGAGCAGACCGAGCAGGCCTTCGACAATATCGCAAGCGTCCTGGCCGCGGCGGGCGGCCAGATGGCGGATGTGGTGATGCTGCGGATCTACATCGCCGAAGCCGCCCGTGACCAGCAGGAACATATCAGCGCGGTGCTGCTGGAGCGCTTTGCCAGCCAGCCGCCGGCGTCTTCGTGGATAATCGTCAGCGGCTTGTCCTTGCCCGAGTGGCTGATCGAAGTCGAGGCCGAGGCGGTGCTGGAGGAGCAGCATCAAGTGGCCACGGCGGCGTTGTTCAACTCGGCCCGCGCGCTTTGAACGGACTGGAAGGGCATAAAAAAAGCGACCGCCAGGGTCGCTTTTTTCATTCACCCGCGAGGGGTCATTTGGCGTTGGTGTAGATCTGGTCGAAGATCCCGCCGTCGTTGAAGTGGGTCTTCTGCACGCTGCGCCAGTCGCCGAAGGTCTTCTCCACCGAGAGGAAGTCGACTTTCGGGAAGCGGTCGGTGTACTTGGCCAGCACCTTCGGGTCCCGTGGGCGCAGGTAGTTGTTGGCGGCGATTTCCTGGCCTTCCGGCGACCACAGGTACTTCAGGTATTCCTCGGCTGCGGCGCGGCTGCCTTTCTTTTCCACCACCTTGTCCACCACCGATACCGGCGGCTCGGCTTCGGCGGACACGCTTGGGTAGATCACCTCGAACTGATCGCGGCCGAATTCGCGGGCAATCATTTCCGCTTCGTTCTCGAAAGTCACCAGCACGTCGCCGATCTGGTTGGTCATGAAGGTGGTGGTGGCGGCGCGGCCACCGGTGTCGAGCACTGGCGCCTGCTTGAACAGCTTGCCGACGAAGTCCTTGGCCTTGTTCTCGTCGCCGCCGTTCTTCAGCACATAACCCCAGGCCGAGAGGTAGGTGTAGCGGCCGTTACCCGAGGTCTTGGGGTTGGGCACTATCACTTGCACGCCATCCTTGAGCAGGTCCGGCCAGTCTTTCAGGGCCTTGGGGTTGCCCTTGCGTACGATGAACACGGTGGCCGAGGTGAAGGGCGCGCTGTTGTTCGGCAGGCGGGTCACCCAGTTGTCCGGCACCAGCTGGCCGTTGTCCGCCAGGGCGTTGATGTCGGTGGCCATGTTCATGGTGATGACATCCGCCGGCAGGCCGTCGATCACCGAGCGCGCCTGTTTGCTGGAGCCGCCGAAGGACATCTGCAGGGTGATGTTTTCGTTGTGCTCGGCTTTCCAGTGTTTCTGGAAGGCGGCGTTGTAGTCCTTGTAGAAGTCGCGCATCACGTCGTAGGACACGTTGAGCAGGGTGGGTGCGGCCTGGGCGGCGCTGCCCAGGGCCAGGCCGGCCGCCAGAAGCGAAGCGCTGAAGAATTTTTTCACTGCACATTCCTTTTGTTCGAGAGTGAAGGCAATTTGCCGCCGACTATAGCCGGGGCGCTATATCTCTTTAAAGATTAAAAAGAACTTTGCTTATTCCAGTTTCCTGAACAGCGCGTTACCGCAGCGCGAGCAGAAGGCCGCCGACGGTTCATGGCTGTTCTTGCGGCACACCGGGCAGTCATGCTTGAGCTGTTCGCCACGCATGGCGCTGGCCAGTTCCGCGGTGAAGATCCCGGTGGGCACGGCGATGATCGAGTAACCGGTGATCATCACCATCGACGAGATCATCTGGCCGATCACGGTCTTGGGCACGATATCGCCATAACCCACGGTGGTCAGGGTGACGATGGCCCAGTAGATGCCCTTGGGGATACTGGTGAAGCCATGCTCCGGGCCTTCGACCACGTACATCAGGGTGCCGAATACCGTGACCAGGGTGCAGACGCTGAGCAGGAACACCAGGATCTTCTGTTTGCTGCCGCGCAGGGCGTCCAGCAGGTAGTGGGCCTGTTTCAGGTAGGGCGCCAGCTTGAGCACGCGGAAGATCCGCAGCATGCGGATGATACGGATGATCAGCAGGTACTGGGCGTCGCTGTAGTACAGGGCGAGGATGCCGGGGACGATCGCCAGCAGGTCCACCAGGCCATAGAAGCTGAAGGCGTAGCGCAGCGGCTTGGGCGAGCAGTACAGGCGCAGCCCGTACTCGATGGCGAAGATCAGGGTGAAGCCCCATTCGATGTAGGCCAGGACGTTGGCGTAGTTGCTGTGGACCTCGTCGATGCTGTCGAGGATCACGATCACCAGGCTGGCGAGGATGATCAGCAGCAGGGTGGTGTCGAAGCGTCTTCCGGCCACCGTATCGGTCTGGAAGATCATCACGTAGAGGCGCTGGCGCCAGTTGTCGCGGTTACCCATGGAAGTCGCCTGAATCGAAGATCAGCGCAGCCTAGGGGGAGAGGCCGGGGGAGCGCAAGGTGTGTTGTCCCGGGGCGTGCGATCCAGAATCCGGGTTGCGGCATGCACCAGCCAGCAGGCGATGACGAAGGGCGCGGTGAGTGGCGCAAGGCCCAGGCTGACGATCCCGGGGGTGATCAGCAGGGCCAGGAAGATCCCCGCCAGGGGGCGCCACGGAGCACGGGCCTGCTGACCCAGGGCCAGGGCCGCCAGGGCACTGTTGTAGCCGCCCAGGCCCAACAGCGCCTGCCCCTGTTGCTGTTGCCACAGTGCCAGGGCCAGGCCGCAGGCCGAGCCGATCAGGGCCCAGGTCGCCGCTCGGCGGTTGGCCAGCAGCAGTCCGAGGAAAATCAGCAGCCCGGCCAGCGGCTGGCCGAGAAACATGATCTGGCCCAGGCCCTGGAGCAGGCCGCCCAGCAGGCTCGGCAGCGACAGCTCGGGCGCCGCCGGGAGCAGGGGCACCTGGGGTTGCATCAGGCTCAGCAACAGCCAGCCAAGGCCGACGAAGGGCGCGGTGTAGGCCGGCAGGCTGTGCGGCTGGCGAGCGCGCTTGAGCCATTGCTGGGTGAGGATCGCGCTGAGGCCGGCGGCAGCGATGATCAGCGGCGGTAGCAGCGCCGACCAGGGCAGGTACAGGCTCAGCAGCAAGCCCAGGAGCACACCGTTGTAGCTGAAGAGCCCGGCTTGCCGGTCGGCCTTGGCGTAGCCCCGGCGTTGTGCCGTGAGCAGTCCGGCCAGGGCGCCAAGCAGGGCACCCCCGAGTTGGGCCGGGGCGCCGATCAGGATCGCCAGCAGGCACAACAGGCCGCACAGCGGATGGCGCTGCAGGAAAATCTGACTGAAGCCGTTAAGCAGGGCAGTGGCCCAGTCGGGGCAGAAAGCGTTGAAGGACTGTGCAGGCATGGTGGAAATCGATGGATGCGGCAACTGCCGCGTGCAGCGTTCGCTCCGCTTGGCCACCTCTGCGGGCGGCTTCTTGCAGGTCGCGTGCGCTGCGGCGGCAGTGGCGGCGGGTCAGAGAAGGGTTTCGACACGCAGGGAGTTGGTGGTTCCCGGCTGGCCGAACGGCACGCCGGTGGTGATCACGACCGTATCGCCGCGCTTGGCCAGGCCCTGAGCCTGGGCGATTTCCAGGGCCGTGGCGCACACCTCGTCCACTTGGCGCAGGCGGTCATTGACCACCGAGTGCACGCCCCAGGTCAGGGTCAGGCGGCGCGCGGTGGCCAGGTTCGGCGTCAGGTTGAGGATCGGCACCGATGGCCGTTCCCGGGCGGCACGCAGGGTCGAGCTGCCCGATTCGCTGTAGTTCACCAGCACCGCCACCGGCAGGATGCTGCACACCCGGCGGATCGCGCAGCTGATGGCGTCGGACACCGTCGCCTCGGCCTGGGGCCGGCTGACATCCAGTTGGGTCTGGTAGTCGGGACCGCTCTCCACCTGGCGAATGATCTTGCTCATCATCTGCACTGCTTCCAGCGGGTACTCGCCGGAGGCGGTTTCCGCCGACAGCATCACCGCATCGGCGCCCTCGGCCACGGCGTTGGCCACGTCGGTGACCTCGGCCCGGGTCGGCGCGGGCGAAAAGCGCATCGATTCCAGCATCTGGGTGGCCACCACCACGGGTTTGCCCAGCTGGCGGCAGGTGCCGATGATGGTTTTCTGGATTTGCGGCACGCTTTCCGCCGGCACCTCCACCCCCAGGTCGCCCCTGGCCACCATGATCGCGTCGCTCAGCTCGGCGATTTCCCGTAGTTGGGTCACCGCTGAAGGTTTTTCGATCTTGGCCATCAGGTAGGCCTTGTCGCCGATCAGCGTGCGCGCTTCGCGGATGTCTTCCGGGCGTTGCACGAAGGACAGCGCCACCCAGTCCACCCCCAGCTCCAGGCCGAAGCTCAGGTCGCTGCGATCCTTGGCGGTCAGCGGGCTGAGGTCGAGTACGGCCTGGGGCACGTTGACGCCCTTGCGGTCCGACAGCTCGCCGCCATTGAGCACGGTGGTCTCGATGGCGTCGGCGTGCTTGGCGATGACCCGCAGGCGCAGCTTGCCGTCGTCCAGCAGCAGGTCCATGCCCGGCTCCAGCGCGGTGATGATTTCCGGGTGCGGCAGGTTCACCCGTTCGGCGTTGCCCGGGGTCGGGTCGAGGTCCAGGCGCAGCGCCTGCCCCCGCACCAGTTGTACCTTGCCTGCGGCGAAGGTGCCGACCCGCAGTTTCGGTCCCTGCAGGTCCATGAGGATGCCCAGGGGATAGTTCAGTTCGCTTTCGATCTGGCGGATCCACTCATAGCGTTGAGCATGGTCGGCGTGGCTGCCGTGGCTGAAGTTGAGCCGGAAGATGTTGACTCCGGCCTGCACCAGCTCACGGATGTCCTCGATGCCGTCGATGGCCGGACCCAGGGTGGCGAGGATTTTGACCTTCTTGTCAGGCGTCATGTTTGGGGCTCTCGAGAATCAGGATGGCGCGGAAGTCGTTGACGTTGGTGCGGGTCGGCTCGGTGACGATCAGGTCGCCCAGCGCGGCGAAGTAGCCGTAGCCATTGTTGTTGTCCAGCTCGTCGCTGGCGCTCAGGCCCAGGGCTGCGGCGCGGGCGTAGCTGTCCGGGGTCATGATGGCCCCGGCGTTGTCTTCGGAACCGTCGATGCCGTCGGTATCGCCGGCCAGGGCGTAGATGCCCGGGTAGCCCTTGAGGCTGTCGGTGAGGCTCAGGAGGAACTCGGCGTTGCGTCCGCCACGGCCATTGCCGCGCACGGTGACCGTGGTTTCGCCGCCGGACAGGATCACGCAGGGCGCCGCCAGCGGCTGGCCGTGCAAGGCCACCTGGCGGGCGATGCCGGCGTGAACCTTGGCCACTTCGCGGGATTCGCCTTCCAGATCGCCGAGGATCAGCGGGCTGTAGCCGGCCTGCCGGGCTTTCACCGCGGCGGCTTCCAGGGATTGCTGGGGCCGGGCGATCAGTTGGAAATGACTGCGCTCCAGGCACGGGTCGCCGGGCTTGACGGTTTCCGACTCTGGGCTCTGCAACCAGCTGCGCACGGCCGTCGGGACGTCGATGGCGTAGCGCTTGAGAATCGCCAGGGCCTCGGCCGAGGTGCTTGGGTCGGCCACGGTGGGGCCGGAGGCGATGACGGTCGCCAGATCGCCGGGTACGTCGGATATCGCGTAGGTGTAGACCGTGGCCGGCCAGCAGGCCTTGGCCAGGCGGCCGCCCTTGATCGCCGAGAGGTGTTTGCGCACGCAGTTCATCTCGCCGATGCTGGCGCCGGATTTGAGCAGGGCCTTGTTGATGGCTTGCTTGTCGGCCAGGGTGATGCCGACGGCGGGCAGGGCCAGCAAGGCCGAGCCGCCGCCGGACAGCAGGAAAATCACCCGGTCCTGTTCCGACAGGTTGCTGACCAGCTCCAGCACTCGCTTGGCCACGGCCAGGCCGGCGGCGTCGGGCACCGGGTGGGCGGCCTCGACCACCTCGATCCTGGTGCAGGGGGCGCCGTGGCCGTAGCGGGTGACCACCAGCCCGCTGACTTCGCCCTGCCAGTTGCGTTCCACCACCTGGGCCATGGCCGCCGCGGCCTTGCCGGCACCGATGACGATCACTCGACCGCTGCGGTCGCTGGGGAGATGGGCTTGCAGTACCTGTTGCGGATGGGCGGCGTCGATGGCTGTGGCGAACAGCTCACGGAGGAATTGTTGCGGATCGACCGACATGGCGGACTCCCGGATTTCTTGTTATGGGGGGCTTGAAGCGGGTGTAGCCGCCACCTCAGGCGGCGACAAGGTCGGCAGGGCCGGTCCCTGGCCCGCCGTGAGGCGTTTCCTGCGAACCTTGGTACAGCCTGAGGCAGCGGCTACATAGGGGGGTTATTGGTTCTCGCGGATCGAGAAGTTGGCCATGTGTTCCAGGCCCTTGATCAGCGCCGAGTGGTCCCAGTTGGCGCCACCGATGGCGCTGCAGGTGCTGAACACTTGCTGGGTGCTGGCGGTGTTGGGCAGGTTGATGCCCAGCTCGCGGGCGCCGCTGAGGGCCAGGTTCAGGTCCTTCTGGTGCAGGTTGATGCGGAAGCCCGGATCGAAGGTGCCCTTGATCATCCGCTCGCCGTGCACTTCGAGGATCTTCGAGGAGGCGAAGCCGCCCATCAGCGCTTCACGCACCTTGGCCGGGTCGGCCCCGTTCTTCGCGGCGAACAGCAGGGCTTCGGCCACGGCCTGGATGTTCAGGGCGACGATGATCTGGTTGGCCACCTTGGCGGTCTGGCCGTCACCGTTGCCGCCCACCAGGGTGATGTTCTTGCCCATGCTCTGGAACAGCGGCAGGGCGCGTTCGAAGGCCTGGCTGTCGCCGCCGACCATGATGCTCAGGGTCGCGGCCTTGGCCCCGACTTCGCCGCCGGACACCGGGGCGTCCAGGTACTGTGCGCCTTTCTCGTTGATCTTGGCGGCGAAGGCCTTGGTCGCGGTGGGGGAGATGGAGCTCATGTCGATGACGATCTTGCCCTTGCCGATCCCGGCGGCAACGCCGTCGGCGCGCAGCAGCACGTCTTCGACCTGGGGGGTGTCGGGCACCATGATGATGACGAATTCGGCTTCCTGGGCCACCTCTTTGGGCGAGGCCAGGGCCACGGCGCCGGCGGCGATCAGGTCGGCCGGGGCCTTGCCGTGGTGTTCCGAGAGCAGCAGCGAGTGACCGGCTTTCTGCAGGTTGGCGGCCATGGGGTGGCCCATGATGCCGGTGCCGATAAATCCGATTTTAGCCATGATGAAAATCCTCTATTCAACGGGGCCTTGCAGGAGCTGGCTGGCCAGCGAAGGCGCTTTTCAGGGGCGTGCAGTGCTTGCCGACGCGTTCGCCGGCAAGCCAGCTCCTACAGGCGTGCGGGTTCAGATTGCGTTGTGGGTTTTCAGCCAGCCAAGGCCAGCCTCGGTGGTGGTCAGCGGCTTGTACTCGCAGCCGACCCAGCCCTGGTAGCCGATGCGGTCCAGGTGCTCGAAAAGGAAGCGGTAGTTGATCTCGCCGGTGCCCGGCTCATTGCGCCCGGGGTTGTCCGCCAGCTGAATGTGGTTGATCTGGCCCAGGTGGTTGGCCATGGTCCGGGCCAGATCTCCCTCCATGATTTGCATGTGGTAGATGTCGTACTGCAGGTACAGGTTGGCGCTGCCCACCTGCTCGCGGATCGACAGCGCCTGGGCGGTGTTGTTGAGGTAGAAGCCGGGAATGTCGCGGGTGTTGATGGCCTCCATCACCAGCTTGATGCCCACCGCCTGCAGCTTGTCGGCGGCGTACTTGAGGTTGGCGACCAGGGTCTTTTCCAGCAGGGCTTCATCGGTGCCTTGTGGGCGGATGCCCGCCAGGCAGTTGACCTGGGTGTTGCCCAGGACCTGGGCGTAGGCGATGGCCAGATCGACGCCGGCACGGAACTCCTCGACCCGATCGGGCAGGCAGGCGATACCGCGCTCACCCTTGGCCCAGTCCCCGGCCGGCAGGTTGAACAGCACCTGGGTCAGGCCGTGGGCATCGAGTTGCGCCTTGATCTCGGCGGAGCTGAATTCGTAGGGAAACAGGTATTCGACGCCACTGAAGCCGGCATCGGCGGCGGCCTTGAAGCGGGCGAGGAAGTCCTGTTCGGTGAACAGCATGGACAGGTTGGCGGCAAAACGCGGCATGGTGGTCTCCTGTGAAGCAGTGAAGCCTGTGGCGGGCGCCAAGGTGGCAGTCGGGCTACCCCGGCGACCTCTCTGGACAAGAGGGCGTGCGGGGCAATCCCGGCAGGGTTCGGTGAACCCGATGACAGCCTGTGGCAGCGGCTCCAGGGGTTAGTCGAGCAGGGAAATCGCGGTCGGGGCGTCGTTGCCCACCAGCGCCAGGTCTTCGAACTCGTTGACCGCGTTGATCTCGGTGCCCATGGAAATGTTGGTTACCCGCTCCAGGATGATCTCCACCACCACCGGCACCTTGTAGGTCTGGAGCATTTCCTGGGCCTGGCGCAGGGCCGGCTGGATGTCCTTGGGTTCGAACACCCGCAGGGCCTTGCAACCCAGGCCTTCGGCGACCGCCACGTGGTCGACGCCGTAGCCGTTGAGTTCCGGCGCGTTGAGGTTGTCGAAGGACAGCTGCACGCAGTAGTCCATGTCGAAGCCGCGCTGGGCCTGACGGATCAGCCCCAGGTAGGAGTTGTTCACCACCACATGGATGTAGGGCAGGTTGAACTGGGCGCCCACGGCCAGCTCTTCGATCATGAACTGGAAGTCGTAGTCGCCGGACAGCGCCACCACCTGGCGCTGCGGATCGGCCTTGACCACGCCCAGGGCTGCGGGAATGGTCCAGCCCAGCGGGCCGGCCTGGCCGCAGTTGATCCAGTGGCGCGGCTTGTAGACATGGAGGAACTGCGCCCCGGCAATCTGCGACAGGCCGATGGTGCTGACGTAGCAGGTGTCCTTGCCGAACACCTGGTTCATCTCTTCGTACACGCGCTGCGGCTTGACCGGCACATTGTCGAAGTGGGTCTTGCGGTGCAGGCTGGCCTTGCGCTGCTGGCAGTCGTGCAGCCATGTGCTGCGGTCCTTGAGCTTGCCGGCGGTCTGCCATTCGCGGGCCACTTCCAGGAGCACGGTCAGGGCGCTGCCGGCGTCGGAGACGATGCCCAGGTCCGGGGTGAATACCCGGCCGATCTGGGTCGGTTCGATGTCCACGTGGATGAACTTGCGGCCTTCGGTATAGACGTCCACCGAGCCGGTGTGGCGGTTGGCCCAGCGGTTGCCAATGCCCAGTACGGCGTCGGACTTGAGCAGGGTGGCGTTGCCATAGCGATGGGAGGTCTGCAGGCCGACCATGCCCACCATCTGCGGGTGATCGTCGGGGATGCTGCCCCAGCCCATCAGGGTTGGGATCACCGGAATGCCGGTCAGCTCGGCGAACTCCACCAGCAGCTCGCTGGCATCGGCGTTGATCACGCCACCGCCGGCCACCAGCAACGGACGCTCGGCCTGGTCCAGCAGGGCCAGGGCTTTCTCGGCCTGGATCCGGGTCGCGCTGGGCTTGGCCAGGGGCAGGGGCTGGTAGGCGTCGATGTCGAACTCGATTTCCGCCATCTGCACATCGAACGGCAGGTCGATCAGTACCGGACCGGGGCGGCCGGAACGCATTTCGTAGAAGGCTTTCTGGAAGGCGTAGGGCACCTGGCCCGGCTCCAGCACGGTGGTGGCCCACTTGGTCACCGGCTTGACGATGCTGGTGATGTCCACCGCCTGGAAGTCTTCCTTGTGCAGGCGGGCCCGGGGTGCCTGGCCGGTGATGCAGAGAATCGGGATCGAGTCGGCCGAGGCGCTGTACAGGCCGGTGACCATGTCGGTGCCGGCCGGGCCCGAAGTACCGATGCACACGCCGATGTTGCCGGCCTTGGTGCGGGTATAGCCCTCGGCCATGTGCGAGGCGCCTTCAACGTGGCGGGCGAGGACGTGATCGATGCCGCCGACCTTCTGCAGCGCGGAATACAGCGGGTTGATGGCGGCACCCGGGATGCCAAAAGCGGTATCGACCCCTTCGCGGCGCATCACCAGAACGGCGGCTTCGATTGCTCTCATTTTGCTCATTGTTTTGTGCCTCTTACGTTTTGTAATTGTATACAAGTGGCTTTTCGCAAAGTGTATTCACGGCGAGCGACGCAGGTCAATGGATTTTCTTGAGCTACAGTTGCTTTTGCGCAAGCCCCGATAAACCGGCGTCCATTTGTCGCACGTAGCGATTTTTGCGATTTATTGTATACAAAATACAAATTCATTGTGTTCTATTTGTCGTATCGGACTTCTCCTACAAGAAGCTTCCCTCGGGCTTTCTCAATAACAAGATAAGGACGGCACCCATGAGCGCTTTAACCTTGAAAGTCGCAGTCAACCTGGCCAATCAGGCCATCAGTGCGGGGCGCCAGATCAGTGCGGCGCCCTTGACCATCGCCGTGCTGGACGCCGGTGGACATCTGGTGACCCTGCAACGAGAGGACGGCGCCAGCCTGCTGCGTCCGCAGATCGCCATCGGCAAGGCCTGGGGCGCAATTGCCCTGGGCAAGGGATCGCGCCTGCTGGCCCTGGACGCGCAGCAGCGCCCGGCGTTCATCGGTGCGTTGAATGGCCTGGGGCAGGGCAGCGTGGTGCCGGCGCCGGGCGGGGTGCTGATTCGGGATCAGGCGGGGGCAGTGATTGGGGCGATCGGCATCAGTGGCGATACCTCGGACATCGACGAGCAATGCGCTATCAGCGCCATCGAAGCTCAGGGCCTGGCGGCGGACGCCGGCGTCAGCGCCTAGTCCTCAATCTTGCGGGCCCGGCCCTGGCCGCTGCCGAGCCCGTGGCGCCGCGAAAAGAAAGGTTCGCGGGAACTTGTCTGGCGGCTTGCGGTGCCTGCGCCCCCGTTTGCCACCCGCAGCCAGCAGGAGGGGCGACGCAGCGCCATCAACGGTCTGCTTCGCAGCCTTTGAGCACCAGGCGGATGATGGTCTGCGCCGCGGCTTCGTAGTCCTCTTCATCCAGCTTGGTCTTGCCGGTGACCACCGAGATCTGCCAGTCGAAGTCGGCGTAGGTCTGGGTTGCGGCCCAGATGCTGAACATCAGGTGGTTGGGGTCGAGCGGGGCGATCAGGCCGCGATCGATCCAGGTCTGGATGCATTCGATGTTGTGCCTGGCCTGGGCGTTGAGCTGTTCCACCTGCTCCGGGCTCAGGTGCGGCGCGCCATGCATGATTTCGCTGGCGAACACTTTGGAGGCGAATGGCAGGTCGCGGGAGATGCGGATTTTCGAGCGGATGTAGCCGCTGAGCACTTCGCTGGGCACACCGTCGGCATTGAATGGAGTGGAAGCCTGGAGAATCGGTTCGATGATGCTTTCCAGCACCTCGCGATAGAGGTTTTCCTTGGACTTGAAGTAGTAGTAGACGTTGGGTTTGGGTAATCCGGCCTTGGCGGCGATGTCGCTGGTCTTGGTCGCAGCAAAGCCCTTGTCGGCAAACTCTTCGCTGGCGGCCCGCAGGATCAGTTCTTTATTGCGCTCGCGGATGGTGCTCATAAACCGGGGGATTCCTTGCCTGTACGGGCGGTTGCGCATGGTAGCACCGGCTTTGCGAGAGGCTCAAGAATGCCGGGCAGGGCCTGCTTTCCCTGCTTGTGCGCGCTCGCTGCGCGGTTGCTGGCACGGTATGCTGCGCGCCTTGTTTTTTCATCTAGGGAAGCCTGGTCCATGGCTGGAAGCAGTTTGCTGGTATTGATCGACGACATCGCCGTGGTACTTGATGACGTGGCCTTGATGACCAAGATGGCGGCGAAGAAAACCGCCGGGGTATTGGGCGACGATCTGGCGCTCAACGCTCAGCAGGTTTCCGGGGTGCGCGCCGAGCGGGAACTCCCTGTGGTCTGGGCGGTGGCCAAGGGCTCGTTTCGCAACAAGCTGATCCTGGTGCCGGCGGCCCTGGCCATCAGTGCCCTGGCGCCCTGGCTGGTCACGCCGTTGCTGATGGTCGGTGGTGCCTATCTGTGTTTCGAAGGCTTCGAGAAGCTGGCGCACAGATACCTGCCGCATGCCGATGATGCGGTCGAGCATGAGCGGAGCCTGCACGCCCTGGCCGATCCCCAGGTGGATCTGGTGGCCTTTGAAAAGGACAAGATCAAGGGCGCGATCCGTACCGATTTCATCCTTTCCGCAGAAATCATCGCCATCACCCTGGGCACGGTGGCGGGTGCTTCCCTGAGCCAGCAGGTGGTGGTGCTGTCGGGGATTGCGATCGTCATGACCATCGGTGTCTATGGCCTGGTGGGCGGCATCGTCAAGCTGGACGACCTGGGACTGTGGTTGGCGCAGAAGCCGGGTGCCCTGGCCAGGCGCGTCGGCGGCGCCATTTTGCGGGCAGCACCATGGATGATGAAGAGCCTGTCGGTGATCGGCACGGCGGCGATGTTCATGGTCGGCGGCGGCATCCTCACCCATGGCGTGCCTGCCGTGCATCATCTGATCGAGGGGCTGGCACAGCGCAGCGCCGGGATCATCGGAGGCGCCTCGGTGATCATGCCGACCTTGCTCAATGCCGGAGCCGGAATCATCGCTGGCGCCTTGGTACTGCTGGTGGTGAGTGCGCTCGGCAAGGGCTGGCGTGCGCTGCGTGGCTGAGGTCCGAGTCAGCCGGTTGCCGCCGTTGCGGCCGACAACCGGCGCAGGAGGTTACTCGGCGATCTGCAGTTTGCGTGACTCGGTGTACACGTAGCGCACCTTTTCGTATTCGAACGGCGAGTTCAGCTGGCCATAGCGGAAGCTGGTCTGGTAGCGCTTGTCGATCCCGCGCAGGGCCCAGATTTCCGGGTGATTGCTGCTGACTTCCGAGACGTTGAGAAAGTTGATCGCCGATTCGGCGGTGTAGTCCACCGCCAGCCCCGCGGTGTCCCGCAGGTTCGATGGGCCAAGGATCGGCAGCACCAGATAGGCTCCGGCGGGCACGCCATAGAAGCCCAGGGTCTGGCCGAAATCTTCGGTTTTTCGCGGCAGGCCCATCTTGGTCGCCGGGTCCCACAGCCCGGCAACGCCGATGGTGGTGTTGAGCAGCAGGCGCGCGGTGGTTTCCATCGAGCGCTGGCCCTTGAACTGCAACAGGCTGTTGACCAGGTTCGGCACGTCACCGAGGTTGTTGAAGAAGTTGCTCACTCCGCTGCGCAGGAAGCCCGGTGTCACGTAGCGGTAGCCGTCCACCACCGGCAGGAATACCCACTGGTCGAAGCGGTAGTTGAAGTGGTAGACCCGACGGTTCCAGGACTCCAGTGGGTCATAGATGTTCAGGGCGTTGAGGGTCGAGCGCTCGAACTCGCGCTGGTCCAGCCCGGGGTTGAACTTGAGTTTCTTCAGCGGCTCGGTGAAGCCGTCCGGATCGGGCGTGACCGGGGTGTTGGCCTTGCTGTTGTCGGCTTGGGCATAGCCTGTGCAGAGCAACGCAGCGATAAGCAGGAGATGTTTAGCCACGGAAGAACTCCAGCATGGCGTCGCTGTTGACGCGGTAGTTGAGGTTGCCGCAGTGGCCGCCATGGGGGTAGACGGTCAGGCGGTCGCCAAAGGTCTTGCGCAGGAAGCCCAGGTCGCCAGGGCCGAGGATCACGTCGTCGGCGTTGTGCATCACGGCAATCTTCGGGCTGGCCTTGAGGTAGTCCTGCAGGGCGTAGAGGCTCACCTGGTCGATCAGTTGCAGCAGGCTGCCGCCGTCGGTACGGGCGCGCCACATGGGGATCACTTGTTCGGTCAGGTAGCAGTCGAAGTCGCACTGCAGGGCGCGCTTGAGAAACGGCGTGAGGCTGGTGCCTTCGCGGATCGGGTACTTGGGCGGGGTGATCAGGCCGCGGCGGTTGATCAGGTCCGAGGTGAAGGCGATGTCCGCCGCCGAGAAGCGGAAGGAGGTGCCGATCAGCATCGCCATCTGCTCGTTGCTCAGGTGCTGCTTGGACTGCTGGAAGTCATAGAGCAGGGCGTCGTTGAGGTCGATATAGCCTTTCTGCTGGAAATAGCGGGTCAGCTTGCCCAGCACCAGTTCATAGAAGGTGGTGCTGTTGTTGATGCCCTTGACCTCGGTCTGCACCAGCTTGTCGAGGTTGGTGATCGAGGTGTAGAGGTTGACCGGCGGGTTGAGCAGCAGGACTTTCTTGAAGTTGAAGCTGCGCCGAGTCTCGTCCAGCTTGCTGACGAACGCCGCGTCCAGGGCGCCGAGGCTGTAGCCGGTGAGGTAGAACTCGCTGATCGGCAGCTTGGGGTGCTGGGCGCGCACGGCCTGCATGACCCGGTACATGTCTTCGGCATCTTCCTGGGTCACCCCGGGGTGGCGAAGCGCGAGGCAGCGCTGATGAAGTCGAAACTGGTGGGCGAGGACAACTGCACCACGTGGTAGCCGGCCTTGTAGTAGAGCTTCTTCAGGTATTCGTTGAGGCTGCTGTCATAGCGCGCCCCGGTGCCGGCGATCAGGAAGATCAGCGGGGCGGCGTGATCCTGGGTGGCGATGCGGTAGGTGAGTTTCTTCACCGCCCAGAAGTTGTCCGGGAGGATGAACTCGCGTTCCGGGCGCAGGGTCAGGCTGTGGTCCGACTGATGGATGTCGTCGCTTGCGGGCAGCTCCGGGCGCAACTCCGGCGGAGTGGTGGCGATGGTGGCTTCGAACGGGTTGGTCAGCGGGTAGCCATAGCTGGCCGGGTCGACATCGACCGCCAGCGCGGACGCACTCAGGATAAGGCCGCCAAGCAGGGCAGCGAAGCGCAAGGAACGAAGCATGACTGTATCCCTAGAAGGAAGGTACCGAATGAGGTTTGCAGGCTATGACCACCGCGCTGCTGCCGAAGTGCCATGGGGTGGCACAAATATCCCCTGCCGCAGGCGTGTCGAAGGTTGCTGGTAGGCGGACGATACACGTTGCCAGCATTTGCTGAACAGTTATCTGTGCGTCGCCCTTGTCAAGCGTTGGTGGAGGATTATGCTGGGCGCCGTTTTGATTGTTCGGAGTGTTCCATGTCTCGTCGCTTGCCCGTGATTGTGCTGCTCATCGTCCTGCCGTTGTGGCTGGCCGCCAGTTATGGCTTGCGCTACGGCTTTATGGAGGATGCGAGCTGGGTGGGTGCCTGTGTCGATGAGGCTGGGCGCTGGGAATGTTCGCTGCGTTCCAGCCTGGGCTGGATGATCCACTTCAAGGTGCTGGGCTGGAGCGCCGTGGGCACCGCGCTACTGGCCTTTGTGCTGCCAGGGCGCAGCGGCTGGTGGCTGGCGGTGCTGGCCTTGCTGGCCGGCATTCCGGCATTGGCGTTGTACAACACCACCCTGGCGGTGTTCGCGGTGGTGATTGGCGCTTTGCGTCTGGTGCGGGCTGCGCGCCCCTGAAGTAGCGGCCGCGGGCGCAATCCAGGTCGCCCGCGGCACGGTTCAAGGGTCAGGCGAGACGGGCCCTGAGGCTGCGCCACAGCGCGGCCACCATCAGCAGGCTGACCAGGGCCCAGCCCCAGGCCTGCTGGTTGGCCAAGCCTTCCTGGTACAGCTGGGGAGCGATGCCGGCACCCAGGATGAAGGTCAGCAGGGCAATCTCGCGGCGCGCTACGCGGACTGGGCGGCACAGGTAGACCAGCGCCGGCAGCACCAGGGCCGCGCTGGGGAAGCTGCGGTAGCGAGGGTCGAACACCAGTTCCAGCATCATCACCGCAGCGGCGAAGCCCGCTGCCGCCAGGAGCCAGCCGGCGCGTTGTTCCAGGGCGTTGAAGGCTCGTTGGCGCCAGCCTTGGCGAGGGCTCAGCGTCAGTGCCGCGTGGCTCAGAACCAGCAGGTTCAGGCCCAGCAGCAGGGCGGCCCACAGCCATTCACCGGTGAAGCGGCTGGTGACTCGGGCCAGCTCGGCCCAGGTGCCGATGGCGCAGGCCGCCAGCGCCCCCAGTAGCGGCAGCAGCAGGGCCGCGCGCCGGGTCCGGACCGGTCCGCCCAGCACCAGGGTGCCGAGGAAGATCACAGCGCCCACGCCCAGCCACAGCGGCCAGTAAGGCAGGTTGGAAACCGGGCCGGCGAGGATGCCCTTGTCCTGGCGATCGGCGTCGAACAGTCCCCAGTAGCCGCCCACCGCACCTTCGCTGGCGCGTTTCCAGGGTTGGTCGAAGGCTTCGATCAGGTTGTAGTGCCAGCCATTGTGTTCTGCCAGGGCGACGAAGCCGCGAATGAACTTGGCTTCGTTGACCCGGCTCGGCAATGCGGTTTCGCGCTGGCGGCCTTCGCTGGGCCATCCGGTTTCACCGATCAGCACGTCCTTGGGGGCGAAACGGTTGCCGAACACCTGGCGCACTTCGGCCACGTGGTTGAGGGCGGCGTCGATGTTCGACGGATCGTCTTCCCAATAGGGCAGCAGATGGATGGTGAGGAAGTCCACCGCCGGGGCGATTTCCGGGTGCTTGAGCCAGAACTCCCAGACATCGGCGTAGGTCACCGGCTGCTTGACCCCAGCCTTGACCTTGAGAATCAGCCGCGCCAGTTGTGCGCCGGTGACTTCCTTGCGCAGCAGGGCTTCGTTGCCGACGATCACCGCGCTGACCACATCCGGGTTGGCGTTGGCCGAGGCGATCAGCAGGTCGACTTCTTTTTCGGTGTCCACCGGGTTGCTGTTGACCCAGGCGCCGATCATCAGCTTCAGGCCGTGCTTGCGCGCCAGTTCCGGCAGGGCCTCGAGGCCGGTCATGGAGTAGGTGCGGATGCATTCGAACCGTGTGGCCAGCAGCGCCAGGTCGGCATCCATGCGCTCGGGGCGCAGTGCGAACGGCTGGTCGAAGGGCGACTGATCCTTGTCGAACGGCGTGTAGGACGCACATTGCAGTTTGTGGCTGGCGCTGGCGACGTCGGGCAGGTGGACTGGCTGGCCGAGGCCGTACCAGTAGCCACAAAGGGCCAGCAGGCCGATCAGGCAGGCAAACAGATAAGCAGGGACGGGGAGGCGGGCGGAGGCGGGCATGGTCAGGCCGTAGCAGAACAAAGCCCGGCATCTTACCCGTATTTGTCCGGGGCTTGGTGGTCGGCATGCGCTTGCCATGCAAAGTTCGGGCGGGCCCGTGGCATGGGATCGGCGGTGGGCTGGTTAATGGCTATCTGATGTCGTTGCTGGTTGCCTTGAGGTCGCAGACAGAGCAGGTCGCGGGCCAGGGCGGGTTGATGATCGAAGCATCAGTACTCCGCTGATGATCGAACGCGTTCGCGGTGAGGCGTGATGGGGGCGCTGTGCACCATAACCATACGTTGACGTGCCCGGCAGCCGCCTGGCACTGCACTATTCGGGGAAGTAACGATGAAGATGCGACGACTCTTAGGCGCAGGTGCCGCACTGGTACTTGCCATCAGCTCCACTTTCGCCAGTGCCGACAGCAAGACCCTGAGCATCGGCTATGTCGACGGCTGGTCCGACAGCGTGGCGACCACCTATGTGGCTGCGGAGGTGATCAGGCAGAAGCTCGGTTATGACGTCAAGCTGCAAGCGGTGGCGACCGGGATCATGTGGCAGGGCGTTGCCACCGGCAAGCTCGACGCCATGCTCTCGGCCTGGTTGCCGGTGACTCACGGCGAGTACTGGAGCAAGAACAAGGACAAGGTGGTGGACTATGGCCCCAACTTCAAGGACGCCAAGATCGGTCTGATCGTGCCCGAGTACGTCAAGGCCAAGACCATCGACGACCTCAAGACCGACACCAGCTTCAAGAACAAGATCGTTGGCATCGACGCCGGGTCCGGGGTGATGCTCAAGACTGATCAGGCAATCAAGGATTACGGCCTGGACTACAAGCTGCAGGCCAGTTCCGGTGCGGCGATGATCGCCGAGCTGACCCGGGCCGAGGAAAAGCAGGAGTCGATCGCCGTGACGGGCTGGGTGCCGCATTGGATGTTCGCCAAGTGGAAGCTGCGTTTCCTCGAGGACCCGAAAGGCGTTTACGGTGCTGCTGAAACCGTCAACAGCATCGGCAGCAAGGGCCTGGAGAAGAAGGCGCCGGAAGTGGCGGCGTTCCTGAAGAAATTCCAGTGGGCGTCCAAGGACGAAATCGGTGAGGTCATGTTGGCCATTCAGGACGGTGCAAAACCGGATGTAGCGGCCAAGGACTGGGTTGGCAAGCACCCGGAACGGGTTGCCGAGTGGACGGCTAAATAGTTTCCAGGCGTCTAGATCGAGGGTCCCGGGGCCGCCCGCTGTTATCAGCGGGCGGCCCTTGTTTTTTTCGCGGGGAAAGTTGGCGAGCTGGCTAATGTCGTTCTAATACTAAGGTCGTCTGGAACCTGCCTCATAGCCGCATAGAGTGGATTGGGTTCTACCTAAAATCTGTGCTGCGAGGATAAAAACAATGAACGACAGCATTTACCTCTCGATTCAAAACAGCCCGCGTTTCAAGGAGCTGGTCAGCAAGCGAGAGCGGTTCGCCTGGATTCTCTCGGCGATCATGCTTGGGCTTTACTCGGGCTTCATCCTGTTGATCGCCTACGGGCCCCAGGTCCTGGGCGCCAAACTCAGCCCAACGTCATCCATCACCTGGGGGATTCCCATTGGTGTCGGCTTGATTGTCTCGGCCTTCGTCCTGACGGCCATCTATGTGCGACGCGCCAACGGTGAGTTCGACGAGCTGAACAACGCGATCCTGAAGGAGGCTCAGCAATGATCCGACGTCTATTCGCAGCACTCGGTCTTGCCGCTTTCGCTCCCGCCCTCTGGGCTGCAGACGCTTTGACAGGCGAAGTCCACAAGCAACCCCTCAACATCTCGGCGATCGCGATGTTCGTGATCTTCGTCGGCGCCACGCTGTGCATCACTTACTGGGCCTCCAAGCGCAACAAGTCGGCTGCCGACTATTACGCCGCCGGCGGCAAGATAACCGGCTTCCAGAACGGCCTGGCGATTGCCGGTGACTACATGTCCGCGGCGTCCTTCCTGGGGATTTCCGCCCTGGTGTTCACTTCCGGCTATGACGGCCTGATCTACTCCATCGGCTTCCTGGTGGGCTGGCCGATCATTCTGTTCCTGATCGCCGAGCGCCTGCGCAACCTGGGCAAGTACACCTTTGCCGACGTGGCGTCCTATCGTCTTGGGCAGACCCAGATCCGAACCCTGTCGGCCTGCGGCTCGCTGGTGGTGGTGGCGTTCTACCTGATTGCGCAGATGGTCGGTGCCGGCAAGCTGATCCAGCTGCTGTTCGGCCTCGATTACCACGTGGCGGTGATCCTGGTGGGGATCCTGATGTGCCTGTATGTGCTGTTCGGCGGCATGCTGGCCACTACTTGGGTGCAGATCATCAAGGCCGTGCTGCTGCTGTCCGGCGCGTCCTTCATGGCGCTGATGGTGATGAAGCACGTCAACTTCGACTTCAACACTCTGTTCTCCGAGGCGGTCAAGGTTCACCCCAAAGGTGAGGCGATCATGAGCCCTGGCGGACTGGTGAAGGATCCGATCTCGGCGTTCTCCCTGGGCCTGGCGCTGATGTTCGGTACCGCCGGCCTGCCACACATCCTGATGCGCTTCTTCACCGTCAGCGATGCCAAGGAAGCGCGCAAGAGCGTGCTCTACGCCACCGGCTTCATCGGCTACTTCTACATCCTGACCTTCATCATCGGTTTTGGCGCGATCTTGCTGGTGAGCACCAATCCGGCTTTCAAGGATGCGGCTGGAGCCTTGCTCGGCGGTAACAACATGGCGGCGGTGCACCTGGCCAATGCGGTGGGTGGCAGTGTGTTCCTCGGCTTTATCTCGGCAGTGGCCTTCGCCACCATCCTGGCGGTTGTGGCAGGTCTGACCCTGGCCGGTGCCTCGGCGGTGTCCCACGACCTGTATGCCAGCGTGATCAAGAAGGGCAAGGCCAACGAGAAGGATGAGATCCGCGTTTCCAAGATCACTACCGTGGCCTTGGGCGTGCTGGCCATCGGTCTGGGTATTCTTTTTGAAAGCCAGAACATTGCGTTCATGGTGGGCCTGGCGTTCTCCATTGCTGCCAGTTGCAACTTCCCGGTGCTGCTGCTTTCCATGTACTGGAAGAAACTCACCACCCGCGGCGCCATGGTTGGCGGCTGGCTGGGCCTGGTCAGTGCGGTGGCGCTGATGGTCCTTGGGCCAACCATCTGGGTGCAGATCCTGCATCACGAGAAGGCGATCTTCCCGTATGAGTACCCGGCGCTGTTCTCGATGATCATCGCCTTCATCGGTATCTGGTTCTTCTCCATCACTGACAAATCGGCTTCGGCGGCCAATGAGCGGGCGCTGTTCTTCCCGCAGTTCGTGCGTTCGCAGACCGGTCTGGGTGCCAGTGGGGCGGTGTCGCACTAAGCCAGCGGGTTGTATCGGCTTCTATATAGAGGCTGCGTAATAGCGAAATGCCTCGATCGAGATATCGGGGCATTTTTGTGTCCGCTCGCTCTGCCCGGATCCCCCGACTGCAGGCGCAGGGACGTAGGGCCTGGCTTGCCAGCGAAAGTGCATTTGAGGCGCGGGGCTTTGCCGGCAGGTCGGCGCTTGCGGGAGGAGGAGGGCAGAAACAAATACGACCTCTGTTAGAGGCCGTATCCGGTGCAGCTAAGACGTGTGCGCAAGGCGGGTCGGTCTTATTTGCGGTCTTCCAGTTTGGTGATGTCGCGCGACTCGTAGCCGGTGTACAGCTGGCGTGGACGGCCGATTTTGTATGGGCTGGAGAGCATTTCCTTCCAGTGGGAGATCCAGCCGACGGTCCGCGCCAGGGCGAAGATCACGGTGAACATGCTGGTTGGAATGCCGATCGCCTTGAGGATGATCCCCGAGTAGAAGTCGACGTTCGGGTACAGCGAGCGTTCGATGAAGTACGGATCGGTCAGGGCGATCTCTTCCAGGCGCATGGCCAGTTCGAGCTGCGGATCGTTGTTGATGCCCAGTTCCTTGAGAACTTCGTCGCAGGTCTGCTTCATCACGGTGGCGCGCGGGTCGCGGTTTTTATACACGCGGTGACCGAAGCCCATGAGCTTGAACGGATCGTTCTTGTCCTTGGCCTTGGCGATGAACTTGTCGATGTTCGAGACATCGCCAATTTCGTCGAGCATGGTCAGCACGGCTTCGTTGGCGCCGCCGTGGGCAGGGCCCCAGAGCGCAGCGATACCGGCAGCGATACAGGCGAACGGGTTGGCGCCCGAAGAGCCCGCCAGGCGCACGGTGGAGGTCGAGGCGTTCTGTTCGTGGTCGGCGTGGAGGATGAAGATCCGGTCCATTGCCTTGGCCAGTACCGGGCTGATCGGTTTGATCTCGCACGGTGTGTTGAACATCATGTGCAGGAAGTTTTCCGCGTACGACAGGTCGTTGCGCGGGTACATCATCGGCTGGCCCATGGAGTACTTGTAAACCATCGCTGCCAGGGTCGGCATCTTGGCCACCAGGCGCACGGCGGAGATCTCGCGGTGCTGCGGGTTATTGATGTCCAGGGAGTCGTGGTAGAACGCCGACAGGGCGCCGACTACGCCGCACATCACCGCCATTGGGTGAGCGTCGCGACGGAAGCCGTTGAAGAAGCTCTTCAGCTGTTCGTGAACCATGGTGTGGTTCTTCACGGTGCTGACGAACTGTGCCTTCTGCTCGGCATTCGGCAGTTCGCCGTTGAGCAGCAGGTAGCAGGTTTCCAGGTAGTCCGACTTTTCAGCCAGTTGTTCGATCGGGTAGCCGCGATGCAGCAGGATACCCTGGTCGCCGTCGATATAGGTGATCTTCGATTCGCAGGATGCGGTCGACATGAAACCCGGGTCAAAAGTGAAGCGGCCCGTGGCTGTCAGACCCCGAACATCGATTACATCGGGACCAACGGTGCCGGTTAAAATGGGCAGCTCGACGGGGGCTGCGCCCTCGATGATCAACTGCGCTTTTTTGTCAGCCATGTGGCCTCCTATTTATGCTTGAAATCATCAGACAGACCCCCCACGCAGGGCCCGCACCACTATAGTGAGATAAATCTGAATGTCAATTTGCCTAAAGTCTTGTCCCAGAAGGCTTTGGGGCCGATTTTTTAGCGAAATTCAGCGCCATTTACGCCTTTTATATAGCTAACGCAATCAGCTATTAGGGGAAGGCGTTTGCGTTGTCATTAGTAGCCTAACTGTCTATACTCGGCCACCGACCTCCGTAGGCTTCCGGGCCCGCTTTATTGGGGGTCGCACTCCCTGGGTAGTGGTTACCTGACCAGTGCACTCCCCAACAACTTTGCCCTGATTGTTAGGGGCTCTTCAGTGTGAAAAAAGCCGTGAATAGCCAACGACCTGTAAACCTAGACCTAAGGACCATCAAACTCCCCATCACCGGCGTTACGTCGTTTCTTCACCGTGTTTCCGGCATCATCCTCTTCCTGGGCATCGGCATCATGCTTTATGCATTGAGCAAATCCCTGGGTTCCGAGGAAGGCTATGCCGAGGTGAAGGCGTGCTTGACCAGTCCGCTGGCCAAATTCGTTGCATGGGGCCTCCTGTCCGCCTTGCTGTATCACTTGGTGGCCGGTGTACGCCATCTGATCATGGACATGGGCATCGGTGAGACGCTGGAAGGCGGCAAGCTGGGCTCGAAAATCGTTATCGCCGTATCCGTGGTGGTAATCGTTCTGGCGGGAGTTTGGATATGGTAACCAGCGTTACGAACCTGTCGCGTTCGGGCCTTTATGACTGGATGGCACAGCGTGTGTCTGCGGTCGTTCTCGCGGCTTATTTCATTTTCCTGATCGGATACCTCGTAGCGAATCCGGGCATTGACTACACCCAGTGGCATGGCCTGTTCGCAAACAACTGGATGCGTATCTTCAGTCTGCTGGCCATGGTGGCCCTGGGCGCTCACGCCTGGGTCGGCATGTGGACCATCTCGACTGACTACCTGACGCCGATGGCGCTGGGCAAGTCGGCGACAGCAGTGCGTTTCCTTTTCCAGGCAGTATGCGGCGTCGCGATGTTCGCTTACTTCGTCTGGGGTGTGCAGATTCTCTGGGGTATCTGATTCATGGCTAACATTCCAACCATTTCTTTCGACGCCATCATCATTGGCGGCGGCGGCGCCGGCATGCGTGCCGCACTGCAGCTGGCCCAGGGTGGCCACAAGACTGCCGTGATCACCAAGGTGTTCCCGACCCGTTCGCACACTGTGTCTGCCCAGGGCGGCATCACCTGTGCGATCGCCTCGGCGGACCCGAACGATGACTGGCGCTGGCACATGTACGATACCGTCAAGGGTTCCGACTACATCGGTGACCAGGACGCTATCGAATACATGTGTCAGGAAGGCCCGGCTGCGGTCTTCGAACTGGACCACATGGGTCTGCCGTTCTCCCGGACCGAAACCGGTCGTATCTACCAGCGTCCTTTCGGCGGTCAGTCCAAGGACTACGGCAAGGGCGGCCAGGCGGCTCGTACCTGCGCTGCTTCCGACCGTACCGGTCACGCGCTGCTGCACACCCTTTATCAGGGCAACCTGAAAGCCGGTACCACCTTCCTCAACGAGTGGTACGCAGTCGATCTGGTGAAGAACCAGGATGGCGCCTTTGTCGGCGTGATCGCTATCTGCATCGAAACCGGCGAAACCACCTATATCCGCTCCAAGGCCACCGTCCTGGCTACCGGCGGTGCAGGTCGTATCTACGCTTCCACCACCAACGCCCTGATCAACACCGGTGACGGTGTCGGCATGGCGCTGCGTGCCGGCGTTCCGGTGCAAGACATCGAAATGTGGCAGTTCCACCCCACCGGCATTGCCGGCGCCGGTGTGCTGGTCACCGAAGGTTGCCGCGGTGAAGGTGGTTACCTGATCAACAAGCACGGCGAGCGTTTCATGGAGCGTTATGCTCCGAACGCCAAAGACCTGGCTGGCCGCGACGTTGTAGCGCGTTCCATGGTCAAGGAAATCATCGCCGGCAACGGCTGTGGCCCGAATGGCGACCACGTGATGCTCAAGCTCGATCACCTGGGCGAAGAAGTGCTGCACAGCCGTCTGCCTGGTATCTGCGAGCTGTCCAAGACCTTCGCCCACGTTGATCCGGTGGTTGCTCCGGTGCCAGTGGTTCCAACCTGCCACTACATGATGGGCGGCGTTGCCACCAACATTCATGGTCAGGCGATCACTCAGAACGCTGCTGGCGAAGACACCATCATCCCTGGCCTGTTCGCAGTGGGTGAAGTGGCTTGCGTATCGGTACACGGTGCCAACCGTCTGGGCGGCAACTCGCTGCTGGACCTGGTGGTTTTCGGTCGTGCGGCCGGCCTGCACCTGGAAAAAGCGCTGACCGACGGTATCGAATACCGCGATGCCAGCGACACCGACGTCGACGTGGCCCTGAACCGTCTGGCCAAGCTCAACGAGCGCACCACCGGTGAAGACGTTGCAACCCTGCGTCGCGAGCTGCAGAGCTGCATGCAGAACTACTTCGGTGTATTCCGTACTGGCGAATACATGCAGAAGGGTATCGCCCAGCTGGCCGATCTGCGCGAGCGTATCGCCAACGTCAAGATCAACGACAAGTCTCAGGCTTTCAACACTGCACGTATCGAAGCACTTGAGCTGCAGAACCTGCTGGAAGTGGCTGAAGCCACCGCCATCGCTGCCGAAGTGCGCAAAGAGTCCCGCGGCGCTCACGCCCGTGAAGACTTTGAAGACCGTGACGACGAAAACTGGCTGTGCCACACCCTGTACTTCCCGGGTGAGAAGCGCGTTGCCAAGCGTGCGGTCAACTTCTCGCCGAAGACTGTTCCGACTTTTGAACCAAAAGTCCGGACTTACTAAAGGGTGATCGATATGTTGCAAGTTGAAGTTTATCGTTACAACCCAGACACCGACTCGGCTCCGAAAACCCAGGTTTTCCAAGTCGACACCGGTGGCAAGGACCTGATGGTGCTGGACGTGCTGGCGCTGATCAAAGAGCAGGACGAGGGTTTCTCCTACCGTCGTTCCTGCCGTGAAGGCGTTTGCGGTTCCGATGGCATGAACATCAACGGCAAGAACGGCCTGGCGTGCATCACGCCGCTGTCTGCCGTGGTCAAGAAGAACAAGCTGGTCATTCGTCCTCTGCCAGGTTTGCCGGTTATCCGTGACCTGGTTGTCGATATGAGCATCTTCTACAAGCAATACGAGAAGGTGAAACCATTCCTGCAGAACGATACGCCGGCTCCGGCCATCGAGCGTCTGCAGTCCCCGGAAGAGCGCGAGAAGCTCGACGGTCTGTACGAGTGCATCCTGTGCGCTTGCTGCTCGACCTCTTGCCCGTCCTTCTGGTGGAACCCGGACAAGTTCCTGGGTCCAGCTGCACTGCTGCAAGCCTACCGCTTCCTGGCAGACAGCCGTGACACCAAGACGTCCGAGCGTCTGGCTTCCCTGGATGACCCGTTCAGCGTATTCCGCTGCCGGGGGATCATGAACTGCGTCAACGTATGTCCCAAAGGCCTGAACCCGACTAAGGCCATCGGTCACATTCGTAACATGCTGCTGCAGAGCGGCGTGTGATTCAGCTGTTGTACCCGTAGGACCGCTGTACCCGTAAAAGCCAAGGCGCGGGCTTCAACCCGCGTCATGGCTCTAACCTGAGCAGCAGCTCACAAAGTGGCTGCTCTTATTTTTGAAGAAATGAGACAAGCAGGGGCATCCGGGCTGGTACCCGGACTATCAGCGTGATCCTAAGTGGCTTGTTTTGGTCGCTGCATTCGGACTTCTGCAAGCTTGCTCGGTGTCTTCGCCGATGGTGTTCCCCTAACCGAGGGTGACCAAGCATGCAAGAAAGCGTGATGCAGCGCATGTGGAACAGCGCCTACCTATCCGGTAGTAACGCTGCCTATGTGGAAGAGCTCTACGAGCTCTACCTGCACGACCCTAACGCTGTGCCAGAAGAGTGGCGCACTTACTTTCAGAAGTTGCCTGCCGACGGCAGCACTGCCATCGATGTTTCGCACTCGACAATCCGCGATCATTTCGTCTTGCTGGCAAAGAACCAGCGCCGCGCCCAACCGGTATCCGCCGGCAGCGTGAGCAGTGAGCACGAGAAGAAGCAAGTTGAAGTGCTGCGATTGATCCAGGCCTATCGGATGCGTGGCCACCAGGCAGCCCAGCTCGACCCGCTGGGACTGTGGCAGCGTCCTGCACCTGCAGACCTGTCGATCAATCATTACGGCTTGACCAATGCCGATCTTGATACGACCTTCCGTGCCGGCGACCTGTTCATCGGCAAAGAGGAAGCGAGCCTACGCGAAATTCACGAAGCGTTGCAGCAGACATATTGCCGCACCATCGGCGCTGAATTCACGCACATCACCGATTCCGAGCAGCGCCAGTGGTTCCAGCAGCGTCTGGAAAGCGTGCGCGGTCGTCCGACCTATTCCGCCGACATCAAGAGCCACTTGCTCGAGCGCGTCACCGCTGGTGAAGGCCTGGAAAAATACCTGGGTACCAAATACCCGGGCACCAAGCGTTTCGGTCTGGAAGGCGGCGAGAGCCTGATTCCGATGCTCGACGAGTTGATCCAGCGTTCCGGTTCCTACGGCACCAAGGAAGTCGTGATCGGCATGGCCCACCGTGGTCGCCTCAACGTGCTGGTCAACACCTTCGGCAAGAACCCGCGCGAGCTGTTCGACGAGTTCGAAGGCAAGAAGAAGGTCGAGCTGGGTTCCGGTGACGTTAAATACCACCAGGGCTTCTCGTCCAACGTCATGACCACAGGTGGCGAAGTCCACCTGGCCATGGCGTTCAACCCGTCCCACCTGGAAATCGTTTCTCCAGTGGTCGAAGGTTCGGTGCGCGCCCGTCAGGATCGTCGCAACGACCAGACCGGTGACAAGGTTCTGCCGATTTCGATCCACGGTGACGCGGCATTCGCCGGTCAGGGCGTGGTGATGGAAACCTTCCAGATGTCCCAGACCCGCGGTTTCCGTACCGGCGGCACTGTGCACATCGTGATCAACAACCAGGTTGGTTTCACCATCAGCAACCCGCTGGACTCGCGTTCCACCGAGTACGCCACCGACGTTGCGAAGATGATCCAGGCGCCGATCCTCCATGTGAATGGTGACGATCCGGAAGCCGTGTTGTTCGTGACCCAGCTGGCCATCGACTACCGCATGCAGTACAAGCGCGACGTGGTGATCGACCTGGTCTGCTACCGCCGTCGCGGCCACAACGAGGCCGACGAGCCAAGCGGCACCCAGCCACTGATGTATCAGCAGATCACCAAGCAGCGCACCACTCGCGAGCTGTATGCCGATCGCCTGATCCAGAGCGGTGTCCTTGATGCAGAGCGTGTTCAGGCGAAGGTCGATGAGTACCGCAATGCCCTGGACAACGGTCTGCACGTAGTGAAGAGCCTGGTCAAGGAACCGAACAAAGAGCTGTTCGTGGACTGGCGCCCGTATTTGGGCCACACCTGGACCGCGCGTCACGACACCACCTTCGATCTCAAGACCCTGCAGGAACTGTCCGCCAAGCTGCTGGAATTGCCAGAAGGCTTCGTGGTTCAGCGTCAGGTCGCGAAGATCTACGAAGACCGTCAGAAGATGCAAGCCGGCGGCCTGCCGATCAACTGGGGTTACGCTGAAACCATGGCGTACGCGACCCTGGCATTCGAAGGTCACCCGATCCGCATGACCGGCCAGGACATCGGCCGCGGCACCTTCTCGCACCGCCACGCTGTTCTGCACAACCAGAAAGATGCCAGCACTTACGTGCCGCTCAAGCATCTGTTCGAAGGCCAGCCGCGCTTTGATCTGTATGACTCGTTCCTGTCGGAAGAGGCAGTACTGGCATTCGAATACGGCTACTCGACCACCACGCCGAACGCGCTGGTGATCTGGGAAGCCCAGTTCGGCGACTTCGCCAACGGTGCGCAAGTGGTGATCGACCAGTTCATCACCAGCGGTGAGCACAAGTGGGGCCGTCTCTGCGGTCTGACCATGCTGCTGCCTCACGGTTACGAAGGTCAGGGCCCTGAGCACTCCTCGGCGCGCCTGGAGCGTTACCTGCAGCTGTGCGCCGAGCACAACATTCAGGTGTGCATGCCGACCACGCCAGCACAGATCTACCACTTGCTGCGTCGCCAGGTGATCCGCCCTCTGCGCAAGCCGCTGGTGGTACTGACTCCGAAGTCGCTGCTGCGTCACAAGCTGGCCATCTCGACTCTGGAAGATCTGGCCGAAGGTTCGTTCCAGACCGTTATTCCGGAAATCGACGCACTGGACCCGAAAAAGGTCGAGCGCCTGATTCTGTGCAGCGGCAAGGTCTACTACGACCTGTTGGAAAAACGCCGTGCCGAAGGTCGTGAAGACATCGCCATCGTGCGCATCGAGCAGTTGTACCCGTTCCCTGAGGACGACCTGAACGAAGTCCTGGCTCCGTACACCAACCTCAAGCACGTGGTCTGGTGTCAGGAAGAGCCGATGAACCAGGGCGCCTGGTACTGCAGCCAGCACCACATGCGTCGCATCGTGGGCAATCACGACAAGTCGCTCGTACTCGAGTACGCCGGCCGTGACGCCTCTGCTGCGCCTGCTTGTGGCTACGCGTCGATGCACGCCGAGCAGCAGGAAAAACTGCTGCAAGATGCCTTCACTGTTTAACGCCTTCGCGCACCTGAAACCGAATTTAAGGAACCACAGATAATGGCTATCGAGATCAAAGCCCCCACTTTCCCGGAATCGGTTGCCGATGGCACCGTTGCCACCTGGCACAAGCAACCGGGCGAAGCCGTCAAGCGCGACGAGCTGATCGTCGACATCGAGACCGACAAGGTTGTGCTGGAAGTCCTGGCTACCGCTGACGGCGTGCTGGGCGCTATCGTCAAGAACGAAGGCGACACCGTTCTGTCCGACGAAGTTCTGGGCTCTATCGTTGAAGGCGGCGCCGCTGCCGCTGCTCCTGCTGCTGCCGCTGCTCCGGCCGCTGCTGCCCCGGCTGCCGCCGATGGCGAAGACGATCCAATCGCCGCTCCTGCCGCGCGCAAGCTGGCTGAAGAAAATGGCATCAACATCGCTTCCGTTGCCGGTACTGGCAAAGGTGGTCGTGTGACCAAGGAAGACGTAGTGGCTGCCATTGCTGCCAAGAAAGCCGCTCCGGCTGCCGCGCCAGCCAAGGCCCCGGCTCCGGCCGCTGCTGCTCCGGTGTTCGCTGCCGGCGACCGTGTCGAGAAGCGCGTACCTATGACCCGTCTGCGGGCCAAGGTTGCCGAGCGTCTGGTTGAAGCCCAGTCGAACATGGCCATGCTGACCACCTTCAACGAAGTCGACATGACTGAAGTCATGGCTCTGCGTTCGAAGTACAAGGACCTGTTCGAGAAGTCCCACAACGGCGTACGCCTGGGCTTCATGTCGTTCTTCGTCAAGGCTGCCACCGAAGCGCTGAAGCGTTTCCCTGCGGTCAACGCCTCGATCGACGGTTCCGACATCGTCTACCACGGCTACGCCGACATCGGTGTCGCGGTATCCAGCGACCGTGGCCTGGTGGTTCCGGTTCTGCGTAACGCCGAGCTGATGAGCCTGGCCGAAATCGAAGGCGGCATCGCCACCTTCGGCAAGAAGGCCCGCGACGGCAAGCTGTCGATGGAAGAGATGACCGGTGGTACTTTCACCATCACCAACGGTGGTACCTTCGGCTCGATGATGTCGACCCCGATCGTCAACCCACCGCAAGCCGCTATCCTGGGCATGCACAACATCCTGCAACGTCCTATGGCGATCAACGGTCAGGTAGTAATCCGTCCGATGATGTACCTGGCGCTGTCCTACGATCACCGTCTGATCGACGGTAAAGAAGCCGTGACGTTCCTGGTGACCATCAAGAACCTGCTGGAAGACCCGGCGCGTCTGCTCCTGGACATCTAAAAAGCAGCTGCGAGCTGCAAGCGAAAAGCTCCAAGCCCCCAGGGCTAGGGGCTTCAAGCTTGCAGCTTGCGGCTTCTAGCTTGCCGCTAAAAGGAACCTTTTTATGACTCAGAAATTCGACGTAGTAGTGATTGGCGCGGGCCCAGGCGGTTATGTAGCTGCGATTAAGGCTGCACAGCTGGGCTTCACCACCGCTTGCATCGAGAAGTACACCGACAAAGAGGGCAAGCTGGCCCTCGGCGGTACTTGCCTGAACGTCGGTTGCATTCCTTCCAAGGCGCTGCTGGACAGCTCCTGGAAATTCCACGAAGCCCAGGATGGTTTCGCCATCCACGGCATCAGCCACGCTGGCGTGACCATGGACGTACCGGCCATGGTCGGTCGCAAGGCCAACATCGTCAAAGGCCTGACCAGCGGTGTTGCCACCCTGTTCAAGGCCAACGGCGTCACTTCGATCCAGGGCCACGGCAAACTGCTGGCCGGCAAGAAAGTCGAAGTCACCAAGCCTGACGGTTCGGTTGAAGTGATCGAAGCCGAAAACGTGATCCTGGCTCCAGGTTCGCGTCCGATCGATATTCCACCGGCTCCGGTTGATCAGAATGTCATCGTCGACTCCACCGGCGCCCTGGAATTCCAATCCGTACCAAAACGCCTGGGCGTGATCGGCGCTGGCGTCATCGGTCTGGAGCTGGGTTCGGTCTGGTCGCGTCTGGGCGCGCAAGTGACTGTCCTCGAAGCACTGGACACCTTCTTGATGGCAGCTGACACCGCTGTTTCCAAGGAAGCGCTGAAAACCCTGACCAAGCAAGGTCTGGACATCAAGCTGGGCGCTCGCGTGACCGGCTCCAAGGTCAATGGCGAAGAAGTCGTGGTGACCTACACCGACGCCAACGGCGAGCAGACCATCACTTTCGACAAGCTGATCGTTGCCGTTGGTCGCCGTCCGGTGACCACTGATCTGTTGGCTGCCGATTGCGGCGTGACCCTCGACGAGCGCGGTTTCGTGCACGTTGACGATCACTGCGCCACCACCGTGCCGGGCGTTTACGCCATCGGCGACGTGGTCCGCGGCATGATGCTGGCTCACAAGGCTTCGGAAGAGGGCATCATGGTCGTCGAGCGCATCAAGGGCCACAAAGCCCAGATGAACTATGACCTGATCCCATCGGTTATTTATACTCACCCGGAAATTGCATGGGTTGGCAAAACCGAGCAGGCCTTGAAAGCTGAAGGCGTTGAAGTTAACGTCGGCACCTTCCCGTTTGCCGCCAGCGGCCGTGCCATGGCAGCCAACGACACCGGCGGTTTCGTCAAGGTCATCGCCGATGCCAAGACTGATCGCGTATTGGGCGTCCACGTGATTGGCCCAAGCGCTGCGGAACTGGTTCAGCAAGGTGCAATCGGCATGGAATTCGGCACCAGCGCCGAAGACCTGGGCATGATGGTCTTCTCCCATCCGACCCTGTCCGAAGCCCTGCACGAAGCAGCACTGGCAGTGAATGGCGGTGCCATTCACATCGCCAACCGCAAGAAGCGTTAAGACAATAAGAAACCACGGCGGATTGCCCGTCGTGAGCCTTGCGAGCAAGACTCACCGCGGAATCTCCGCTGGACTCGACCTCTTGAGGTAGCGCCACACGCTGGACCCGGGCCCAGGCTCGGGATTCAGGTGTGGCGCTGGTTCGAGAGTAGCGGTCACAGGTGGTGCGGCACTCAATCTTGAGCGCAGCGCCGAATGCGCAGTACCTAACGAAGACGGTAAAAAGCATGAATCTTCACGAGTATCAGGGTAAGCAGCTGTTCGCTGAATACGGCCTGCCAGTATCCAAAGGCTACGCGGTAGACACCCCGGAAGAAGCAGCAGAAGCTTGCGACAAAATCGGCGGCTCCGAGTGGGTTGTCAAAGCCCAGGTTCACGCCGGTGGTCGCGGTAAAGCGGGCGGCGTTAAGCTGGTTCGCAGCAAAGAAGACGCTAAGGCATTCGCTCAGCAGTGGTTGGGCAAGCGTCTGGTGACCTATCAGACTGACGCCAATGGCCAGCCTGTCACCAAGATCCTGGTTGAATCGTGCACTGATATCGCTAAAGAGCTGTACCTGGGCGCTGTCGTTGACCGTTCGAGCCGTCGCATCGTGTTCATGGCTTCCACCGAAGGTGGCGTGGACATCGAGAAGATCGCTCACGACACTCCAGAAAAAATTCTCAAAGCCACTATCGATCCACTGGTTGGCGCTCAGCCATTCCAGGGCCGCGAGCTGGCTTTCCAACTGGGTCTGGAAGGCAAGCAAGTTGCCCAGTTCGCCAAGATCTTCGTAGGTCTGGCCAAACTGTTCCAGGATCACGATCTGGCCCTGCTGGAAGTGAACCCGCTGGTGATCAAGGCTGACGGCGATCTGCACTGCCTGGACGCCAAGATCAACATCGACGCCAACGCCATGTACCGTCAGCCTAAGCTGAAGACTTTCCACGATCCGTCGCAGGACGATCCGCGCGAAGCGCACGCTGCCAAGTTCGAACTGAACTACGTAGCCCTGGAAGGCAACATCGGCTGCATGGTCAACGGTGCCGGCCTGGCCATGGGCACCATGGACATCGTCAACCTGCACGGCGGCAAGCCAGCCAACTTCCTCGACGTAGGTGGTGGTGCTACCAAAGAGCGCGTGACCGAAGCCTTCAAGATCATCCTGTCCGACACCAACGTCGCTGCAGTACTGGTCAACATCTTCGGCGGCATCGTTCGCTGCGACATGATTGCCGAAGGCATCATCGGCGCCGTGAAAGAAGTCGGCGTGAAAATCCCGGTTGTTGTTCGCCTTGAAGGCAACAACGCTGAACTGGGCGCTAAAGTACTGGCAGAAAGCGGCTTGAACATCATCGCTGCTACCAGCCTGACCGACGCTGCTCAACAAGTTGTCAAAGCTGCGGAGGGCAAATAATGAGCGTCCTGATCAATAAAGACACCAAAGTTATCTGCCAGGGCATTACCGGTTCGCAAGGTAGTTTCCACACCCAGCAAGCCATCGAATACGGCACCAAGATGGTTGGCGGCGTAACTCCAGGCAAAGGCGGCACCGAGCACCTGGGCCTGCCAGTGTTCAACACCGTGAAAGACGCTGTAGCTGCCACTGGCGCCACCGCCAGCGTGATCTACGTTCCAGCTCCTTTCTGCAAGGACTCGATCCTGGAAGCAGCTTTCGGCGGCATCAAGCTGATCGTCTGCATCACCGAAGGCATTCCAACCCTGGACATGCTGGACGCCAAGGTTAAGTGCGACGAGCTGGGCGTGACCCTGATCGGCCCTAACTGCCCAGGCGTGATCACTCCAGGCGAATGCAAGATCGGCATCATGCCAGGTCACATTCACTTGCCAGGCAAGGTCGGTATCGTTTCCCGTTCCGGCACCCTGACTTACGAAGCCGTTAAGCAGACCACTGACGCCGGTTTCGGCCAGTCCACCTGCGTCGGCATCGGTGGTGACCCGATCCCGGGCTCCAACTTCATCGACATCCTGAAGCTGTTCCAGGAAGACCCGAAGACCGAAGCGATCGTGATGATCGGCGAGATCGGCGGTTCGGCTGAAGAAGAAGCGGCTGCCTACATCAAGGCTCACGTGACCAAGCCGGTTGTTTCCTACATCGCTGGTGTGACTGCTCCTCCGGGCAAGCGCATGGGCCATGCTGGCGCAATCATCTCTGGCGGCAAAGGCACTGCAGACGAGAAATTCGCTGCTCTGCAAGACGCAGGCGTAAAAACCGTGCGTTCGCTGGCAGACATCGGCAAGGCCCTGGCCGAGCTGACCGGTTGGGCGGTCAAGTAAGCTTCGCGCTTAGCTTGTAGCTCTTCCAGCAAAGGCCACCTTCGGGTGGCCTTTGTGCTTTCTGGCGCAGGAGCCGGTTTGCCGGCGAGGGGGCCTGAGCCGCGTGTGGTTCTTGTCGCGGTTTTCGCTGGCGAGCCAGCTCCTACACGAGCCAGCTCCAACATGAGTCGGCGCCTGGGCGAACGAGGCTCTGTGCAGGGGGATTCATTCCGGTGGAAAAATAGTTTCAAAAAGGCGACATCCCGATGTCGCATATCAGAAAATTCTCATTGTGCCGGTGCGTTCGTCTTACAGATTCGGTAGGCTAGCCGCCTCTTTATGCGTCTGCTACCCACAAGGTATCGGCGCGCTAAACGGGTCAGTCTTATACGGACTGACAGCATTTCCCTCACCCATAAGGGAAATCCCTCTCTAAATTCCGATTCAGTAGTGTGGTATTTCCTTAATGAAAGTGTTGAAAGGCCAGGACATTCTGGCGCTCGGCTTCATGACTTTTGCCCTGTTCGTCGGGGCTGGCAACATCATTTTCCCACCCATCGTCGGCTTGCAGTCCGGACCCCATGTCTGGATGGCGGCGCTGGGCTTCCTGATCACTGCGGTGGGCCTGCCGGTGATCACCGTGGTCGCCCTGGCCAAGGTCGGTGGCGCCATGGATGCGTTGAGCAGCCCCATCGGTAAAGTCGCTGGCGGTCTGCTGGCGGCTGTCTGCTACCTGGCGGTTGGCCCGCTGTTCGCCACGCCGCGCACGGCCACTGTGTCCTTTGAAGTGGGTCTGGCGCCACTGACTGGTGAAAGCCCGCTGGCACTGTTCCTCTACAGTTCGGCGTATTTCCTGTTGGTGTTCTTCATCTCCTTGTATCCAGGCCGCCTGCTGGATACCGTTGGCCGTTTCCTGGCGCCGCTGAAGATCATCGCCCTGGCGGTGCTGGGGATCGCAGCTTGCGCCCTGCCGGCCGGTAGCGTTGGCGAGGCGACGCCCGAGTATGTCGCCGCGCCATTCTCCCAGGGGTTCATCAATGGTTACCTGACCATGGATACCTTGGGCGCCCTGGTGTTCGGCATCGTCATCGTCAATGCCATTCGCTCGCGCGGTGTCGAGTCGCCTCGACTGATCACCCGCTATGCGGTGATCGCCGGCCTGATCGCCGGGGTTGGCCTGGCGCTGGTGTACGTCAGTCTGTTCCGCCTCGGTTCGGGCAGCCATGAAGTGGCAGCCGGCGCCACCAACGGCGCAGCGGTACTGCATGCCTACGTGCAGCACACCTTCGGCTCCCTGGGCAGCGGTTTCCTCGCGGTGCTGATCTCCCTGGCTTGCCTGGTGACCGCCGTGGGCCTGACTTGCGCCTGTGCCGAGTACTTCAGCCGCGTAACCCCTTTGTCCTACAAGACTCTGGTTGTGATCCTCGCGGTTTTCTCGCTGTTGGTATCGAACCTTGGCCTGACCAAGCTCATCGCCTTCTCGATTCCGGTACTGACCGCCATCTACCCGCCTTGCATTGCCCTGGTGGCCCTGAGCTTCTGCAAGGAGTTCTGGCAGGACCAGCGCCGCATCGTCGGTCCGGTGATGCTGGTGTCCTTTGTCTTCGGCCTGATCGATGCGCTTAAAGGCGCGGGCCTGGCCGATGGCCTGCCGAGCCAGCTGTCTCATCTGCCGTTGAGTGAGCAAGGCCTGGCCTGGCTGGTGCCTTCGGTGATCATCCTGGCGGTCGCCGTGATCTTCGACCGTATCCTGGGCAAGCCGGCCGAAGCGCTGGCTTGACCTGTCGGCAAGGGCTCGGGGTCGCCACAAGCGGCTCATGAGCATCCAGAACAATGCCCCGTATCGATCGATACGGGGCATTTTTTATGGGGCTCGGGCAGTGCCTTTTTCCTCGGCGTGGCGTCGAAGCTGTGTCCTCTGCCACGCCCTACAGGAATTTGCATGTCGTTCGTCCAAGCCAACCTGATCCATTTACTGGCCGCCTTGTGGTTCGTCATCTGCTGGGGCGGCTATACCCGTTATGCCACCTGGAAGGGGCGGGACACCGCCTGCCTGGCCAGTGTCCTGCACCTGTATCGCGAAGACTGGATGCGCCGCATGCTGTTGCGTGACAACCGCATCGCCGACGCCAGCGTGATCGGCAACCTGGAACGCAACGCTTCGTTCTTCGCCTCCAGCACCCTGATCATCCTGGCGGGCATTCTTACCGTGCTCGGCGCATCGGAACGCGCGGTGTCGCTGCTGGCGGACATTCCCATGGTCCAGCAGGCGTCCCAGGGCATGTCGGAGATCAAGCTGCTGTGCCTGGCGCTGGTGTTCGTCTACGCCTTCTTCACCTTCAGCTGGTGCATGCGCCAGTACAACTTCGCCGCCATTCTGGTGGGCTCGGCGCCGATGATCGGTGAGCGCCAGGTGTCCGAGCAGGAGCGCAAGGCTTTCGCTTCCCGGGCGGCACGGGTGATTTCCATGGCTGCCAACCAGTTCAACTTCGGCCTGCGCTCCTATTACTTCGGCATGAGCATGCTGGCCTGGTTTGTCAGCCCCTGGTTGTTCATGGTGATGAGCGCGGGGGTGGTGCTGGTGCTTTATCGTCGCGAGTTCCATTCCGACGTACTGGATGTGATGGTCTATACCCCTACGGAGGCGCCATTGCCCGAGACAAACAAGGAGATAGGCTGATGAGTATTGCGTTCTGGTGCGTGTTTATCAGCGCATTGCTGATTTTCATTGCGCGCATTCCGGTGGCCAAGGCCATGAAAGAGCAGGGCGGTTACAACAACCATCTGCCGCGTCAGCAACAGGCCCAGCTGACCGGGCGGGGCGCGCGGGCCCTGGCGGCGCATCAGAACAGTTTCGAGGCCTTCATGCTGTTTGCGGTCGGGGTGCTGATGGCACATGTCACCCAGACCCAAGGCTGGTTGATCGACGTCCTGGCCATCACCTTTGTGATTGCCCGGGTCTTCTATCTGGTGTGCTATCTGGCGGACCTGACCTGGCAGCGAAGTCTGCTCTGGGCAGTGGGACTCTTGTGTTCCTTGTTGTTGATGCTTAGTCCAACTTTTCGCTGGTTGCTGATGTAGTCATTTCTTCCACAAACAATAAAGCCCGCACTTGGCGGGCTTTATTCATATCTTGCGCTAAAACCGAATTAGTTGGTTTTAGGGGCTGCTTCCTTGGCGCTTTCTTCGGCTGCGGCCTTGTTGGATTCAGCCTGGTCTTTGGCAGCTTCGGCGTTTTCCTTGGCAGCTTCGTTCACTTTATCCTGGGCTTCGTTCATTTTTTGTTGAGCTTGCTCAGCGTGTTGGTTTGCATCTTGAGCTTTGTCCTCGGATTTCTTGTCACAGGCAGCCAGACCGAGGGAAGCGGTCAGCATCAGGGCAATAGCTAAAGTCTTACGCATGGGGTGTTTCTCCTTAGTGAAGATATCTACTGGCCTTTCGATCGTGGTCTTGTGATTTAAGTTCCTTGGGGGTCCTAGATATATTAAGTATTTGTTCTACGGAACTTTTATCGTCCTGGCCAACCGCTGATTCCTGACACTAACAATAGAGATAACCCATGGCGCAGAATCCTGTTTTCGAGCGTGCGATGCGCTTTCTTTCCGCCTTGCGACACTGCCAGGTGCTGGGCATCAGCGTGCATAGCGCATCACCGGAGGGCATGACCCTGACCTTGCCCTACAGCCCGCAGATCGTCGGCGATCCCCACACTGGAATCATCCACGGTGGCGCCCTGACCACCCTCATGGATACGGCTTGTGGCATGGCCACGCTGTGCGTGCTGCCGGAGTTCGAGGTCTGTCCGACCCTGGACCTGCGTATCGACTACATGCACCCGGCGGTGCCTCATCACGACGTGCATGGTTTTGCCCAGTGCTACCGGGTCACTACCGATGTGATCTTTACCCGCGGTTTTGCCTATCAGGACGATCCGCAGCGCCCGGTGGCCCATGTGGTCGGGACTTTCATGCGCATGGGCAAGGGCCTCAAGGGCACCCCGGGGTTTGCCACGGCCCTCAAGGGAGCACGTCCATGAGCGAAGATCTCAAGCTGTTGCTGGAGCAGGCTCACCAACAGGGCGACTACGGTCCCTTGCTGCAGAAGATTCCCTACGCCGCCCTGATCGGCATCGAATGCTCGCGGCTGGGGGACGAGTTGTTGTTTCGCTTGCCGGCCAACAAGGACAACATCGGCAATCCCCTGCTGCCGGCGCTGCACGGCGGTGTGATCGCCGGTTTCATGGAATTGGCGGCGGCTGTGCATCTGTTGATCTTTACCGGCTCTCCCGGGGTGCCGAAGATCATCGATTTTTCCCTGGACTACCTGCGTGCCGGGCAGTTTCGCGACACCTTCGCCCGCTGCCAGGTCTGGCGTCAGGGGCGGCGCGTGGCCAACGTGGCGATCACCGCCTGGCAGAGCACCGCCGATGAGCCGATTGCCACCGCCCGTGCACATTTCAAGATCGAAGAGACACCCACCCCTTGAAATCCGGCGAGCTACCCCCACTTCCATGTCATCCCGCCGCTCTCCGCTTCCGGAGCGCGACCACAGCCATCTGATTGGAGTTTGATGACCATGAGTGTGGAAACTCAAAAGGAAACCCTGGGCTTCCAGACCGAGGTGAAGCAACTGCTGCACCTCATGATCCATTCGTTGTATTCCAATAAGGAAATCTTCCTTCGCGAATTGATCTCGAACGCCTCTGACGCCGTCGACAAATTGCGTTTCGAAGCCCTGTCCAAGCCCGAGTTGCTGGAAGGTGGCGCCGAACTGAAAATCCGTGTGAGCTTCGACAAGGACGCCAAGACCGTCACCCTCGAAGACAACGGTATCGGCATGAGCCGTGAAGATGTCATCACCCACCTGGGGACCATCGCCAAGTCCGGCACCGCCGACTTCATGAAAAACCTCACCGGCGACCAGAAGAAGGACTCGCACCTGATCGGTCAGTTCGGCGTGGGCTTCTACTCCGCATTCATCGTTGCCGACCAGGTCGAAGTGTTCAGCCGCCGTGCCGGCTTGCCGGCCAGTGAGGGCGTGCACTGGTCGTCCAAGGGCGAAGGCGAGTTCGAGGTGGCGACCATCGACAAGGCCGAACGCGGCACCCGCATTGTCCTGCACCTGAAGTCCGGTGAAGACGAGTTCGCCGATGGCTGGCGCCTGCGCAACATCATCAAGAAGTACTCCGACCACATCGCCCTGCCGATCGAGCTGCCGAAAGAGGCCGCTGCCGCCGAAGGCGAAGAGAAACCGGCGTTGGAATGGGAAACCGTCAACCGCGCCAGTGCCCTGTGGACCCGTCCGCGTACCGAGATCAAGGACGAGGAATACCAGGAGTTCTACAAGCACATCGCCCATGACTTCGAGAACCCGCTGAGCTGGAGCCACAACAAGGTTGAAGGCAAGCTGGAATACAGCTCGCTGCTCTACGTGCCGGCTCGTGCGCCGTTCGACCTGTACCAGCGTGAAGCGCCGAAGGGCCTCAAGCTCTACGTGCAGCGCGTGTTCGTCATGGATCAGGCTGAATCCTTCCTGCCGCTGTACCTGCGCTTCATCAAGGGCGTGGTGGACTCCAACGACCTGTCGCTGAACGTCTCGCGGGAAATCCTGCAGAAAGACCCGATCATCGATTCGATGAAGTCGGCGCTGACCAAGCGCGTGCTGGACATGCTGGAAAAACTGGCGAAGAACGAGCCTGAGCAATACAAGGGCTTCTGGAAGAACTTTGGCCAGGTGATGAAGGAAGGCCCGGCCGAAGACTTCGCCAACAAGGAAAAGATCGCCGGCCTGCTGCGCTTCGCTTCCACCCAAGGCGACGACGGCGAGCAGACCGTGTCCCTGGCCGACTACCTGGCTCGCGCCAAGGAAGGTCAGGACAAGATCTACTTCCTCACCGGCGAATCCTACGCCCAGGTGAAGAACAGCCCGCACCTGGAAGTCTTCCGCAAGAAAGGCATCGAAGTGCTGCTGCTCACCGACCGCATCGACGAGTGGCTGATGAGCTACCTCAACGAGTTCGACGGCAAGAGCTTTGTCGACGTGGCGCGTGGCGACCTGGACCTGGGCAACCTGGACTCGGAAGAGGACAAGAAGGCCGCCGAGGAAGTCGCCAAGACCAAGGAAGGCCTGGTTGAGCGGATCAAGACCGCTCTGGGCGAGAGCGTCAGCGAAGTGCGGGTTTCCCACCGCCTGACCGACTCCCCGGCGATCCTGGCCATCGGCGAGCAGGACCTGGGGCTGCAAATGCGTCAGATCCTCGAAGCCAGTGGGCAGAAGGTTCCGGATTCCAAGCCGATCTTCGAATTCAACCCGACTCACCCGCTGATCGAGAAACTCGACGGCGAGCAGAGCGAAGAGCGCTTTGGCGACCTGTCGCACATCCTCTTCGATCAAGCGGCCCTGGCGGCCGGCGACAGCTTGAAAGACCCGGCGGCCTATGTGCGCCGACTGAACAAGCTGCTGGTCGAGCTGTCGGTTTAACCACAAAGCAAGAAAAACCCGCTTCGGCGGGTTTTTTCATTCTGGTATCCCCCTGCTGGAGAAGATGAGTCATGAGTCAAATCACAGTGCGTTCCGTGGTCTATCAGATCGATGGCCAGCCCTATGAAGGGCGTCTGGCCTTCGATGCCGCCCATAAAGGGGCCCGTCCAGGGCTGCTGATGGCGCCGAACTGGATGGGTGTCAGCGCCGGAGCGGAAAAGATCGCCGAGGCGGTGGCGGCCAAGGGCTATGTGGTGTTGGTCGCCGACCTGTATGGCCAGTCGGTGCGCCCCAGCGACGCCGATCAGGCCGGCGCGGCAATGATGCCGCTCAAGGATGACCGGGCGCTGTTGCGCAAGCGCATGCAGGCGGCCTTCAGCGCCCTGCAGAGCCAGACCGAGGCCGCGGTGGACCTCTCCAGGCTGGCCACCTTCGGTTTCTGCTTTGGCGGCTGCTGCGCGCTGGAGCTGGCCCGCAGTGGGGCGCCAGTCAAGGCCGCGGCGTCCTTCCATGGCACCCTGGATACGCCCGATCCCGCGGATGCGCAGAACATCAAGGGCTCGGTGCTGGTGCTGCACGGTGCGGCCGATCCGATGGTGGCCAAGGAACAACTGCCGGCCTTTGAAGCGGAGATGAATGCGGCTGGCGTTGACTGGCAACTGGTCAGTTATGGCGGCGTGGTGCATTCCTTCACCGATCCCCAGGCCAATGTCCCGGGCAAGATGATGTATGACGCCAAGACCTCGGCCCGAGCCTTCGCCACCTTCCATTACCTGCTGGACGAAGTGTTCCAGGGCTGAGTAGGAGCCGGCTTGCCGGCGAAGATGGTCTGCGGGCCTGTTCGCCGACAAGCCGGCTCCTGCCGGATCAGCGGCGGGAGCCGGGCAGTTCGATGCGCTCGCTTTCTCCCGGCACTTGCGGCCAGTCCCCGGCTGCCCAGCGTCTGCGTGCTGCATCGATCAACAGCGGGTCGCTGGCGACAAAGTTCCAGTTGACCCGTCGCGGCCCGTCCAGAGGCGCACCGCCAAGCAGTACCGCATGGCAGTCGCTCTCGGCGAACAGCGTGGCGTTTTCTCCCTCCGGCAATACCACCAGCGAGTGCAGGGGCAATGGCTCGCCGTCCAGCTGTGCCTCGCCGTCCAGCACATACAGCGCGCGTTGCTGATGCTCGGTGGGAATCAACAGGCTGGTGGCGGTCTGCAGGTGCAGTTCGGCATACAGGGTCGGGGAGAGCACTGGCACCGGCGACTCCAGGCAGAAGCCGCTGCCGGCGATCATGCGGATCGTGACCCCGAGGTTGTCACTCACCGGCAGTGTGGCCGCGGGGTGATGGCTGTAGTGCCCGGGCCCCTGCTCATGTTCCTTGGGCGAGGCCAGCCAGACCTGCAACCCATGCAGGGTGAAAGCCTGGCTCAGCTGGGCCTCGGGCGTGCGCTCGACGTGAGCGATGGCACTGCCTGCGGTCATCCAGCTGACGTCCCCGGCCAGGACGATCTGGTCCGAGCCGAGGCTGTCCTTGTGGCGGATCTGTCCTGCGAACAGGTAGGTCAGCGTGGACAGGCCGATATGCGGGTGTTGGCGGATGTTCATGCCTTTGCCGGCAGGGTAGGAGGTGCTCAGCATGTGGTCGAAGAATACGAAGGGGCCGACGCTGCGGCACTGCGCCGAAGGCAGGGGGCGGAGGATAGGCTGGCCTTCGACGTCCTCGACGCGAGGGCGGATCACTAGGGGCGAATTCATGGCGGATTCCAGGCTGCTCGGGGGGATGCCCGCAAGCATAACCCCCGGCTGCCAGCCTTGCCGCTACTGGCTGAAGGCGCCTTCGGACAGGTGCGTCTCGATGCTGACTTCACTGCTGGTCATCAGCTTGTGGATCGGGCAGCGATCGGCTACCCGGTGCAGCTCTTCACGCTGGGCGTCGGTGAGCACGCCCTTGAGGGTCAGCTTCACGTGCAGGGCGTATTTGCCTTGCTGTTCCTGACTGTTGTCGTGCTTGAGCTCCACCGTGACGCCGGTGAGCGGGATGCTTTTCTTCTGTGCGTAGAGCTTGAGGGTCAGGGCCTTGCAGGCCCCCAGGGCGGTATCGAAATAATCGTGGGGCTCGGGCGCGGTGCCTTCGCCGCCGGCGTACCGGGGCAGGTCGGTGAACAGCTGATGGTCGTCGACCTGGATGCTGTGGCGGAAACCTTCGCTGGACTCGGTATTGACGGTAATGGTCATGGCAAACCTCAGGCAGTGATGAATGTCGGATCGGCTGGTAAAGGTGCTGAAGTTATAGAGCATTGGCCAGCGCAGGCGTTCACGTTTTTGCTTGTGGTAGTTGCTGGCCCGGCGTTGCGTCGATGAATGTGCAAGCTGCGGTTTTGCGCTACCAGATACGCTGCTTGATTGGAAAATACCGATTTTCTGTGAGCTGAATCGTTTTACTTTCAGGTATCGAAGTCATAGGGCGTTTTGATATCACGTTTTTGTCTTACGCAAATTTCCGCCGGCCCGATACCGTCTAAGAGCACCCTGCTGCAAGCTTTTGCAGCGCTCTAGGAAGGAGCCAAAGGAATGAGTCTCAGAAGCCTCAACATTGCCCCCCGCGCCAGCCTGGGTTTTGGCTTGCTGGCGCTGATGGTGTTTGTCCTCGGCGCATTTGCCCTGATGCAGATGGCCAACATGCGCCAGCAGTCCGATGAAGTGGAGAGCAACTGGTTGCCCAGCGTCATGTCGGTGGGCGACATGAGCCAGGACCTGCTGCGTCTTCGCGCCCTGACCCTGCGTCTGCTGATCAATCGCGACCCCCAGGCCCTGGCCCAGAACGAAGCCAAGATCAATGACATCAAGAGTGGCCTGGGCGTTGCTCAGGGGCGCTATGAGTCGCTGATCGTGCTGCCCCAGGAGCGGGTCTTGTTCGATCGCTTCAAGGACGTGGAGAAGCAGTACCTGCAGCGGCAGGCCCAGGTCATGGCCTTCTCCAGCCAGAATCAGCTGGAGCAGGCGGTCAAGGTGGTCAACGGCGAAATGAACCAGTTGGCCGATGAAATGGCCGCGACACTGCATGACCTGATCGACTTGAACAAGCAAAGTGCGACCCAGGCCACGGATCTGGCCCAGGCCGTATTCAGCAAATCGCGAGTCTGGGTGGTGGGGATGATCGTGGTCGCGGCCCTGGTGACCATTGGCCTGGCCTTGTTGTTGACCCGCAGCATCGTCCTGCCCCTGGCGCAGTCCTTGCGCGTGGCCGAGGTGGTGGCCGGCGGCGACCTGACCGGGGACATCACGGTGATCGGCAAGGACGAGCCGGCGCGCCTGTTGCTGGCGCTCAAGGCCATGCAGCACAGCTTGCGCGAGACGATCCGGCGCATTTCCGACTCCTCCAGCCAACTTGCCTCGGCTTCCGAGGAACTCAGTTGCGTCACCGAGGATGCGACCCGGGGCCTGCACCAGCAGAGCCAGGAGATCGAGCAGGCAGCCACGGCAGTGAATCAGATGACCGCCGCGGTGGAGGAGGTGGCGAGCAACGCGGTGGCCACTTCCGAAGCGTCCCGCGAATCAGATCGAATCGCCCAGCACGGGCGTGAACAGGTGCATCAGACTGTGCTGTCCATCGAGTCGCTGGCCGAGGATGTGACAGCCAATGCCAGTCAGGTGGAACAGCTGGCGCAGAAGGTCTACGGCATCAGCAAGGTGCTGGAGGTGATTCGCGCCATCGCCGAGCAGACCAACCTGTTGGCCCTGAACGCGGCCATCGAGGCGGCGCGGGCCGGGGATGCCGGGCGCGGCTTTGCGGTGGTGGCCGATGAAGTGCGGGCCCTGGCCCATCGGACTCAGCAATCGACCCAGGAAATCGAGCAGATGATCGGCGGTATCCAGCAGGGCACCGATCAGGCGGTCAGCTCCATGCAGCACAGCAACAGCCGCGCCCGCTCGACCCTGGAAGTGGCCAAGGTGCGGATTTCGGAGCACCGTGACCGGCCGTTTCGGTTGATCGTGACCGGTCATTTCGCTAACGCGTGACCGCTCATTTCGGTAGCAACGTGACCGATTTTCCGCCTGTTCCGAAACAGGTGGTCACGGCTTACCGAAATCGCCGGTCACGACTTAGCGAAAGCCTTCCCCTTCGTTGCGCATGACCTGATGCGCCGCCATCCTCGACCGATTTCGGGAGAGGAAGATGGCGGCGCCGCGAGTAGCCATGCGAAACATCAAAGAATGTCTGCGCCTCAAGTTTGAGGCCGGCTTGTCCCACGAGAAGATTGCCCGTGCCTTGCAGCTGTCCAAGGGCGTGGTTAGCAAGTACATCGCGGCGGCGCGGGTGGCCGGGCTGGACTGGCCGGCGCTGGTGGCCATGGACGAGGCCGCGCTGGCGGCCGCCTTGTTTGCACCGACGTCGACGAACAAGCCGCGCGGTGAGCGAGTGCTGCCCGATGTGCTGAGCATCCACCGCGAGTTGCGACGCAAGGGCGTGACCTTGCAGCTGCTGTGGGAGGAATATCTCGCCGCGCATGCGGGCCAGCCGACCTACCGCTACACCCAGTTCGTCGAGCACTACCGGCGCTACGCCCAGACGCTCAAACGTTCGATGCGTCAGCTGCACCGTGCGGGCGAGAAGCTATTCATCGACTATGCCGGGCCGACGCTGCCGGTGGTCGACCCGGCCACCGGCGAAGTGCGCCGGGCGCACATCTTCGTCGCCGCCCTGGGCGCCTCGAATTACACCTATGCCTGCGCGACGCCAGGCGAAACCCAGGTGGACTGGCTGACCTCGCTGGGCCAGGCTCTGACCTACTTTGGCGGCGTGCCGGAAATGGTTGTGCCGGACAATCCGCGCGCCCTGGTCGCCCAGCCGGATCGCTACGAGCCGGGCCTGAACCGGGCCACGCTGGAGTGCGCGCGTCATTACCAGACGGTGATCCTGCCGGCACGGCCACGCAAGCCTCAGGACAAGGCCAAGGCCGAGGTGGCGGTGCAGGTGGTCGAGCGCTGGATCATGGCGCGGCTGCGCCATCGGCAGTTCTTCAGCCTGCATGCGCTTAACCAGGCCATCGCCGAGCTGCTGGAGGATCTGAATCGGCGCCCGTTCAAGCGGCTCGATGGCTGCCGGCGCGACTGGTTCGAGCGCCTGGATCGCCCGGCCTTGCGAGCGCTGCCGGTGCATCCCTACGAGGTCGCCACCTTCAAGCGCTGCAAGGTCAGCATCGACTACCACATCGAGGTCAATGGCAGCTTCTACAGCGTGCCCTCCGCCCTGGCCCGGCAGAACGTGGACGTGCGACTGACGGCACACACCCTGGAAGTGCTGCATGGCAACCGGCGGGTGGCCAGCCACCTGCTGCTGGGGCGACGCGGCGCTTACAGTACCCAGCGCGAGCACATGCCCGCGGCGCACCAGGCGCATCGCGAATGGACGCCACAACGCCTGCTCGACTGGGGCGCGCGGATCGGCCCCTACACGCGCCAACTGATCGATCACCAACTGACCCACAAGCCGCACCCGGAGATGGGCTACCGCGCCTGCCTCGGCCTGCTCTCGCTGGCCCGGCGCTATGGCAATGCACGCCTGGAAGCCGCTGCCGAACGTGCCGTACACCTGCGCGCCTTCACCGGGCGCAGCGTGCGCAACCTGCTCCAGCAAGGCCTGGATCAACAGCCGCTGCCCCAGCGTGCCGCCGAAACGACCTTACCCGGCGACCACGAGAACGTCCGTGGCGCCGACTACTACCAACCCCCGCAACAGGAGCTGTTCGATGATGCCGCAACACACCCTGAATCAACTGCACCAGCTACGCCTGGACGGCATGGCCCGCGCCCTGGAAGAGCAATGGACGCTGCCGGCCAGCCACAGCCTGAGCTTCGATGAACGCCTCGGCCTACTGCTCGACCGCGAACTGGCCTGGCGTGACAACCAGCGCCTGGTACGGCTGCGCAAGAAGGCCAAGCTCAAGTACGCCAACGCCTGCCTGGAAGATCTCGACCGCCGCACCGGACGCGCCCTGGACGAGCGTCTGATCGCCACCCTGGCCAGTGGCGACTGGATCCGCCAGCAGCACAACCTGCTGCTGACCGGCCCGACCGGTGCCGGCAAAACCTGGCTGGCCTGCGCCCTGGGCAACCAGGCCTGCCGCCAGGGCTATAGCACCCTGTACCTGCGCACCCCGCGCCTGCTGGAACAACTGCGCATCGCTCATGGCGACGGCAGCTTCGGCCGTACCCTGCAACAGCTGGCAAAGGTCGACGTCCTGGTGCTGGACGACTGGGCGCTAGCCCCGCTGGAGGAAGGAGCCCGGCATGACCTGCTGGAGGTGATCGACGACCGCGCTGGCAGCCGCTCCACCATCCTGACGAGCCAACTGCCCATCGAGCACTGGCACGGCTGGATCAACGACCCGACCCTGGCCGATGCCATCCTCGACCGCCTGGTGCACAACGCCTACCGACTGACGATGAAAGGCGAGTCGCTGCGCCGAAAAAAAGCCGAGGAACAAGCCGCATCGTGACCGATGCGATTACAATCCAGAACCCGCGCAACCGGGGTGGAAGCACCGGTCACGTATTAGCGAAACGCTCGGTCACGTTCACCGAAATCCGCACCAAGGCGGCGGGGCAGGCGCTGGAGGAAATCGCTTCGGCCTTCACCCTGATCAACGAGCGCAACATCGTGATTGCCAGTGCCTCGGAGCAACAGGCGGCGGTGGCGCGGGAAGTGGACCGCAACCTGATGAACATCCGCAACCTGGCGTTGCAGACCTCGGCGGGGGCCAATCAGACCAGCGCGGCCAGCCAGGAGCTGTCGCGGCTGGCGGTGGACCTGAACAGCATGGTGGCGCGTTTTTCCGTCTGAGCCACTGGCCCGGAACATCGCAGGCAAAAAAAAGCCCCGAACCGGTCGGGGCTTTTTCATTCAGCGAAGCGGCGAGGCTTACTTGCCCTGCCAGCGCTTGAGCACCAGGGTGGCGTTGGTGCCACCGAAGCCGAAGCTGTTGCTCATCACGGTGTTGATGGTGGCGTCTTCGCGAGTCTTGGTCAGGATCGGCATGTCGGCCACTTCCGGATCCAGCTCGTCGATGTTGGCCGAACCGGCCATGAAGTTGCCTTCCATCATCAGCATGCAGTAGATCGCTTCGTGAACGCCGGCGGCGCCCAGGGAGTGACCCGACAGGCTCTTGGTGGAGCTGATGGCTGGAGCCTTGTCGCCGAACACTTCACGCACGCCTTTCATTTCCGCGACGTCGCCGACCGGAGTCGAGGTGCCGTGGGTGTTCAGGTAGTCGATCGGGGTGTCGACGGTGGACATGGCCATCTGCATGCAGCGGATCGCGCCTTCGCCGCTTGGGGCAACCATGTCGTAACCGTCGGAAGTCGCGCCGTAGCCAACGATTTCCGCGTAGATCTTGGCGCCACGGGCCAGAGCGTGTTCCAGCTCCTCGACCACCACCATGCCGCCACCGCCGGCGATGACGAAACCGTCACGCTTGGCGTCGTAGGCGCGAGAGGCCTTTTCCGGGGTTTCGTTGTACTGGGTGGACAGGGCGCCCATGGCGTCGAACAGGAACGACTGGGTCCAGTGCTCTTCTTCACCGCCGCCGGCGAAGACGATGTCCTGCTTGCCCATCTGGATCTGTTCCATCGCGGTACCGATGCAGTGAGCACTGGTGGCGCAGGCAGAAGCGATGGAGTAGTTCAGTCCCTTGATCTTGAACGGTGTGGCCAGGCAGGCGGAAACGGTGCTGCTCATGGTCCGCGTGACGCGGTATGGGCCAACGCGCTTGACGCCTTTCTCGCGCAGGATGTCCAGCGCTTCCATCTGGTTCAGGGTCGAGGCACCACCGGAACCGGCGATCAGGCCGGTACGCGGGTTGGAGACTTGTTCTTCGCTCAGGCCGGAGTCGGCGATGGCGTCTTTCATGGCCAGGTAGGCGTAGGCCGCCGCATGGCCGACGAAGCGGTAGATCTTGCGATCGATCAGTTCTTCGAGGTTCAGGTCAATGGAGCCGGAAACCTGGCTACGCAGACCCATTTCGGCATATTCCGGGTTGAAGCGGATGCCAGGGCGACTTGCACGCAGGTTAGCGGAGACGGTCTCTTTGTCATTGCCCAGGCACGAAACGATGCCAAGACCTGTGATAACGACGCGGCGCATGCGGATAACCCTTAGAAGTTGTCAGTTGAAGTAAACACGCCGACCCGGAGGCCTTCGGCGGTATAGATTTCGCGGCCGTCAACGCTGACCGAGCCATCGGCGATGGCCATGTTCAGCTTGCCCTTGAGCACGCGCTTGATATGAATGTTATAGGTGACCTTTTTCGCCGTCGGCAGAACCTGGCCGAAGAACTTCACTTCTCCCGAACCCAGTGCGCGACCGCGGCCCGGCAGGCCTTGCCAGCCGAGGAAGAAACCGACCAGTTGCCACATGGCATCCAGGCCCAGGCAGCCCGGCATCACCGGATCGCCTTCGAAGTGGCAAGCGAAGAACCACAGGTCTGGAGTGATATCCAGCTCAGCGACCAATTCACCTTTACCGTACTTGCCACCCTCTTCGCTGATATGGGTGATGCGATCCACCATCAGCATGTTGGGGGCGGGCAGTTGCGCGTTACCTGGGCCGAACAGCTCACCGCGACTGCAGCGCAGCAGGTCTTCCCGAGTAAAGGCGTTTTGTTTGGTCATGCGAGCTCCTCAATAGTCCCGTGCGGCAGGGTTGGGCAATCTTCCCGGCCGATCGAAGCGTTCATGCCTCGAGCCGGCAGCCTACTCATAGACTATTGCGTTGTAGTGAAAGTCACAGCGCCAAGGGCATGAAAGTACACTTGTTCACTGAAATTTTTTTTGAGGGCCTTTTCAGGGCCCCGTCGGGTGCCTAAGACTGCCGCACTTTCGCCCATGACGCCAGTCGCGGATGTTCGAAAATAGCCTGTTACTGCACCCAACGTTGGAGAATTTGCTGCAGATCCGCGCGCTTGAAAGGCTTTGCCAGGTAGTCGTTCATGCCCGCTGCCAGGCAGGCTTCACGGTCGCCCTGCAAGGCGTTGGCAGTCAGGGCGATGATCGGCAGATCGGCGCAGCCGGGCAGTTGGCGGATCTGCCGGGTGGCTTCGTAGCCGTCGACCAGCGGCAGCCGGCAATCCATCAGGATCGCTTCGAAAATCAGGCTTTCGGCGCTGCGCACCGCCTGGGCACCGTCGGTGACGATGCTCACGGTGAAGCCCAGGCTGCGCAGCATGGCCTGGATCACGGTCTGGTTCACCGGGTTGTCCTCCACCAGCAGCACATTGCGGCCTTCGCCTTGTTGAGCGGCGGTGCTGACTCGCGGCGCCAGCACCGGCAGGCTTTGCTGGAACAGCGCCAGGGGGATCTCCAGGGTGAACACCGAGCCGCGGCCTTCCTCGCTCTGGGCCCGCAGGGTGCCGCCCATGCGTTCGGCCAGGGTACGGGCAATGGGCAGGCCCAGGCCGGTGCCGCCATACCGCCGAGAAATGCTGCTGTCGGCCTGCTGGAAGGCATCGAACATCAGTTCCAGGCTGGCGGGGCTGATACCGATTCCGCTGTCGCGCACCGCACAGGTGAACCACAGGATCTCGTGATCCAGGGCCTGCCACTGCGCTTCGATGATCACGCTGCCTTGTTCGGTGAACTTCATGGCATTGCCGATCAGGTTGACCAGAATCTGCCGGATCCGCGTCGGGTCGCCCTTGACCTGCAGCGACTCCATGCCCGGTGGCAGGCGCAGTTGCAGGTCCAGGCCGCGCTGCAGGGCGCTGTGCTGGAAGGCCTGGGCCGAGCTGCCGATCAGTTCGGCGAGGTTGAACGGGATGTGTTCCAGCTCCAGGGCCGAGCGTTCGATGCGCGAGAAATCGAGGATGTCGTTGATCACCTTCAGCAGGTGTTCGGTGGACTCCGAAGCCAGCGCCGCGTACTCGCTCTGCTCCTGGGTCATCTCGGTGGTTTCCAGTAGCTGCAGCATGCCCAGCACGCCGTTCATCGGGGTACGCAGCTCGTGGCTCATCATCGCCAGGAAATCCGATTTCGCCTTGTTCGCCCGTTCCGCTTCTTCCCGGGTCTGGATCAGTTGCGACATGGCTTGTTGCTGCTCGCGGCTGGCCAGCTCCAGGCCGGCGGCGAGGTTGTTGATGTGGCGTGCCAGATTGCCCAGCTCACCGTCGTCGACAATTGGCAGTGGCGCCTTGAAGTCGCCTTCCTGGATCGCCTTGACCGCGTGGCCCATGGCGCTGATGGGCTGCGCCAGGCCGGCAGCCAGGCGCCGGGCCAGGAGGAAGGTGAAGAGCAGGGCGAACAGGGCGAGGATCGCGGCCTTGAGGAGAATTTCCTGCTGGCGCTGGCTGAAGGCGTCGTTGGACATGCCGACAATGACCCGCCCCAGATAACCGTCGCCCTGGGGCCCCAGGCTGGTCGGGTCATCTTCAAGGAAGTCGTTGTGCACCTGGATACGCTGCAAGCGCACCGGCGCCTGGAACACCTTGATCTGTTGTGCCTGTTTATGAGTGGCGGACGCCTGCTCGACATACACCAGGATGTTGTTGGCGCTGTCCTGGACCTCCAGAAAGTGCACGTGGGGCGTGGCCAGGGTGGCCTGCAACAGGCTTTCCAGGCCTTCGTTGTTGCCGGAGATCACGCCGTACTCAGTGGCTGGCGCCAGTTGGTTGGCAATCAGTTGGCCGGTGTGGTTGAGCTCCTGGCGCAGGTCCTGAATGCGCACGAAGGTGAAGAAGCTGATCAGCAACAGGGTCAGGAGCAAGGCCGGGCCGAGGCTGATGAGCTGCGTGCGGGTGTGGATGTCCCATCGGCGACGCAATTTCATGGGCGTTGCTCTCCTTCACTCAGTTGGCGCGCGACGGCTTGCGGGTCGATTTCCTCGATGCCCAGGGAGCGTGCCACCTGTGGATTGCTCAGTACTTTGAAGGCCGTCGGGTACAGTGCCCGGGGCCAGCGATTCGGCGCCTGCTCAAGCAGGCTGTCCAGGGTCTGCAGCCAGTCCTGCTGGTCGCTGTAGGTGCTGGCCAGGCTGCCGGCCCTGACGAAGCCGGCATTGGGGCCGATCAGCGCCCGTTGCTGGGCGTAGCTGCTGAGCAGCAGGTTTTTCACGGTTTTCGGGTTGTACAGCTTGGGGTCGTCCAGGCCCAGCAGCACGTCGCTGTTGCGCAGCAGGTTTTGCAGTGGGCGGCTGTCGTGGGTGCTGTCCCAGGGTTCGGCGACGATTTCCAGCCCCAGGGATTGCGCGGCGGCGCGCAGCTCCTTGAGCAGGAACTGGCTGTCCTCGCTGTACAGCACGCCAACCCGGCGCACCTGGGGCAGGACCTTGCGGATCAAGTGCAACTGACGACTCGGCGGTGGATCGCTCCAGAGCAGGCTGAGCCCAGGGTGGTGCAGGCCTTGCAGGTGCTGTTCGGCTTGCAGGCGGCTGATGCGCAGGACCAGGGTGGCCGGGCCCTGGGGATCTTGCAGGCGCCAGTCGAGGCTTTGCGGATCCAGCAGAATCAGGCGTGTGGCGCTGGGCAGTTGGCCCGGCGCCGGCAGTTGCTCCAGTGGTACGAAGCGCACCTGGTCCTGGGGGCGATGGGCGGCCAGTTCTGCGCTGAAGGTGCGTACTGCCGGGTTGTCCTCGCTGGCGGTCAGCAAGACTTCGGCGGCGCGCAGCGGTGCGCACAGCAGCAAGCTCAGCAGCAACAGGCCCCAGCCGAGTCGACGACGCAAGTCCAAGGCCCCCGAGGGCCGCTGCCGGGCCACGCTAGAACTCCAGCTCGGCGCTGAAATAGACCAGGTGCCGCGAGTCGTAGCGGTTGTCGGCGAAAGTGCTGGGCTGGTGATCGAGTCGTTGCTGCAGCGTGCCCGCCAGTTCCAGGTTGGCCTTGCCCAGGGCCAGGTGCTTGGCGATGCGCGTGTCGATGCGTTCGAAGCGGTAGCCGTTGAGGGCGCTGTCGCCGTAATAGAACAGCGCGCTGGACCAGCCCCGGCCCCAATTGCGCAGCCAGCCGGCGGAGCCGCTGTTGCTGGCGGTCAGGCGCTGGTCCAGGGGGTTGCTGGCTTGGGCGTGGACATAGGCGTAGGTCAGGCGCAGGCGGTCGGCGTGGCTCAATTGCCAGTCCAGCTGGCTTTCGGTGCCGGAGAAGCGTGAGGAATTGCTGTTGCTGGCGATGTATTGGTTGTTGCGCAGCGGCTCGCTGATCATGCCGCTGATTTCGTCGTAGAACAGCTTGATGTCGAGGTTCAGCGCCTGGTCGACGAAGTAGCCGTTGTAGCCCAGCTCGCGGGAGCGCATGTGTTCCTGATCGAGGTTGCCCGGGCCCCGGGTCTTGACGAAGTACTGGGCGCTGCTCTGGCCGTAGACCGGGCTGCTCAGGCCGGTGACCCGGTAGCTCCAGTTGACGTTGTTCTCGAACATGTCCGGGGAGCGGATGGCCTCCGAATACACCGCCCGCAGCCCGTGGCGCGGGTTGATCAGGTAGTTGACGGCGATCCGTGGCGTCAGTGAGTTGCCGGTCAGCTGGGTGTCTTCGTACATAGCCCCGCCCTGGATCAGCCAGTGTTCGCTGGCTCGCCATTCCAGCTGGCCGAACAGGCGCCAGGTGGTGTCGTCGAGGGTGCCGTTGAAATAGGTTTCGGAGTCGGCCCGGTCGTAACGATAGTTCATGCCACTGACCAGCCGCAGGTTATCGCTGAGGCTCAGGGTGTCCTGAAGTTCCAGGTCGTAGCGGGTTTCGCGGGTGCTCTGGTCGATGTTGCCGCAGACGGTTTGCTTGCCGCCGGCGTTCCATTGGGTGAGGACCTGCTGGGCTATGGCCTGCTCGGCGGGAGATCCCGGGGGTGGGGCTCCGGCATCGCTGAAACCTTTGATGCCACGCGCCAGGCGCTCGGCGTAATTCGGATTGATTTGCCACAGGCGGGTCAGCTCGGGGCTGAAGGAAATCGCCGCGTCACAGGCGCGCCAGGTCTGCTGGCGATCCCAGTGCTGGGCCGAGCCCTGGACATAAAGGCTGTGCTGCGGATTGAGTTCCAGGTTCCAGCGCAGTGACCCGGCGTAGTCCTTGGCGATCACATCGGAGTCCTTGCCTTGCTGGGATACGCCGTAGAACACCGGTTTATAGGTATAAGGCCGCTGGTTGGTGCCTTCCTTGGCATTCAATTGCCAATCGATGCTCTGCTGTTCGTTGAGCATCTGGCTCACCGACAGGCTGACGCGGTTCAAGCGCTTGCTGTCGCGGTAGTCGGCGCCCAGGCGATTCTTGTCGAAGCCGTCATCTTCCTGTCCGGACAGCGAAAGGCGCAGGTCGCCGGTTTCCCAGCCCGTGCCCTGGCTGGCGTACCAGTCGCTGATGCCGCGTTGGCCCCGGGTCACCTTGACGCGGGTACCGTGGCTGTTGGCCGGTGCGCGGGTAATGATGTTGACCACCGCCATCAGCGCATTGGCGCCGTAGCTGACGGTGTTGGGGCCGCGAAACACCTCGATGCGTTCGATGTCCTCCATGGCCACCGGAATGTCGCTCCAGTCCACCGTGGCCAGGCCCGCGCGATACACCGAGCGCCCGTCGATCAGCACCTGCATGCGCCGGGCTTCGCTGGCGTTGGTGCCGTGGTAGTTGACCGTGGCCTGGTTGCCGCTGATGGCGCCGACCATCATCCCGGGCACCAGGCGCAACAGTTCGCTGATGTCCCGGGCGCCGCTGGCCCTGATCAGTTCGGTGTCGAGCACGGTCATGCTGCCCGGTACGGCGGCGGGGGATTGTTTCAGGCGTGTGGCGGTCAACACCTCGGGCAGGGCGCTGCCGTCGAGAAACAGATCGTCGGCCAGCACCGGGAGGCCGATGAGCATGCCCAGCAGCAGTGACAGACGCAGAGGTGAGGGGCCCACGGACACGGCATAGCCTTGAATCTTGAAAGATGGCGCGCATGTTAACCGAGACAGTCGAGTTTTCCAGTCGATAAGCCCGACATTCCCCGAATGACCGCGCGTGTTCCCGACAGGTTGCCTGAATGGCCGGTGGGGCTGGTGGTGGGAAAAGCGCCCCGTATAATGCCGCCATCGCCACTGCTATGGATAAACGGATTGCATATGACACAACAGCGCCCTATTGCGGTCCTGGGAGGCGGAAGTTTTGGTACCGCCGTGGCCAATCTGCTGGCCGAAAACGGTCACCCGGTGCGGCAATGGATGCGCGATCCCGAGCAGGCCGAGGCCATTCGGGTCAATCGCGAGAATCCGCGCTATCTCAAGGGCATCAAGATTCATCCGGCGGTGGAACCGGTCACCGACCTGCTGGCCACCCTGAATGACTGTGACCTGTGCTTCGTCGCCTTGCCTTCCAGCGCGCTGCGCTCGGTCCTGGCGCCCCACGCGCAGTTGTTGAGCGGCAAGCTGCTGGTCAGCCTGACCAAGGGCATCGAGGCCCAGACCTTCAAGCTGATGAGCGAGATCCTCGAAGACATTGCCCCGCAGGCGCGTATTGGCGTGCTTTCGGGCCCCAACCTGGCCCGGGAAGTGGCCGAGCATGCGCTGACCGCCACCGTGGTCGCCAGCGAAGACGAAGAGCTCTGCCAGCGGGTCCAGGCGGCGTTGCACGGGCGGACGTTCCGCGTCTATGCCAGTGCCGACCGCTTTGGCGTCGAGCTGGGCGGGGCGTTGAAGAACGTCTACGCGATCATCGCCGGCATGGCGGTGGCCCTGGGCATGGGGGAAAACACCAAGAGCATGCTGATTACCCGTGCCCTGGCGGAGATGACCCGTTTTGCCGTCAGCCAGGGCGCCAATCCCATGACCTTCCTCGGTCTGGCCGGGGTCGGCGACCTGATCGTCACCTGTTCCTCGCCCAAGAGCCGCAACTACCAGGTGGGCTTTGCCCTGGGGCAGGGCCTGAGCCTGGAGGACGCGGTGACTCGCCTGGGCGAAGTGGCGGAGGGCGTCAACACCCTCAAGGTGCTCAAGGCCAAGGCCCAGGAACTGGGCGTCTATATGCCGCTGGTAGCCGGCCTGCATGCGATTCTTTTCGAAGGGCGGACGCTGAACCAGGTGATCGAGCTGTTGATGCGTGGCGAGCCGAAAACCGACGTCGACTTTATCTCCACCAGCGGGTTCAACTGAGTAGCACAGGAGCCAGACATGAACGATACGAATTCCGAAGCCAAATACGAATCCATCCTCCTGCGCGTGCTGTGGATGCTGGTGTTCCTGCTGGTGTGGCAGGTGGCGCAGTTTCTTCTTGGCGTTTTGGTCCTGGTGCAGTTGATCTATCGCCTGATCTACGGCGCGCCGAATGCCGGCCTGATGAACTTTGGCGACAGCCTGAGCCAGTTCCTGGCGCAGATTGGCCGGTTCGGCAGCTTCCACACCGAGCAGAAACCCTGGCCGTTCGCCGATTGGCCAACCCCGCGGGCCCCTGAAGGGGAAGCTCCCCACAGTGTGCCGCCGGCGCCCCACCCGGTGCGCGACGAGGAGCCCAAGCTGTGAAGTTGTGGGTACTGCGCCATGGCCAGGCCGAACCCCATGCGGCCAGCGATGACCAGCGCAACCTTACGGCCCACGGTCGCCAGGAAGTGCTCGGCAGCGCCGCGCAGCTGATTGGCCAGCCCATCAGCGCGATCATCGCCAGTCCCTATGTACGAGCCCAGCAAACGGCGCAACTGGTGCGTCAGGCCCTGGGCTTCGAGGGTGAGATCCGCACGGTGCCCTGGTTGACGCCGGAGGCCAACCCGTTGCAGGTGCTGGAGCATCTGGACAGTGCCGACAACCTGCTGCTGGTGAGCCACCAACCCTTGGTCGGCAAGCTGATCGGCTTGTTGCAGCACGGTCATCTGCGTGATCCCCAGCCCATGAATACCGCCAGCCTGGCGGAGCTGGAAGGCGACTGGCCGCTGGCGGGGCTGATGACCCTCAATAGCGTCAAGCATCCCTAGAGCGCCTCGGCGGCCAGACAGTTCCTGGCCGCCGCAGGTCCGTCAGGGTGACCGACACCCGGTGGTACGGCGCTACATTTCTTAACTTGCAGCCCTCCTTTGTGCGTGGAATAGTCGACCGAGCAAGTGCTTGGTTGGTGTCGCGAACAGAATAAAAACAAAGGAGCGAGTCATGGCTGCTGCTTTTCGTTTGCCGCTGCAAGTGTTCTACGAGCGCGAGGCTCGTCATCCCCAGCAACGCTTTCTGGTTCAGCCCAGCGCCGGAGGGCAGGTGCAGGAGCTGAGCTGGTTCGAGGTCGGCCAGCAGGCCCGTCGCGCCGCCCAATGGCTGCGAGAGCGCCAGTTGCCCCCGGGCAGTCACATCGCAATCATCGGCAAGAATTCCGCGCACTGGATCATCAGCGACCTGGCGATCTGGATGGCCGGGCATGTGTCGGTGCCGTTGTATCCCAACCTCACCGCCGATTCGGTGGCCCAGGTACTGGAGCATTCCGAATCGCTCCTGGTGTTCATCGGCAAGCTCGATGACTGGCCGGGCATGGCCCCGGGGATCAGGCCCGGTCTGCCCACCGTGCGCCTGCCGCTGGCCCCCGAAGGCACTTTCGATTGCACCTGGGACGATCTGCAAGGCTGTCAGCCGTTGGCTGACAGTCCGAGTCCGCCGGCCGATCAGCTGGCCACCATCATCTACACCTCCGGTACCACGGGCCTGCCCAAGGGGGTGATGCACAGCTTCGGCAATCTGGGGTTTGCCGCCACTCACGGGACACAACTCTTCGGCCTGGGCCCGGGGGATCGCCTGCTGTCCTATCTGCCGCTGTGCCATGTGGCCGAGCGCATGTTTGTCGAGATGGCGGCGATCTATACCGGGCAGACGGTGTTCTTCGCCGAGAGCCTCGATACCTTCCTGGACGACCTGCGGCGGGCCCGGCCCACGGCACTGTTCGGTGTGCCGCGAATCTGGACCAAGTTCCAGATGGGGGTCTACAGCAAGGTGCCGGCCAAGCGCCTGGACTTGCTCTTGAGCCTGCCGTTGATCGGCAAGCGCGTCGGCCACAAGGTGCTGACCGGGCTTGGGCTGGACGCCTTGCGCGTGGCCTTGTCCGGGGCGGCGCCAGTGCCCCAGGCGCTGCTGCACTGGTATCGCCGGCTGGGCCTGGACGTGCTAGAGGTTTACGGCATGACCGAGAGTTGCGGCTATTCCCACATAGGGCGTTCCGGGGAGCATTTGCCGGGCTGGATCGGCCGGCCTTGTCCCGGGGTTGAAGTGCGTATCGATGACGCGGGCGAGGTCCAGGTACGCAGCGGGGCCACCATGCTGGGCTATTACAAGGACCCGCAGAAGACCGCCGAGACCATCACCGAGGACGGCTTTCTGCGCACCGGCGACAAGGGCGAGCAGGACGGGGCCGGCAATCTGCGCCTGACCGGCCGGCTCAAGGAAATCTTCAAGACCAGCAAGGGCAAGTACGTGGCCCCGGCACCCATCGAAAATCGCCTGGCCGTGCATGCCCATATCGAGCAGGTGTGTGTAGTGGGAGACGGTTTGAGCGCGCCTCTGGGGTTGTGCGTGCTTTCGGCGGCGGGCTGGCAGGCGGCTGGCGGCAGTTCCCGCGAAGGGCTGCACAGCAGCCTGGAAAACCTGCTGGCCCAGGTCAATGGCGGCCTGGACAAGCACGAGCGCCTGCACCGGCTGGTGGTGGTCAAGGACAACTGGGCCGTGGAGAACGGCTTTCTGACCCCGACCCTGAAGATCAAGCGCAATGTGATCGAGGCCACCTATGGCGCCAGTTTTCAAAGCTGGAGCGAGCGCAGCGAAGCCGTGCTGTGGCAGGATTGAGCGACAAAAAAACCACCCAGAAGGGAAGCAGCGATGAGCCTATGGCGCACCACTCCGAACATCGAGCAACTGAATGCGGCACAGAAGAACACCATCGGCGAAGTGCTGGATATTCGCTTCGAGTCATTTGATGAGGAGTCGCTGACCGCCAGCATGGTCATCGACCATCGCACTCACCAGCCCTACGGGTTGCTGCATGGCGGAGCCTCGGTGGTGCTGGCGGAAACCGTCGGCTCCATGGCCAGCTACCTGTGTATCGATGCCAGCAAGTTCTATTGCGTGGGGCTGGAGATCAACGCCAACCACCTGCGGGGCTTGCGCAGCGGCCGGGTGACGGCGGTGGCCAGGGCCATTCATATCGGGCGCACCACCCATGTCTGGGATATTCGCCTGAGCAGCGACGAAGGCAAGGCCAGTTGCATCTCGCGTCTGACCATGGCCGTGGTGCCTCTGGGGCAAACGCCGCCGGCACAGTGAGCTAGCGCGCCATAGGCTGAGCCTGGGTGTCAGTATTCCTGTCCGTTACGGTCATTGCCCTGGGGCAAGGGCCTGCGGACAATCGGTGTTGGTTTGGTGGATGGATAGGTCGGTATGTCGCAACAGGTGTTTTTCGCTCACGCCAATGGGTTTCCCTCCGGCACATACGGCAAGTTGTTTGCCGCCCTGGCGCCGGAGTTCGAGGTGGCTCATTTGCAGCAGCACGCCCACGACCCGCGATTCCCGGTGGACGATAACTGGCGCAGCCTGGTGGATGAATTGATTCACCACCTGCAACAGCAGGCGCAGCCGGTGTGGGGCGTCGGGCATTCCCTGGGAGGCGTGCTGCACCTGCACGCCGCCCTGCGTTGTCCGCAGCTGTATCGAGGCGTGGTCATGCTCGATTCGCCGGTGCTGACCCGGGCCGATCAATGGGTGATCCGTGCGGCCAAGCGTTTTGGCTTCATCGACCGCCTGACTCCGGCCGGACGCACCCTGGGTCGTCGCGAGGAGTTTGCCGATATCGAATCGGCGCGCAGCTACTTTGCGCGCAAGAGCCTGTTCCGGGCCTTCGACCCGGATTGCCTGGATGCCTACCTGCAGCACGGCCTGCAACCCTTGGGCGACAGGTTGCGCCTGCGCTTCGACCCGGCGACCGAGATCAGCATCTATCGCGGCGTACCGCACACCAGCCCCGGCAGTGCTCGCCAGCTCAAGGTGCCCCTGGCCGTGGTGCGCGGCCAGCAGAGCCGGGTGGTGATGCGGCATCACACCAGCGCCGTGGGGCGCATGCCTCTGGGCGAGTCGCTGACCATGCCCGGCGGCCACATGTTTCCTCTTGAGCGGCCCGAAGCCACCGCCACCCTGCTCAAGGAACTCTTCACCCGCTGGGAACAGCGTCGGAGCTGTGCATGAGCCAGGTCGTCGAGGAAGTTCGCCTGAACCTGCCCCACATCGAGCTGGCGGCCCATCTGTTCGGGCCCGAGGACGGCCTGCCGGTGATCGCCCTGCATGGCTGGCTGGACAACGCCAACAGCTACGCCCGGCTGGCGCCCAAGCTCAAAGGCTTGCGCATCGTGGCCCTGGACATGGCCGGTCACGGGCATTCCGGGCACCGTCCGCCGGGTGCGGGCTATGCCCTGTGGGATTACGTCTACGACGTGCTGCAGGTGGCCGAACAGCTGGGCTGGAAACGCTTTGCCCTGATGGGACACTCGTTGGGAGCGATCGTGTCGCTGGTGCTGACGGCGGCGCTGCCGGAGCGGGTCAGCCATCTGGCCCTGATCGACGGTGTGATTCCTCCGACCGCCAGCGCCGCAGGTGCCGCCGAACGGCTAGGCATGGCCTTGCAGGCGCAACTGGACCTGCAGGACAAGCGCAAGCCGGTCTACAGCACGCTGGAACGGGCCATCGAAGCGCGGATGAAGGGGCTGGTGGCGGTCAGTCGCGAGGCCGCCGAGCTGCTGGCTGTGCGTGGGCTGATGCCGGTGCCCGGTGGCTATACCTGGCGCAGCGACAGTCGCCTGACCCTGGCGTCGCCGCTGCGTCTGACCGAGGAGCAGGCCATGTCCTTCGTCGAGCGGGTCAGTTGCCCGACGCAGCTGGTGGTGGCTGCCGACGGCATGCTGGCTCGGCACGAGTCCCTGCTGCAGCGTCTACCCTTTAGCCGGGAACAGCTGCCGGGCGGCCATCATCTGCACCTAAACGATGAGGTCGGCGCAACCTCTGTCGCAGACTGTTTCAATCGGTTTTTCGCCGTTCCTTGACTTGACGGGGTCAACTGTCGAGGCTGGGCGGGTTGAAATGGGAGACAACCATGATAGATCTGTACACCGCTGCGACCCCCAATGGCCACAAGGTTTCCATCCTGCTTGAAGAGCTCGGATTGCCCTACACGGTGCATGCCCTGAGTTTCGACAAGCGCGAGCAAAAGGCGCCGGCGTTTCTGAAGATCAATCCCAATGGGCGTATTCCGGCCATCGTCGATCGAGACAATGGCGATTTTCCCGTATTCGAATCCGGCGCGATCCTGGTGTATCTGGCCGAGCGCAGTGGCCAACTGCTGCCCTCCGATGCCAAGGGCCGCTCGATCGTCATGCAGTGGCTGATGTTCCAGATGGGCGGCATCGGGCCCATGCAGGGCCAGGCCAACGTGTTCTTCCGCTATTTCCCGGAAAAGCTCCAGGGCGCCATCGATCGTTATCAGCATGAAACCCGACGCCTGTATGAAGTCCTCGACACCCGCCTGCAACAGGTCGAGTACCTGGCCGGGGACTACAGCATTGCCGACATCGCCACCTTCCCCTGGGTGCGCGGTCATGAGTGGTCCGGTGTTTCGGTAGAGGGCTTGCCGGCCCTGCAACGCTGGATGGCGGCCCTGGAGGCCCGACCTGCGGTCCAGCGTGGCTTGCAGGTTCCGCAACGCAGTGACGACGCCAGCGTCGTCAAGGGTGCCCAGGCCATGCTTATCCGATGAGAGTTTCCATGCGTTCAATCAGTGTTCTGGGCTTGTCCTTGCTAAGCACCCTGGCCCTTGCCGCCGACCTGCCCGGCAGCCATGACCTGCCCCTGGTACCGCGTCTGACTGATGCACAAATCGTCGACTACCGCCCGCAAGTGGAGCAGGAGCGTGTCTACCCCTTGGGCTCGATCCGCAGAATCAGCGGCCAATTGCGCTTCGACGGCCAGGTCAATGCCCGGGGCAAGCTCACGGCCATCACCTACCAATTGCCCGCCGAACGCACTTCCAACGAAGCCTTCACCCTGGCTCGCGAAGCCCTGCAGAAACAGGGGGCAGAGCTGTTGTTCTGGTGCCAGGCCCGGGATTGCGGCGAGAGCAGCCTGTGGGCCAATGAAGTGTTCGGCAACGCCAAGCTGTTGGGCGCCGACGAGCAGCAAGCCTATCTGCTGTTGCGCCTGGCGGCGCCCCAGGACAACTCCCTGGTGGCCTTGTACAGCATTACCCGGGGTAACCGCCGGGCCTACCTGCACGTGGAACAGTTCGACGCCAGCGCGGCCCTGGGCGACTTGCTGCCCACGTCGGCGACCCTGCTGCGGCAATTGAAGGACACCGGCAAGCTGGATCTGCCCAAGCTGACCGATCCCCAGCCCGTGTGGCTCAACCTGCTTTCCCGCGGGCTGAACCTGGACACCACGCTGCGGGTCAGCCTGTCCGGTCAGCAGGCCGAAGCCTGGCGCCAGGCCCTGATTGGCCAGGGCGTGCTGGCGACGCGCATGGAAACCGGCGACACCCAAGCGGCCGGGCTGCACTTCGAACTGCTGCGTTAAGCTGTTTCAGGCGGCCTGCACTCGCGGGTTCGCCTACTCTTCTCCGTTTACCCTTGTGCGAGACATTTCATGCCCAATAACGATCGCCTGCTGGTGCAGATTCTGCTCCTGGTGTTGTTCGGTGCCAGCTTCTGGGTGATGGCGCCTTTCTGGTCGGCGCTGTTCTGGGGGGCAGTGCTGGCCTTTGCCAGTTGGCCGCTGATGCGTTTGCTGACCCGCTGGCTCAATGGCCGTGAATCCCTGGCGGCGGCCCTGTTGACCCTGGGCTGGATGGTTCTGGTGGCGGCGCCGTTGGTCTGGCTCGGGCTCAACCTGGCGGATCACGTGCGCGATGCCACGGCCTTCATCAAGGACGTGCAGGTGGACGGCCTGCCCGAGGCTCCCGCCTGGCTGGGCAGCCTGCCATTGGTGGGGGAGCGTCTGGTCGGGCTGTGGAACAGCATCGATCAGCAGGGCGCGGCGCTGATGCTGGCCGTCAAGCCGTATCTGGGGCAGGTGGGCAACTGGTTGCTGGCCCGCAGTGCGCAGATCGGCGGCGGCATTCTCGAACTGACCCTGAGCATCGTCTTCGTGTTTTTCTTCTACCGTGACGGTCCGCGCCTGGCGTTGTTCGTACACAAACTGCTGGAGCGGCTGATCGGCGATCGGGCCGGCTACTACATCGATCTGGTCGCCGGCACCGTGCAACGGGTGGTCAACGGGGTGATCGGCACCGCTGCGGCCCAGGGCCTGCTGGCGCTGATCGGTTTTCTGATTGCCGGTGTACCAGGGGCGCTGGTGCTGGGGATCGTCACCTTCCTGCTCAGCCTGATTCCCATGGGGCCGCCCCTGGTGTGGATTCCGGCTACGGCCTGGCTGGCCTGGAAGGGCGAATACGGCATGGCGGTGTTTCTGGGAATTTGGGGCACCTTCATCATCAGTGGCGTCGACAACGTGCTCAAACCCTACCTGATCAGTCGCGGAGGCAACCTGCCCCTGGTGATTGTGTTGCTGGGAGTGTTCGGCGGTCTGATTGCCTTCGGCTTTATCGGTCTGTTTATCGGTCCGACCCTGTTGGCGGTGGCCTACAGCCTGCTGCTGGACTGGAGCGCCAGCCAGGCCCGGACCCAGGAGCCGCGCTGAGCCGCGGCTTGCCATTGGGCAAAGCCGCGGCAAGCACTCATCAGGCGGCGACGTTGACGCTGTTGCCGACGCTGCTGGCAGGGTTCTGCTGATACTGCTTGCTGAGGTTGGCGATCATCTTGCCCAGGGCTTCGGCCAGGTTGGCCTGCTGGTTCCGAGTCTCGCCGTCCTGGTTGCGCCCGGCCTGCAGGGCGCTGCTCAGTTCGTCGGCACTGATGCTGCCGTTGCCGTCGCTGTCGAGCTGGCCGAACAGTTGCTCGCTGGAGAGCTGTTGTGGGGGTGGCGGAGGCGGCGTCAGGCTGGCGGCCAGTTCGTCTGCACTGACGTTGCCATCCTGGTTCTTGTCCAGGGCCGAGAAGAGTTGCTTGCTGTCGGCGCTGCTACCGGCACTGCTCAAGCCGCTGCTCAGTTCGTCGCTGTTGATGACGCCGTCGCCGTCGCTGTCCAGGGCGCTGAGCAGGGCGTCCGCCAGTTCGGTGCCGGGCGCTTGGCCGTGATGCGCCGGTGGCGCCATGGCGGCCATTTCATCGCTGCTCAGGCTGCCGCTGCCATCGCTGTCCAGTTTGCTGAAGTTCTTGCTCAGGCTGACCAGGACACCCTGGTCGCCTTGGTTCGACAGAGCGTTGTTCAACTCGTCCTGGTTCACCGCGCCGTCGCCATTGCTATCGAGCTTGGCGAACAGTTCCTTTTGCAACTGTTGGCCGCGGCTGGTGCTGGAGGTACTGCTGCTGGAGCTGTAATAGCTCGAATAGTTGCTGCTGACGCTACCTATCATTGGACTCGCTCCTTGGGGATGGATCCGGTGCGGGCACCGGCTCATGCAGCCTCTAGGCCGGAGTTGTCCTGGGTATGGGCGCTTTGTACCCGTGGCTACACAAGGTGCTCAGGGGCGTGGCAGGCGCAGCACAGCGGTCAGGCCGCCGCCGGGCGTTTCTTCCAGCAGCAACTGGCCGCCCATGCGCTCCGCCGCTTCGCGGGCGATGGTCATGCCCAGGCCGACGCCGCCGGAGTTGCGGTTGCGCGAGCCTTCGAGGCGGAAGAAGGGTTCGAACACGGCCTCGCGCTTGTCGGCGGCGATGCCGGGGCCATGATCGATGACTCGGATCAGCAACTGATGCCGATGGTCCTCCAGGGCCAGGGTGGCGTGGCCGGCGTAGCGCAGGGCGTTGTCCAGCAGGTTGTTGATGCATGACTGCAGGGCCATGGGCTGGACCAGCAGCGGGGCGCAATGGCCCAGGGCCTGGGCATCGGCACCCTGGTCCTGGGCGTTCTCGCACAGCGACTCCACCAGCGCCTGCACGTCCATCCATTGCTCGGCCTCGCTGGTGCGCTGTTCATGCAGATAACTGAGGGTGGCATCGAGCATCTTGATCATGTCGTCCAGGTCCTGGCGCATCTGCCCCTGCAGCTTGCTGTCCTCGATTTGCTCCAGGCGCAGCTTCAGGCGTGACAGTGGCGTGCGCAGATCATGGGACACGGCGCCGAGCATGCGCCCACGTTGTTGGACCTGTTCCCGTATGCGTTTCTGCATCTGGTTGAAGGCGCTGGCGGCCTGTCGTGCTTCCCGCGGACCGACCTCTTCCAGGGGCGGGCTGTCGAGGTTTTCGCTCAGGCGTTCGGCGGCGTCGCTCAGGCGTTGGATCGGCCGCGAGAGCAGCTTGGCGCCGTACCAGGCGGCAATCACCAAGGAGATCAGCTGGAAGGTCAGGGGCACCAGCGGCCCGCCGAACCAGGGGCGCGGCGGACGACGCGGGAAGTACGGCGGCGGTCCAGGGGGGGCATTGCCGAGGGCCACCGGCGGTGGTGGTGGAGGGGGCGGTGGCGGGTGTCCGTAATGGTGGAACCAGAAAAATGCCAGAAGGTGGGCGAGCACGATCGCGATCAGCAGGAGGCCAAACAGCCGGCCGAACAGCGTATCGAAGCGCCCACGCATCAGCCGATGTCTCGTGCGTCGAACAGGTAGCCTTCGCCGCGTACGGTCTTGATCAGTTGCGGCGATTTCGGGTCGTCCCCGAGCTTCTGCCGCAGGCGCGACACCAGCAGGTCGATGCTGCGATCGAAGGCCTCGATGGAGCGACCCCGGGCCGCGTCCAGCAGTTGTTCGCGACTCAGTACCCGGCGCGGGCGCTCAATGAATACCCAGAGCAGGCGAAACTCGGCGTTGGACAGCGGCACCACCAGCCCATCGGCGGAGATCAGTTGGCGCAGCACGCTGTTCAGGCGCCAGTTGTCGAAGCGGATGCTGGCCCGCTGTTCGCTGCGGTCGTCGCGGACCCGGCGCAGGATGGTCTGGATCCGCGCCACCAGTTCCCGCGGTTCGAAGGGCTTGGCCATGTAGTCGTCGGCCCCCAGCTCCAGGCCGATGATGCGGTCGGTGGGCTCGCAGCGGGCGGTGAGCATGAGAATCGGAATGTCCGATTCGCTACGCAGCCAGCGGCACAGTGACAGGCCGTCTTCACCAGGCAGCATCAGGTCGAGCACCACCACGTCGAAGTGCTCTGCCTGCAGGGCCTGGCGCATCGCCGCGCCGTCGGTGACACCGCTGGCGTGGATGTTGAAGCGTGCCAGGTAGTCGACCAGCAGTTCGCGGATCGGCACGTCGTCATCGACGATCAGGGCCCGGGTATTCCAGCGCTTGTCGTCGCCATTGGCCACGGCTTTGGAGTCGTCGTTCAGAGGGGCTGGAGTGTTATGCATGGGTGCGTTCATCTGCCAGGTAGGCTGCCGGCCATCAGGAGGCGACGGCGAGGTTGTGGCTTCAGCATAGGCGTCCGGCCCAGAGGCAGGAAGTGCTGTTCGAGGGTGTTGCGGCTGGCGAGGGTAGCGCCGGGTATTGTTGCTGGCGTGTCGTCAGTGTATCTGCGCCGATACAAATGCCGGGGCAGCCCGCGGATTTGCCGGTGGATCGAAGATCCCTGGCACCGTTGAGGAGGATTTACCGCTGATCGGGTCCCGGATCGTCCCGGCTTGCGCTACAATCCGCGCCGATTTCGACTTGCCTGAGAGCCCCTTCATGTCCGCCTGCCAGACTCCTATCATCGTCGCCCTGGATTTTCCCACCCGTGACGCCGCACTGAAACTGGCCGATCAACTGGACCCGAAACTGTGCCGGGTCAAAGTCGGCAAGGAGCTGTTCACCAGCTGCGCCGCCGAGATTGTCGGGACCCTGCGCGATAAGGGTTTCGAAGTGTTCCTGGACCTGAAGTTCCACGACATTCCCAACACCACCGCCATGGCGGTCAAGGCCGCCGCGGAAATGGGCGTGTGGATGGTCAATGTGCACTGCTCCGGCGGCCTGCGCATGATGGCTGCCTGCCGCGACGTGCTGGACCAGCGCACTGGCCCCAAGCCGCTGCTGATCGGCGTCACCGTGCTCACCAGCATGGAGCGTGAAGACCTGGCCGGCATCGGCCTGGACATCGAGCCTCAGGAGCAGGTGCTGCGCCTGGCCGCCCTGGCGCAGAAAGCCGGGATGGACGGCCTGGTGTGCTCGGCCCTGGAAGCCCAGGCCCTGAAGAGCGCCCATCCGACCCTGCAACTGGTGACTCCGGGGATTCGTCCGGCGGGCAGTGCCCAGGATGACCAGCGGCGGATCCTCACCCCGCGCCAGGCCCTGGATGCCGGTTCTGATTACCTGGTGATCGGTCGCCCCATCAGCCAGGCGGCCGATCCGGCCAAGGCCCTGGCCGACGTGGTCGCCGAACTGGCTCTGTAACACGCCTGCTCTTGTAGGAGCCGGCTTGCCGGCGATAGCGGTTTTGCGCTTGGCGGCCCTTTCCGGCCGCCGTTGCGGATCGCCGGCCGGCTCCTGCGGATTCAGACTTTCAGCACCAGCTTGCCGAAGTTCTCGCCGCTGAACAGCTTGCCCAGCGTCTCCGGGAAAGTCTCCAGTCCTTCGACGATATCCTCCTTGCTCTTGAGCTGCCCCTTGGCCATCCAGCCGGCCATTTCCTGCCCGGCGGCGGCGAACTGCGCGGCGTAGTCCATGACCACGAATCCTTCCATGCGCGCCCGGTTGACCAGCAGCGACAGGTAGTTGGCCGGTCCCTTGACCGCTTCCTTGTTGTTGTACTGGCTGATGGCGCCGCAGATCACCACTCGCGCCTTGAGGTTCAGGCGGCTGAGCACGGCATCGAGGATGTCGCCGCCGACGTTGTCGAAATACACATCGACGCCTTTCGGGCATTCACGCTTGAGCCCGGCGTTGACGTCTTCGCTCTTGTAGTCGATGGCGCCGTCAAAACCCAGTTCGTCGATGAGGAACTTGCACTTGTCCTGGCCGCCGGCAATGCCCACCACGCGGCAGCCCTTGAGCTTGGCGATCTGCCCGGCGATGCTGCCCACCGCGCCGGCGGCGCCGGACAGCACCACGGTGTCGCCGGCCTTGGGCGCGCCGACGTCCAGCAGGGCGAAGTAGGCGGTCATGCCGGTCATGCCCAGGGCTGACAGGTAGCGTGGCAGAGGGGCCAGCTTGGGGTCGACCTTGTAGAAGCCTCGGGGCTCGCCGAGGAAGTAGTCCTGCACCCCGAGGGCGCCATTGACGTAGTCGCCGACGGCGAATCCGGGGTTGTTGGAGGCAATCACCCGGCCCACGCCCAGGGCGCGCATGACTTCGCCGATGGCCACCGGCGCAATATAGGATTTGCCCTCGTTCATCCAGCCGCGCATGGCCGGGTCCAGGGACAGGTATTCATTCTTCACCAGAATCTGCCCGGCGGCGGGCTCGCCCACGGCTACCTGCTGGTAGGTGAAGGTGTCGCGGGTAGCCGGGCCGACGGGGCGTTTGGCGAGCAGAAACTGGCGATTGGTCAGGCTGGTCATGGCAGGCACTCAAGGGGTGGATGAAGTCCTAGTTGATAGACCCTCGGGTGGGTTGCTGCAAGGTTTGCCGATTCAGCGAATGAATGTCGATCCAGTGTGGTGATGAAAGCCCCGGTATTTTCATCACCAGGATGCATAAGGCCTCAACCGGCCTTCTGATAATGCTGACGCCGACCGGGACCGCTATGGCTAGATGGGCTTCACAGCTGACCCGTATCTGATCGAGGATCTTTGCAATGAGCATGACGTTTTCCGGCCAGGTGGCCCTGGTGACTGGCGCGGCCAATGGAATCGGCCGGGCGACGGCCCTGGCGTTTGCCGCAGAAGGCTTGCAGGTGGTGGTGGCGGATCTGGATGTGGCCGGGGGCGAAGGCACTGTGGCGCTGATCCGCGCGGCGGGAGGCGAGGCGGTGTTCGTGCCCTGCGACGTCACGCTGGAAGCGGATGTGCAGCAACTGATGGCCCGTACCCTCGAGGCGTATGGCCGTCTGGACTATGCCTTCAACAACGCTGGGATCGAGATCGAGAAGGGCCGGCTGGCAGAAGGTAGCCTGGACGAGTTCGACGCCATCATGGGGGTCAACGTCAAGGGCGTCTGGCTGTGCATGAAGTATCAGTTGCCGTTGCTGCTGGCCCAGGGCGGCGGGGCGATCGTCAATACCGCCTCGGTGGCGGGCCTGGGCGCGGCGCCGAAAATGAGCATTTATGCGGCGTCCAAGCATGCGGTGATCGGCCTGACCAAATCGGCGGCCATCGAGTACGCCAAGAAAAAGATCCGGGTTAACGCGGTATGCCCGGCGGTGATCGACACCGACATGTTCCGTCGGGCCTATGAAGCGGATCCGAAGAAGGCCGAGTTCGCCGCGGCGATGCACCCGGTGGGCCGTATCGGCACGGTCGAGGAAATCGCCAGCGCCGTGCTTTACCTGTGCAGCGATGGCGCGGCCTTCACCACCGGTCATGCGCTGGCGGTGGATGGTGGTGCCACCGCGATCTGAGCCTTCGACCGGCCCCCCGACGGCAGTTGTCGCGGGGGCTGGATGGAATCGACCTCCAGTGTCCTGAAAACGACCTCGGCGTAGCTTTTTGCCATTATTCCGACGTCAGAGACTTGTGCGTCGGTGCACGCCGTTGCGACCCTTCGCACAGACGGATGGCCCTATGGCCATTGGGGATTGGAAGGGGACAGCGCACCATGACTTCGGCCGCGAGTGGACGTTTTGCCAACCTGGGCATGGCAAAGAAACTGGGTATCGGGTTTGCTCTGGTGTTGCTCTTGACGGCCCTGGTGGCCGGCATTGGCGTCTGGTCGCTGCAGACCATCAGCCAGCGCTTCGACGGCCTCAAGCAAATGTCCCAGCTCAACAGCGGCGTGCTCAAGGTGCGGCTGCTGGAGCAGGACTATGCCCTGCATGGCGACAGCAAGACCGTTGACAGCTTGCACGAGAGCCTGGAGGGTTTGCAGGGGCTGGCCCGGCAGCTCAAGGGGCAGTCGGCGGCCAACCAGACGGCGATGGCTGATGTCGAGTTGGCGCTGGCGGACTATCGCAAGGCCTTCGACGAGTTCGTCGAGCTGACCCAGGCCAAGGACCTGGCCCTTGAAATGGCCAGTTGGTCGGTGTCCAGCGTGGCCAACAACCTCGACGTACTGCAGGCCGGGCTGGCGGATGACGGCGCCTACACCCTCAAGGATTCCCAGGGCAAGGAGGGTGCGGAGTTCATCGAGCAGGCCAACCAGATCAGCCAGGTTTCACGCCTGATGCTGCAGGCCATGAACGAAGCGCGGGTGCGCCTGGACCAGAATCGCAAGGGCGATGAGCAGGCTGGCGCCGAGCAGGGCAAGATCGAACAGGCCGAGCAGGCGCTGGCTCAGGCCGAACAGCTGAAGACCGCGGTCAAGGATGCGGGTTACCAGACGGTGCTCAACGAGGTGTCGGGACACATCGGCAACTTCAGCGAAAAACTCAACGAATACACCTGCCTGCTGACTCAGGAAAAACAGGTCTATCAGAAGCTGCATGAGCGTGCGGCCCAGGTGATGGCCCGGGTCGACCAGGCCTATGTCGCCCAGGACCTGGCGATGCAGGGCGAGCTGGACAAGAACTCCTTGCTGATCATCGGCTCCTCGGCCCTGGCCCTGCTGGTGGGGCTGTTGGCGGCCCTGAGCATCACGCGCCTGATCGTGCGGCCGCTGCGCAGCGTGATGCATGTGGCCCAGCAGATCGCCGCCGGGGACCTGACGGCCAGCGTGGCCGTGACCCGGCGGGACGAGATCGGCCAGTTGATGCAGGCGATGCAGCAGATGGGCAGCGGCCTGAGCGGTATCGTCAGCGGCTTGCAGGCCGGGATCGAGCAACTGGCCAGTTCGGCCCAGTCGCTGTCCTCGGTGACCGAGCAGACCAACCTGGAAGTCAGCAGCCAGAAAGAAGAAACCGAGCAAGTGGCCACCGCCATGAACCAGATGACCGCCACGGTGCACGATGTGGCGCGTAACGCCGAGGAGGCGGCCCAGGCAGCTCAGGCCGCGGATGACAAGGTCGAGAGCGGGCAACAGGTGGTGCGCCAGAGCATGCAGCGGATCGAGCAACTGGCGGACTCCGCGACCCGGGCCAGCAGCGGCATCGAAAGCCTGAGCGCCGAGATCGACAACATCGGCAGTGTGCTGGATGTGATCAAGAGCGTGGCCGAGCAGACCAACCTCTTGGCCCTCAACGCCGCCATCGAGGCGGCCAGGGCGGGGGAGCAGGGCCGGGGCTTTGCCGTGGTGGCCGACGAAGTGCGGGCCCTGGCCAAGCGGACCCAGCAATCCACCGAGGAGATCGCACGTCTGGTAACTGCGTTGCATGCGGCCGCCGATTCTTCGGTGCAACAGATCAAGGGCAGTGGCGAGCTGGTGAAGCTGGCGGTCAGTGATGCCCTGCAGACCGAGAGCGCCCTGGGCAGCATTGCCGCGGCGGTGTCGTTGATCCAGCAGATGAACCAGCAGATCGCCGCCGCCGCCGAGCAGCAGAGTTCGGTGGCGGAAGAGATCAACCGCAGCGTCACTAGCATTCGTGCCAGTGCCGATCAGTCGTCACTGGCCATGCAGGGCAATGCCGCGTCGAGCATCGAGCTGGCGCAGTTGGGGGTGGAATTGAAAGGGATGGTGGGGCATTTCCGCTTGTAGCGGCGGGGAGGGCGCAGCGGTATCGAACCCTTGTCCGGCGCGGGTTGCGCCGGACAAGGGTTTTTATCTCAGTCGTAGATGGCTTTCTTTTTCCAGTCGGCGTCGGCTTCCACGGTCTTCAGGCCCTGGGTCAGCTCGTTGACTTCATCTTCCGCGGGCTCCAGGGTCGACAACACCATGGAGTTGGCGCGGACCAGAAGTTTATCCAGGTACTCCAGCTGTTCCTTGTAGACCGCTGGATCCGGCTGCTTGCGCAGGTATTGCACGCCGCGTTCGAAGGCCAGGCGGGCCTGTCCTGGTTGGTTCTGTTGCAGGGCGTACTGCCCCAGGTTGTTGAAGAACTCGATGTGCAGCAGCACCAGGATATGGCGGATTTCCTTGATCCAGCGCTTGGCTTCATTGGGTTGCAGGAAACCGTCGTGGGCGGCACGGGTGACCTGGCCGTGCATCGCCTCCAGCAGGAAGCGCACATCCTTGGCCTTGGCTTCGGTCTGGATCGGTGCCGGCGGGTTGTTCACCGGAATCGATTCGCCCTGGCCAATCAGGGTGTTGAGCTCGGCCTGGCGCGCCTTGAGCGAGGTGTCGGTCTTGTCCAGGCTGAGTATGCGCTGCACCACGTTGAGCTCCAGGCGGGTCAGCAGCAGTTTGAGGGCCGGGGTCATGAACTGGCCGGGGAAGGTTTCGGTGATCTCGCCGCAGCGGCGCAGGCGGTCATTGAGCTCGACCTTGGTGCGGGCCTTTTCCAGTTTGTTGTTTTCCACCACATGGTTCATGTAGCCAATGGCGATCAATAGTGCGATCCCGGCTATTACCAGCAGGGTGATCATGAGTGGTGTCACCGTTAAAACCTCGTTATAGGATTCGCGTGCGAGTGTAGTGGCTTGGCATTTAGGCGCATAGCGCCGCTCGACGAGCCGGGCATGGCGGGTGCTGCCTATATGCCTATATAGGTAGCGACGGTCCGGGGAGAACCTCGGGTTCAAATTGCCATTACCGGCTGCGGAGGACTATAACGCCTTGTCGAGTGACAGAATATAGGCGTCAAAGCCTGGACCACAGAAAACCCCGCAGCGGACCTTAAACTGCCCCGAAGTCATTGATTTAAATAAAATTATATCTGGGGGTTGACGGCCTCCCAAAGCATCCATAGAATGCGCGCCACTTTCAACGGAAAGCAAAGCGCAAAACGTTGAAAGCAGTGAATGTTGTAGTGTGTCCCCTTCGTCTAGTGGCCTAGGACACCGCCCTTTCACGGCGGTAACAGGGGTTCGAGTCCCCTAGGGGACGCCAATGCGGGAATAGCTCAGTTGGTAGAGCACGACCTTGCCAAGGTCGGGGTCGCGAGTTCGAGTCTCGTTTCCCGCTCCAATTTTAAACGGCGGCGCTTTCGGGCGAAGTCGAGTGAAACCAGAACCGAAGTCTTCGGATCAGGGTCTGGACACCGAAACACACACCATGTGTTCCGGGTAGCGTGTCCCCTTCGTCTAGTGGCCTAGGACACCGCCCTTTCACGGCGGTAACAGGGGTTCGAGTCCCCTAGGGGACGCCATTTGCGGGAATAGCTCAGTTGGTAGAGCACGACCTTGCCAAGGTCGGGGTCGCGAGTTCGAGTCTCGTTTCCCGCTCCAATTTTAAACGGCGGCGCTTTCGGGCGAAGCCGAGTGAAACCAGAGCCGAAGTCTTCGGATCAGGATCTGGACACCGAAACACACACCATGTGTTCCGGGTAGTGTGTCCCCTTCGTCTAGTGGCCTAGGACACCGCCCTTTCACGGCGGTAACAGGGGTTCGAGTCCCCTAGGGGACGCCATTTGCGGGAATAGCTCAGTTGGTAGAGCACGACCTTGCCAAGGTCGGGGTCGCGAGTTCGAGTCTCGTTTCCCGCTCCAAATTCACAAAAACGCCGCTCATCGAGCGGCGTTTTTGTTTGTCCGCGATTCAACCCCCTCGTCCTGCCATGAACAAAAAAGGCCCGCCAGTCAGACGACCGTGCGGACCTTTGTCGTGGCTCGCTTACAGCGACAGCAGTAGGCGTCCGGCGAACAGCAGCAGGATCAGTCCCATGCAGCGCTCGAACCAGTGCCCCAGGCGCATGAACAGCAGGCGCACCCTGGCGCTGGAAAAGAACAGCGCGACAATCACGAACCACAAAGCGTTGACCAGGCACATCCAGGCCCCATACAGGGCCTGAATGCCCAGCGGCGTGGTGGCGCTGACCAGGGTGGTGAAGATCGCCAGGAAAAACAGGGTCGCCTTGGGGTTGCTGGCGTTGGTCAGGAAACCGGTGGTAAAGGCCCGCAGCAGGCTCTGCGCTGGTTCATCCTGCGCTGTTTCGCCCGGGATGCTGGTCTTGGCCTTGCTGCGCAACAGGCTGACGCCCAGGTACAGGATGTAGGCGGCGCCCAGCAGTTTGGCGGCGCTCAGCAGCCAGGGCGTCGCGTGCATCAATGCGCCGACTCCCAGCAGGGTGTAGAGCACGTGCACCGAAATGCCGGCGCCGATCCCCAGGGCGGTGCAGACCCCGGTCATCCGGCCGAAGCGCACGCTCTGGCGGATGGTGACGGCAAAGTCCGGCCCCGGTGCGACCACGGCGAGGAAGTGAACCAGGGCCAGAGCGAGAAACTCGCCAAGATAATTGGACAGCATGCTGACTCCGCAAAGCAGTTAGGGGGGAAGGGGGCAGGCGTGTTCAGTCGAGGCTGTAGCTGACCGAGAGCGTGCCTTTCTTCTGCGAGATCGAGTCGATGTTCACCCGTCCCAGTTGTTGCAGGTGCTGGACGTGGGTGCCGCCGCAACCGTAGGCGGGCAGCGGGCCAAACCCGACCTGGCGGGTTCCGGCGGCCAGGGAAATGTGTCGGGGCCAATCCTCGCCAATCCATTGCTCAAGGGCGTTCTGCACCTCGGCGCAGTCGATTTCCCCAGGTTGTTCGTCCGGTTTGAACGACACCCGACCCTCTCCAGGCCAGTGATGGGCCTTGATCGGTGTCCAGCCCCGGCTTTGCACAAAGTGGCCGATCAGGTGCCCGGCGGAATGCATACGGCTGTTGAACAGGCGTTGCGGCTCATCCACGCGAGCTGCATGGCTTCCCGGCGTCAGGGGCAGGCTCAGGTAATGCACGATCTGCTCATCTTCCTGGGCGACCCGCAGCACCTGGGCCGCGCCGATCCAGCCGGTGTCGCTGGGCTGGCCGCCGCCCTGGGGGTGAAAGGGCGTGGCGTGCAAGGTTGCGGCAAACAGCCCGTCCCGGGGGATGCAGCTCAGCAGTTCGACCTGGGCGGTCAGCAGATCATGTTCGTAGTACAGGCGAAGCGTCATTTCTCAAACCCTGAATCCAGATGATTTTTTATTATGGGGCCTGGGTAATTGCGTGATAATCCGTTCAAAACTCAATGGACTATTGCGTCATGAGCATAAATCTACCGCTGCCATTACTGGCGGAAATGGCCATCTTCGTCAGGGTGGTGGAAACCGGCAGCTTCTCCGAAGCCGCGCGCCAGCTGGGCTCCTCGCCGTCTGCCGTCAGTCGCAGCATTTCGCGCCTGGAGAAGGCCCTGGCGACCCGCCTGCTGCAACGCACTACCCGCAAGTTGCGCTTGAGCGACGGCGGCGAGGAGGTGTTCAAGCGTTGCAGCGAGATGGTCAGCGCGGCCCGTTCGGTCATGGAGATCAGTGGTCAGTTCACCCATGAGGCCGAAGGCGTGGTGCGGGTCAGTGTGCCCAAGGCGGTGGGGCGCTTCGTGGTGCATCCTCATATGCCGGAGTTTCTTCGGCGCTACCCGAAGGTGGATGTCGAACTGCTGCATGAAGACCGGGATATCGATCTGATCGAAGACAATGTCGACCTGGCGATCCGCATTACCGACCGCCCGCCGCCGGGATTGATCGGGCGCCAGTTGTTGCGCATCGATCACTTGCTGTGTGCCACCCCGCAGTATCTGGCGGAGCATGGCACGCCGTTGCATCCACAGGATCTGCGTCAGCACAGTTGCATCTATCTCGGGGAAACCCCCAGCGACGCCCGCTGGAAGTTCACCCAGGGCGGCAAGGCGGTGACTGTCGGCGTGCGCGGGCGTTACGCCGCCAACCACACCGGTGTGCGCCTGGATGCGGTGTTGCAGCATCTGGGCATCGGCAGCCTGCCGTATTTCACCGCGCGTCATGCCCTGGAGCAGGGACTGATCGTCCAGGTGCTGCCGGAGTGGACCTTTCTTGCCTCCTACCACGGCGGTGCCTGGCTCCTGCATTCACCGACCCGCTACCTGCCGCCCAAGCTGCGGGTGTTCATCGACTATCTGGTGGAATGCCTGGCCAGGGAGCCGACCCTGCACCGCCCCGGCAAAGGCGAACGCAGCTTGTAGGAGCTGGCTTGCCAGCGAAAATATCTCTAAGGGCGATGCAAGACCCAAGGGCCTCTTCGCCGGCAAGCCGGCTCCTACGGAGACGATGGGGGCGGGCACAAAAAAGGCCCGCCGGACGAACCGAGCGGGCCTTGGTGGCACCAGGGCCTGCAATCAGTGCTTGCTGTCCTGGGCGGAGAGCGCCAGCAATTGTTTTTCCTGGTTCCAGTCGAAGGGCTCGTCGTTCTGCTCGGCTTCGAAGCGGCGTTCTTCCAGGGCCTGGTACAGGTCGATTTCTTCATCGGGCATGTAGTGCAGGCAGTCGCCGGCGAAGAACCACAGCAGGTCGCGAGGCACCAGGTGAGCGATCTGCGGATAGCGCTGCATGATCTGGCACAGCAGGTCCTGGCCCAGGTACTGGCTTTCGATCGGGTCGATCGGCAGCGAGGCGCGCAGTTCGTCGAAGCGCTCCAGGAACAGCGCATGGCTTTCCTCGGGAACCTGTTCGGCTTCTCCCACCGCCACCAGGATGCTGCGCAGGTGGTCCAGGAGGACGAGATGATCGGCGACGACGTTGGACATGACAGGGTCCTCAAGAGCAAAACGGGCGCGGGAGTATATAGCCCCTGCGCCCGGTTTCATAATCGACCTGCCCCGAAGGGCCTGCCTAGCGGATCTTGCCCTCGCTCAAGGTCAGTTCCTCCTTGGCGAAGTCGTCCACGTCGATGACTTTGCGTCGCGCCGCTTCGGCCTCCCGCAGGCTCTGGGCTTCGGCCGCTTGCAGCACGCCGGCCTCCAGGGCCGCATCGATGGCCGATTCGCCGGCCGCCGGTTTGACCTGGCCGCTTTTCAGCGCTTCGTGGAGTTTCTTCTGCAGTGGATGGCTCGCGCTCAGCAGGTTGCAGGCGTGCTGCAGGGCGCCGACCGGATCGTCCTTGGCTTGTGGGCGATAGCAGCCGGCGAGTACCGCTTCCAGGGCCGGGTCGCCCTGGGCGCGGCCAATGATTTCCGCCACTTCGGCATCCTGGCGGTCCGACGGCCCGGTATGGCGACGGCCGAAGGGAAACACCAGTACTCGCAGCAGGCAGCCGAAGAGGCGACTGGGGAAGTTGCCGAGCAACTCGTCCAGGGCGCGTTCGGAGTGGCCGAGGCTTTCTTCCAGGGCCCAGGCCAGCAGGGGGCGCAGGTACTCCGGTGAATCCAGATCGTGATAGCGCTTGAGTGCCGCCGAGGCCAGGTACAGGTGGCTGAGCACATCGCCCAGGCGCGCCGAGAGCCGCTCGCGCCGCTTGAGCTCGCCTCCCAGGAGCATCATGGAAAAGTCGGCCAGCAGGGCAAAGGCCGCAGCCTGGCGGTTCAGGGCACGGAAGTAGCGCTGGCTGAGCGGATCGCCCGGGGCCTGTTCGAAGTGGCCCAGGCCCAGGTTCAGCACCAGGGTGCTGGCAGCATTGCTTACGGCAAAACCAATGTGCTGGAGCAGCAGGGCATCGAACTCCTTCAGCGCCTGGTCATGGTCCTCGCGTCCGGCCAGGGCCATTTCCTTGAGCACGAACGGGTGGCAGCGGATCGCCCCCTGGCCAAAGATCATCAGGTTGCGCGAGAGGATATTGGCGCCTTCCACGGTGATGAAGATCGGTGCGCCCTGCCAGCTGCGGCCCAGGTAGTTGTTGGGCCCCATGATGATGCCCTTGCCGCCGTGCACGTCCATGGCGTGGCTGATGCACTCGCGTCCGCGCTCGGTGAGGTGGTACTTGAGGATGGCCGACAGCACCGAGGGCTTTTCCCCCAGGTCCACGGCATTGGCGGTGAGCATGCGCGCGCTGTCCATCAGCCAGGCGTTGCCGCCGAGGCGGGCCAGGGCTTCCTGGATGCCTTCGAAGGCCGCCAGTGGCACGTTGAACTGCTCACGCACCTGGGCGTACTGGCCGGTCACCAGGCTGGTGAACTTGGCGGCGCCGGTGCCGACCGCCGGCAGGGAGATCGAGCGCCCCACCGACAGGCAGTTCATCAGCATCATCCAGCCTTTGCCGAGCATTTCCCGGCCGCCGATCAGGTAGTCCAGGGGAATGAACACGTCCTTGCCGGAGTTCGGGCCGTTCATGAAAGCGGCGCCCAGGGGCAGGTGGCGGCGGCCGATTTCCACCCCCGGGGTGTCGGTGGGAATCAGCGCCAGACTGATGCCCAGGTCTTCCTGGTCACCCAGCAGGTGATCCGGGTCGTGGGCCTTGAAGGCCAGGCCCAGCAGGGTGGCGACCGGGCCCAGGGTGATGTAGCGCTTTTCCCAGTTCAGGCGCAGGCCGAGGGTTTCCTCGCCCTGCCATTGGCCCTTGCAGATGATCCCGGTGTCGGGCATCGCGCCAGCGTCGGAGCCTGCCAGCGGGCCGGTGAGGGCGAAGCAGGGAATGTCGTCGCCACGGGCCAGGCGCGGCAGGTAGTGATTGCGTTGTTCATCGGTGCCGTAGTGCAGCAGCAGTTCGGCCGGGCCCAGGGAGTTGGGGACCATGACCGTGGAGGCCAGGTCGCCGCTGCGGGTTGCCAGTTTCATCGCAACCTGGGAGTGGGCGTAGGCGGAAAAGCCTTTGCCGCCGTACTCCTTGGGAATGATCAGGGCAAAGAAGCCGTGTTCCTTGATATGGGCCCAGGCCGCGGGCGGCAGGTCCATGTGCTGGCCGATCTGCCAGTCGCTGACCATGGCGCAGAGTTCTTCGGTGGGGCCGTCGATGAACGCCTGTTCTTCAGCGGTCAGTTGGGCCTTGGGATAGGCCAGCAAGGTGTTCCAGTCGGGGCGACCGCTGAACAGCTCGCCGTCCCACCACACGGTGCCGGCATCGATGGCGTCGCGCTCGGTTTGCGACATGGGCGGCAGCACTTTCTGCATCCAGGTGAACAGCGGGGCGCTGAAGTACTTGCGGCGCAGGTCGGGCAGCAACAGCGGCGCGGCAATGGCCGCCAGCACGATCCAGAACACCAGCAGCAACCAGCCGGGAGCCCGGCTGAAGGCGCCCATGGCCAGCAGGTAGACGGCAACGGTGCCCAGGGCGGGCAGGGGAGCGGTGCGGCGGTGCGCCAGATAGGCGACCCCAACCAGCAAAACCAGTATCCACAACAACAGCATATTCAATCCTCCATGAAGCCAGGGGCCAAATCACCCTCAGAGCTTAGTCGGCCTCCGACAAAGCGGGTGATTGCGGTGGTGCGGGTGCGACGCTTGAGTTTGCCGGCCTGCGGGGGCTTTGAAGCACGGCTGGTGATACTCGGACCGACCCTGATCTTTGGCCGAAACGTCGTTATCGCCAGGGCGGTCCTCTCGATAGACTCCAGGCTTCGCTTGGAGGTTTTGCCCATGAACCAGTACTTGCGTCCCAGCCGCTTCATCGATAGTGACCACCCTGCGGTGGTGGAGTTCGCCGAATCTCATCGCGGTGCCGGCGGCGATCCGCGGCAGCAGGCGGTGAACCTTTACTACGCGGTGCGTGAGGCCGTGCGTTACAACTTCTATTCCTTCAGCCCTGATCCGCAAACCCTGCGGGGCAGTCATGCCCTGATCGCCGGCGAAAGCTACTGTGTACCCAAGGCCACTCTGCTGGCCGGTTGTGCCCGGCATTGCGGGATACCCGCGCGCATCGGTCTGGCGGACGTGCGCAATCACCTGTCGACCCCGCGTCTGCTGGAGCTGCTGCGCAGTGATGTGTTCGCCATGCACGGCTACACCGAGCTGTACCTGCAGGGGCGTTGGGTCAAGGCGACGCCGGCGTTCAACCAGAGTCTGTGCGAACTGTTCGATGTGGCGCCGCTAGAGTTTGACGGGGTGCAGGACAGTGTCTTTCACCCCTTCAACCGTCAGGGCGACCAGTCGATGGAGTACCTGGTGGATCATGGGCGCTTCGCCGATGTGCCGCAGGAGCTGTTCTTCAGTCACCTGCAGGCATGCTATCCCCATCTGTTCGGCGAGCAGGGGGGCGTACTGCCGGGGGACATGCGCAGTGATTTGAGTCGCGGCTGATCCGGCGTAGACTGCCCCGGCATTCATAACTGAGGGATGGTCATGCTGAAGATCTGGGGTCGCAAGAACTCGTCGAATGTCAGGAAGGCGTTGTGGTGTGCCGAAGAGCTGGGGCTGGCCTATGAGTCCCTGGATGCCGGTGGCGCCTTCGGTGTGGTGGACACTCCGGCCTACCGGGCGCTGAACCCCAACGGGCGCATCCCGCTGATTGAAGACGACGGCTTCGTGCTCTGGGAGTCCAACACCATCGTGCGTTACCTGGCCGCTCGGCATGCCGCCGACAGCCACTGGTATCCGGCCGATGTGCAGGCCCGGGCCAGTGCCGAGAAGTGGATGGACTGGACCACCTCGACCTTCGCCGAGCCTTTCCGCCACCTGTTCTGGGGAGTGTTGCGCACTCCGGCCGAGCAGCAGGACTGGGCGCAGATCCATGCCGCCAAGGCTACCTGTGCCGAACTGCTGGCTCGGGTCGATCAGGCGCTGGCCGACCAGCCCTACCTGTCCGGGCCGGAAATTGGCGTGGGGGATATTCCCCTGGGGAGCTTCATCTACGCCTGGTTCGAGATGCCCATCGAGCGCCCTGCAATGCCGCATCTGCACGCCTGGTACGAGCGCTTGAAGCAGCGCCCGGCCTATCGTCGGGCGGTGATGACCGCTTTGACTTAATACCCACTATCAACAAGCGTGACTGTACTTGCGTGGCTCAGGCCCGCACCATGGCGTGCGTCCGGCGTCGTTGCAATCCGGCCGGACCGCCCTTACTTATTCAATTCCCCTTCTTGGTGCATGAATCCGATATGAGTTCCGCTCTGTCCATCCGGCAGCTAACCAAAACCTACGGCAACGGTTTCCAGGCCCTGAGTGGTATCGATCTGGACGTCGCCGAAGGTGATTTTTTCGCCCTGCTTGGCCCTAACGGGGCCGGTAAATCCACCACCATCGGCATTCTTTCGACCCTGGTGAACAAGACCAGCGGCAGCGTGAATGTCTTCGGTCACGACCTAGATCGTGAGCCGGCGGCGCTCAAGCGCTGCATCGGTGTGGTGCCGCAGGAATTCAATTTCAACCAGTTCGAGAAGACTTTCGACATCGTCGTGACCCAGGCCGGCTACTACGGCATTCCGGCGAGAATCGCCAAGGAGCGGGCCGAGCAGTACCTGACCCAGCTCGGGCTTTGGGACAAGCGCGATGTGCCTTCGCGCTCCCTGTCCGGAGGCATGAAGCGGCGCCTGATGATCGCTCGGGCCCTGGTCCACGAGCCGCGCCTGCTGATCCTCGACGAACCCACGGCCGGGGTCGACATCGAGCTGCGTCGTTCGATGTGGACCTTCCTCACCGAGCTCAACCAGAAAGGCATCACCATCATCCTCACCACCCATTACCTGGAAGAGGCTGAGCAGCTGTGCCGCAACATCGGCATCATCGACCACGGCACCATCGTCGAGAACACCAGCATGCGTCAGCTGCTGAGCCAGTTGCATGTGGAAACCTTCCTGCTCGACCTCAAGCACGACCTGCGCGTGGCGCCGCAGTTGGCCGGCTATCCGACCCGGCTGGTCGACAGCCACACCCTGGAAGTCCAGGTGGACAAGGCCGTCGGCATCACCGCGCTGTTCGGTCAACTGGCCCTGCAGAACATCGAGGTCTTGAGCCTGCGTAACAAAACCAACCGACTTGAGGAGCTGTTCGTGTCCCTGGTGGAGAAAAATCTGTCGAAGGTGGCGGTATGAGTTCGGAGTTGAAACCCAACCTGGTGGCACTCAACACCATCGTCTATCGCGAGATCCGCCGCTTCACCCGGATTTGGCCGCAGACCCTGCTGCCGCCGGCCATCACCATGGTCCTGTACTTCGTCATCTTCGGTAACCTGATCGGCCGGCAGATCGGCGATATGGGTGGCTTCACCTACATGGAGTACATCGTGCCGGGGCTGATCATGATGTCGGTGATCACCAACTCCTACGGCAACGTGGTGTCGAGCTTCTTCGGCAGCAAGTTCCAGCGCTCCATCGAGGAACTGATGGTATCGCCGGTGTCGCCGCACACCATCCTGATCGGCTATACCCTCGGCGGGGTCCTGCGGGGCCTGATGGTGGGGATCATCGTGACCCTGCTGTCGCTGTTTTTCACCACGTTGCAGGTGCATCACCTGGGCGTCACCGTACTGGTGGTGGTGCTGACGGCGACCATCTTCTCGTTGCTGGGGTTCATCAACGCGGTGTTCGCGCGCAACTTCGATGACATCTCGATCATCCCGACGTTCGTGCTGACCCCCCTGACCTACCTGGGCGGGGTGTTCTACTCGATCAACCTGCTGCCGCCGTTCTGGCAGACCGTGTCCCTGGCCAACCCGGTGCTGCACATGGTCAACGCCTTCCGCTTCGGCATCCTCGGGGTGTCGGACATCCGCATCAGCGTGGCCATCACCTTCATGCTGGTGGCCACCGTGGTGCTGTACATCGGTTGCGCCCGGTTGCTGGTCAGCGGGCGCGGCATGCGTCAGTGAATGGTTTGCGCGTCTGATGAAAACGGCCTCCCTCGAGAGGCCGTTTTCGTTGTTCATGGGCGCTGCTGCTTGCGCCTGCGCCACTGGCGCGCGACCCACCAGCGCCAATAGAGCATGGTCAGGCAATAGGCCGTGGCTCCCAGCACCAGCCCGGCCACCACCGAGCCCAGGAGAAAGGGTTGCCACAGGGTGCTGAGCTGACCGCTGATCCACTCCCAGGTCAATTCGTCCGGCAGGGTGCGGGCCGGCACGTTCATCAGCCAGGCCCCCAGTTGATAGGTGCAGAAGAACACCGGCGGCATGGTGATGGGGTTGGTCAACCACACCAGGCTGACGCTGATGGGCATGTTGGCCCGCAGCCAGACCGCCAGCGCCGCGGCCAGCAGCATCTGCATCGGAATGGGGATGAAGGCGGCGAACAAACCCACCGCCATGGCACGGGCCACGGAGTGTCGATTGAGGTGCCAGAGGTTGGCGTCATGCAACAGCGTGCCAAGAAAGCGTAAGGACTTGTGTTCCCGGATGCTGGCCGGATCTGGCATGTAACGTTTGAATAAGCGCCGGGGCATAAGGCTTCTCGGTTGGATCAGGTCGCGATTATGAACGGATTCTAGTCAGGGCAAATTCAGACATTGTGACAAATGATAAAACCGCGCCGCCGATCCTCGGCTAAGCCCAGAGTAGGGACTGCCAAGGAGGGGCTGGCTGATGGGGACGGGGTTGCTGGCGCTGGCCGCGGGGCTGCTGGCGCTGGGTTTTCTGCCGGTGCTGCCGCCGGTCTGGCTGCTGCTGGCGATGTCGGTGGTGGGGCTGATGCTGCTGCCTTTTCGTACACATCCCGTGGCATTTTTTCTCTTCGGTTTCGCCTGGGCTTGCATCTCCGGGCATTGGGCCCTGGATGATCGCCTGGCTCCTGGCCTGGAAGGGCAAACCCGCTGGCTGGAGGGGCAGGTCAGTGGTTTGCCGGAGCAGGGCCAGGGCGTGGTGCGCTTTGAACTGCAGGCCGCCCAGGCCCGGCGCGAGCGACTGCCGCGGCGGATACGCCTGGCCTGGCACGACGCCCCGCCGCTGCACAGTGGCGAGCGTTGGCGCCTGGCGGTCAAGCTGCGGCGTCCTGCCGGCCTGCTCAATGTCCAGGGGTTCGATTACCAGGCCTGGCTGCTGGCGCGGCGCATCGGGGCCACCGGCACGGTCAAGGCCGGGCAGTTGCTCAGGCCCGCGCGCCTGGCCTGGCGCGAGGGGCTGCGCCAGCGCCTGCTGGATGTCGAGGCACAAGGGCGTGGCGCCGGGCTGGCGGCACTGGTGATGGGCGACGGCTCGGGTCTGACGCGCCAGGACTGGCAGGTGCTGCAGGACACCGGCACGGTTCACCTGATGGTGATTTCCGGTCAGCACATCAGCCTGCTGGCCGGGGTGATCTACCTCGCAGTGGCCGGGCTGGCCCGCTGGGGCGTCTGGCCCGAGCGCCGGCCGTGGCTGCCCTGGGCCTGTGCCCTGGCCTTTCTCGGGGCCCTGGGCTACGGCCTGCTGGCCGGGTTCGATGTGCCGGTGCAGCGGGCTTGCGTGATGGTCGCCCTGGTCCTGCTCTGGCGGCTGCGCTTTCGCCATCTGGGCGTCTGGCGACCCTGGCTGCTGGCGTTGAATGCGGTGTTGCTGTTCGAGCCCCTGGCCAGTTTGCAGCCGGGATTCTGGCTGTCGTTTGCCGCGGTGGCGATCCTGCTTCTCACCTTCGCCGGGCGCCTGGGGCGCTGGCGCTGGTGGCAGGCCTGGAGCCGGGCTCAGTGGCTGATCGCCATTGGCTTGCTGCCGCCGCTGCTGGCCCTGGGGTTGCCCATCAGCTTCAGCGGTCCCCTGGCCAATCTGCTGGCGGTGCCCTGGATCAGTCTGCTGGTGCTGCCGCCGGCGCTGCTGGGTTGTCTGCTGCTGCCGCTGCCTCATGTGGGCGAGGGCTTGCTGTGGCTGGCCGGGGGGCTGCTGGATGGGCTGTTCCGCCTATTGGGGGTGATCGCCGGTGCCTGGCCGGCCTGGGTAGCGCCGTTGCTGCCCTGGTGGCTTTGGGGGCTCAGTGCCCTGGGGGCCTTGCTGTTGCTCCTGCCCAGCGGTGTACCGCTGCGGGTGCTGGGGGGGCCGCTGCTGCTATTGGCCTTCTGGCCGCCCGAGCCGGTGCTGCACGAGGGGGAAGTGGAGGTCTGGCAACTGGACGTGGGGCAGGGGCTGTCGATGCTCCTGCGCACCCGCGATCACGCCATGCTCTACGATGCCGGCGCCCGGGTGGGGGATTTCGATCTCGGCGAGCGGGTGGTGCTGCCAACCTTGCGCAAACTGGGGGTCAGGCAACTGGACCTGATGCTGCTCAGTCATGCCGATAACGATCATGCCGGTGGCGCCCTCGCGGTCTGGCGCGGAATCGATGTGGCCCGGGTGCGCAGCGGCGAGCCCGGGGCATTGCCCGCCGCCTTGCAGGCACAGCCGTGCGAGTCAGGCCTGGGCTGGCAATGGAATGGGGTGCGCTTTCGGCTTTGGCAATGGTCGGCGGCGACCGATGGCAACCAGGCTTCCTGCGTGTTGCAGGTCGAGGCTCGAGGCGAGCGGCTGTTACTCACCGGCGACATCGACGTGCATGCCGAACGGGCCCTGCTCGCCAGTGCGCTGGCGGTGCACACCCACTGGTTGCAGGCGCCCCATCATGGCAGCCGCACTTCTTCGTCCATGGCCCTGCTGCAGCGCCTGCGACCGACAGCGGTGCTGATTTCCCGCGGGCGGGGCAACGCCTTCGGTCATCCCCATGCCGAGGTGCTGGCGCGCTATCGACGGCTGGGGCTGGCGGTTCATGACAGCGCCGATCAAGGAGCGCTGACACTGCGCCTGGGGACTTTCGGGCCCGTGCAAAGCCTGCGCGCGCAGCGGCGTTTCTGGCGCGATTGAGCATTAATGCCTTAAATAACCGTGAGTTATTAAAGCCCGTGAGCATGCGACATCACGGTCTTCGGTGCGTCCAGCCCCTATGTTAGAGTGGCGCACTTTTTCGAGGGGACTGTCACTGTGTGGGAATTGGTCAAATCCGGCGGCTGGATGATGTTGCCGATCATTCTGAGTTCCATCGCGGCTGTGGGCATCATTGCCGAGCGTTTGTGGACCCTGCGGGCCAGCCGAGTCACCCCGCCCCATCTGTTGGGTCAGGTCTGGCGCTGGATCAAGGACAAGCAACTGAACAAGGAAAAGCTCAAGGAGCTGCGTGCCGATTCGCCCCTGGGAGAGATCCTCGCCGCGGGCCTGGCCAATTCCAAGCATGGTCGCGAGATCATGAAGGAATGCATCGAAGAGGCGGCGGCCCGCGTGATCCACGAGCTGGAGCGCTACCTCAATGCCCTCGGCACCATCGCCGCCATGGCCCCGCTGCTGGGCCTCTTGGGCACGGTGCTGGGCATGATCGACATCTTCAGTTCGTTCATGGGCTCGGGCATGACCACCAACGCCCACGTGCTGGCCGGCGGTATTTCCAAGGCCTTGATCACCACCGCCGCGGGGCTGATGGTGGGGATTCCTTCGGTGTTCTTCCATCGCTTCCTGCAACGTCGGGTCGATGAGCTGGTGGTGGGCATGGAACAGGAAGCGATCAAGCTGGTGGAAGTGATCCAGGGTGACCGCGATGTCGACCTGGCCGAGGGCAAAGCGTGAAATTCCGTCGCAAACCCCGGGAAACCGTGGACATCAACCTCGCGTCATTGATTGACGTGGTGTTCATCCTGCTGCTGTTTTTCGTCGTCACCACCACCTTTACCCGGGAAACCGAGCTGCGGGTCGACCTGCCGGAAGCGGTCAGCGGCTCACCCGCCGAAGACCAGGAGGTCAAGCAGCTGGATATCGCCATCAGCGCCGACGGGGTGTTCTCGGTCAACAATCAGGTCCTGCCGAAAAATGACCTGGCCACCCTGATCGAGGCCTTGCAGAAGGAGTCGGCGGGGGACCCCCATCTGCCGCTGTCCATCAGCGCCGACGGCAAGACTCAACACCAAGCGGTGATCACTGCCATGGATGCGGCCGGCAAGCTCGGTTTCAGCCACCTGCGCATGACCACCGTCGAGGCGGCGCCGGCACCCTGATGGCATTCTCCGATCGTTTGCTCGCCGCCTGGTACAACGGCCACCCCGCGCTGAAACTGCTGCAGCCTCTGGAATGCCTGTACCGCCGAGTGGTGGTGGGCAAGCGCCGGCGCTTTCTGGCGGGCGAGGGGGCGATCTATCAGCCGCCGGTGCCGTTGATCGTAGTGGGCAACATTACCGTTGGCGGCACGGGCAAGACGCCGCTGATCTTGTGGCTGGTGGCGCACTGTCAGCGCCTCGGCCTGCGGGTCGGGGTGGTCAGTCGCGGCTATGGCGCCAAGCCGCCGCAACTGCCCTGGCGGGTGACGGCCGCGGACAGCGCCGCGGTGGCCGGTGATGAACCGCTGCTGATCGTCCAGCGCTGTGGCGTGCCGCTGATGATCGATCCGGATCGCAGCCGCGCGGTACAGGCCTTGCTGGCCGCCGAACCGCTGGACCTGATTCTCTCTGACGACGGCCTGCAGCATTACCGCCTGGCCCGTGACCTGGAGCTGGTGCTGATCGACGCTGCCCGTGGCCTGGGCAACCGGCGCTGCCTGCCGGCCGGGCCCCTGCGCGAGCCGGTGGAACGCTTGCAGAGTGTCGATGCACTGCTCTACAACGGCGCTCTTGATGATCGCGCCGACGGTTTTGCCTTCCATCTCAAGCCTTCGGCGCTGGTCAATCTGCAGAGTGGCGAGCGCCGCCCGGTGGAGCACTTCGCGCCAGGGCAGGCGGTGCACGCGGTGGCCGGCATCGGCAACCCCCAGCGTTTCTTCAATACCCTTGAAACGCTACACTGGCGGCCTGTCCCCCATGCATTTGCCGATCACGCTCAATACAGTGCGCAGGCCCTGGCCTTCACCCCGTCATTGCCGTTGGTCATGACCGAGAAAGATGCGGTCAAGTGCCGTGAATTCGCGGCGGCCGACTGGTGGTACCTGGCGGTGGATGCGGTGCCGTCCGCGGCCTTCATCACCTGGTTCGATACCCAGCTGATGCGCCTGCTGCCTGATCGTCTGTTGCCTTAATCGCTTTTATCCAGGGAAACCTCATGGACACCAAACTGCTCGACATCCTGGCCTGCCCGATCTGCAAGGGCCCGCTCAAACTCAGCGCCGACAAGACCGAGCTGATCAGCAAGGGCGCCGGCCTGGCCTATCCGATCCGCGACGGCATCCCGGTGATGCTGGAAAGCGAAGCCCGTACCCTGACCGCCGAAGAGCGTCTGGACAAATGAGCGGCGCCTTTACCGTGGTCATTCCGGCGCGTTTCGCCTCCACCCGCCTGCCGGGCAAGCCTCTGCAACTGATCGCCGGCAAGCCGATGATCCAGTGGGTCTGGGAGCAGGCCTGCAAGAGCAGCGCCGAGCGGGTGGTGGTGGCCACCGACGACCCGCGTATCGTCGAGGCGTGCCAGGGCTTTGGCGCGCAAGCGCTGCTGACCCGGGAAGATCACAACTCAGGAACCGATCGCCTGGCGGAAGTCGCCAGCCAGCTTGGCCTGGCGGCGGATGCCATCGTGGTCAACGTCCAGGGCGACGAGCCGCTGATCCCGCCTTCGGTGATCGATCAGGTGGCCGCCAACCTGGCCGCCCACACCGAGGCGCGCATGGCCACCCTGGCCGAGCCGATCGAGGATGTGCAGACGCTGTTCAATCCCAACGTGGTCAAGGTGGTCACCGACCTCAACGGTCTGGCCCTGACCTTCAGCCGTGCCACCTTGCCCTGGGCGCGGGATGCCTTCGCCAAGAGTCATGAGCACTTGCCGGAAGGCGTGCCTTACCGGCGCCACATCGGCATCTATGCCTATCGCGCCGGTTTCCTCCATGACTTCGTCAGCTGGGGCCCGTGCTGGCTGGAAAACACCGAATCCCTGGAGCAGTTGCGTGCCTTGTGGCACGGCGTGCGGATTCATGTCGCCGATGCTCTGGAGGCCCCACCCACCGGCGTCGATACCGCCGAAGACCTTGAGCGCGTTCGGCGCCTGCTGGAGGCTTGATGCGGGTTCTGTTCGTCTGCCTGGGCAATATCTGTCGCTCGCCCACTGCCGAGGGTGTGCTGCGCCACAAGTTGCGCGCGGCCGGCCTGGGCGATCAGGTGCAGGTCGCGTCGGCTGGCACCAGCGACTGGCATATCGGCAAGGCCCCTGATTCACGCAGCCAGCAGGCGGCCTTGCGCCGTGGCTACGACCTTTCGGTGCAACGGGCGCAGCAGGTCGGCAGCGCCGATTTCGCCGTGTATGACCTGATTTTCGCCATGGACCAGAGCAACCTGCGCAACCTCAAGGCCTTGCAGCCGGCCGGGGGTAAAGCCGAGCTGGACCTGTTCCTGCGTCGCTACCAGGCGCCGCTGGATGAAGTGCCGGACCCGTATTACGACGGTGAGCAGGGCTTCGAGCAGGTGCTGGACCTGATCGAGGATGCCTGTGACCGGTTGGTGATCGAATTGAAGGGACGGTTATGACCCTGCAGATTCAGTCCGATGTCTCGCTCAAGCCGTTCAACAGCTTCGGCGTCGAGGTCAAGGCCCTGCGCTTTGCCCAGGCCCACAGCGACGACGACGTGCGCGAAGCCCTGGCCTATTGCGCCGCGCAGCAGTTGCCCTTGCTGGTGATCGGTGGCGGCAGCAACCTGCTACTGACCGCGGATATCCGGGCCCTGGTGCTGCGCATGGCCAGCCGCGGCATCCGTTTGCTCAGTGACGATGGGCAGCGGGTGGTGGTGGAAGCCGAGGCCGGGGAAACCTGGCATCCCTTCGTGCTGTGGACCCTGGAGCAGGGCTTGTCCGGGCTGGAGAACCTGAGCCTGATTCCCGGTACCGTGGGCGCTGCGCCGATGCAGAACATCGGCGCCTATGGCGTGGAGATCAAGGACGTGTTCGCCGGCCTGACCGCCCTGGACCGGCACACCGGTGAATTGCGCGACTTCGACCTGGCCCAGTGCCAATTCGCTTACCGCGACAGCCTGTTCAAGCATGAGGCCGGTCGCTGGTTGATCTTGCGGGTGCGTTTTGTCCTCAATCGCGTCGATCACCTGCACCTTGAGTACGGTCCGGTGCGTCAGCGCCTGAACGAGCAGGGCATCGAGCACCCGACGGCCAGCGATGTCAGTCGGGCGATCTGCAGTATCCGCAGCGAGAAACTTCCCGACCCGGCGGTGCTTGGCAATGCCGGCAGTTTCTTCAAGAACCCGGTGGTCCCGGCGCTGCTGGCGGCGCAGATCAAGCAGGCCTATCCGGGGCTGGTGGGTTATCCCCAGGCCGATGGGCAGGTCAAGCTGGCGGCCGGCTGGCTGATCGAGCAGGCGGGCTGGAAGGGCTTTCGTGAAGCCGATGCCGGGGTCCATCGCCTGCAATCCCTGGTGCTGGTGAACTACGGCACGGCCACCGGCCTGCAACTGCTGGAGCTGGCCCGGCGGATCCAGCGCGATATCGTCGAGCGTTTCAGTGTCGAGCTGGAGATGGAGCCGAATCTGTATTGAGGCGACTCTTGAACTAAGCTCAGCGCTTGAGCCAGAGGCCTTGCACGGTGCACACCCTGCAAGGCTTTTTTATGTCCGGCGGCTTAACTTAGCTTGCTAACAATGTAAGTATTTGTCGTCCCCAAAGGCCCGGTGAAGCCCCGTCTTCACAAGAGAGCCCGATTAGCCTGAGCCGATCTGCGCGCACCTCATTCGCATTGCCGCGTGGCAGATGGCTCGACCCCATCACCTCATAGAATGCGGGCGTGCCCATGATTACCCTGAAGCTCAATGGTCAAGATCATCCCCTGGACGTCACCGAGGACATGCCGCTGTTGTGGGCCATCCGCGATGTGGCGGGTTATAGCGGCACCAAATTCGGTTGCGGCATGGGCCTGTGCGGTGCCTGCACCGTGCATGTCGACGGCGACCCGGCGCGCAGTTGCATCACCCCGGTCGGTACGGTGCTGGGCAAGAATGTCAGCACCATCGATTATCTGCACAACGACCCGGTGGGGCAGGTGGTGCAGCAAGCCTGGCTGGATACGGCGGTGGCCCAGTGCGGCTACTGCCAGGGCGGGCAGATCATGTCCGCCACGGCCCTGCTCAAGATCCATCCCAATCCCAGTGATGAACAGATCGAAGAGGCGATGCTCGGCAATATCTGCCGCTGCGGCACCTATAACCGGATCAAGACCGCGATCCGCCAGGCGGCCAACCATCTGCAGGAGGCCAAGGCATGAGCTCTTTACCCAGTGATTTTGCCCTGAGCAACCTCAGTCGCCGTGGTTTTCTCAAGGGCGTGGGCGCCACCGGAGCCCTGGTACTGGCGGCCAGTTGGGGCTGGCAGCAGGCGTTTGCCGAGGACAAGAAATTTGGTGCCGATGGCATGCCCCACGGCTGGGTCGACGATCCCAAGGTCTATGTGAGCATTGCCAGTGACGGCAGCGTGACGGTGATCTGCAACCGTTCGGAGATGGGCCAGGGGGTGCGTACCAGCCTGAGCATGGTGGTGGCCGATGAGCTGGAGGCCGATTGGGCCCAGGTCAAGGTCAGGCAGGCGCCGGGGGACGAAGCGCGCTTTGGCAATCAGGACACCGACGGCTCGCGCAGCATGCGCCATTGGTACGAACCCATGCGGCGTTGCGGCGCTGCTGCGCGGACCATGCTGGAACAGGCGGCTGCCGAGCAGTGGCGTGTAGCGCCGAGCGAGTGCCGGGCGCAGTTGCACAAGGTGGTTCACCAACCCAGCGGGCGCGAACTGGGCTATGGCGCCCTGGCCGCAGCGGCGGGGGCTCTGGCGGTACCGGCCCGGGACAGTCTGCGCCTGAAGCAGCCGTCGGAGTTTCGCTATATCGGCAAGGAAGCGACTCGCGCCATCGACGGCCAGGACATCGTCAACGGCCGCGCGGTGTACGGCGCCGATGTGCATTTTGAAGGCATGCTGTTCGCGGCGGTGGCGCGGCCCCCGGTCTATGGCGGCAAGGTCAAGTCGGTGGATGACAGTGCGGCCCTCAAGGTGCCGGGAGTGATCAGGGTGCTGCCCATCGACAGTCGTCCCGTGCCTTCCGAGTTCCAGCCCCTGGGGGGCGTGGCGGTGGTGGCGAGCAATACCTGGGCGGCAATCAAGGGTCGTGATGCCTTGAAGATCGAGTGGGACGACGGGGCCAATGCCGGCTACAACTCCGTCCAATACCGCAAGGAACTGGAGGCGGCGGCACAGCAACCGGGCAAGGTGGTGCGCAGCACCGGTAATCCGGATGAGGCCATGAGCAAAGCCGCGAGCAGCCTGGAGGCCACTTATTACCTGCCGCACCTGGCCCAGGCGCCCATGGAGCCGATGGTGGCGGTGGCGCGCTTTGTCGACGGGCGCTGTGAAGCCTGGGCGCCGAGCCAGGCACCCCAGGTGACCCGCGAGCGGATCGCCGAACGCCTGGGCATCGGCTTTGATCAGGTCACGGTCAACGTCACCCTGCTGGGCGGCGGTTTCGGGCGCAAATCCAAGCCGGACTTCATTCTGGAGGCGGCCATCCTGGCCAAGGCCTTTCCCGGCAAGGCGGTGCGGGTGCAGTGGACCCGGGAAGACGATATCCATCACTCCTACTTCCATACGGTGTCGGCGGAGTACCTCAAGGCCGGCTTGAACGATGACGGCATGCCCGCCGCATGGCTGCATCGCACCGTGGCTCCGAGCATCACCGCGCTGTTCGCCCCGGGAATGAACCATGAGGGCGCGTTCGAACTGGGCATGGGCTTCACCAACATGGCCTATGCGATTCCCAATGTGCGCCTGGAAAATCCCGAAGCGGCGGCCCATACCCGGGTGGGGTGGTATCGCTCGGTGTCGAACATTCCCCACGGCTTCGCCATTCAGAGTTTTGTCGACGAGCTGGCCCACAAGGCGGGGCAGGACCCACTGAAGTACCAGCTCAAGCTGCTGGGGCCGGACCGTCAGATCGACCCGCGAACCCTGAGCGAGGAATGGAATTACGGCGAGTCTCCGGAGCGTTACCCGATCGATACCGGGCGCATGCGTGCGGTACTGGAAACCGCAGCCAAGGCCGCCGGCTGGGGGCGCTCGCTGCCCAAGGGGCGTGGCTTGGGGCTGGCGATGCACTATAGCTTCGTGACCTATGTGGCGGCGGTGATCGAGGTGGAGGTCAAGGACGATGGCACGCTGATTGTGCACAAGGCCGACATCGCCGTGGATTGCGGCCCGCAGATCAACCCCGAGCGTATCCGCTCGCAGTTCGAGGGCGCCTGTGTCATGGGCCTGGGTAATGCGGTGCTGGGGGAAATCAGCTTCAAGGATGGCAAGGTCCAGCAGGACAACTTCCACATGTACGAGGTGGCGCGCATGTCCCTGGCGCCCAGGCAGGTGCAGGTGCACCTGGTAACGCCTGCGGGGGATGTGCCGCTGGGCGGTGTCGGTGAGCCCGGCGTGCCGCCGATTGCCCCGGCCCTGTGCAATGCGATCTTCGCTGCTACCGGCAAGCGCATCCGCAACTTGCCGGTGCGTTATCAGTTGCAGGGCTGGCAGCAGGCGGGTGCCTGATGGACAGTGTCGACCTGAATGTCCTGCGCAGCGTGCTGGAGTGGCGCCGTGCCGGGCGCGGGGTGATGCTTTACAGCGTGGTCCAGACCTGGGGCAGCGCGCCGCGCCCCCCGGGTGCCATGCTTGCCCTGCGCGACGACGGCGTGGTGATCGGCTCGGTGTCCGGCGGCTGCATCGAGGACGACCTGATCAGCCGCCTCGGGGACGGGCGTCTGGCACCGCAGGGGCCGCCGGTGCAATTGGTGACTTACGGTGTGACGGTGGAGGAGGCGGCGCGTTTCGGTCTGCCCTGTGGCGGCACCCTGCGCTTGACCGAGGAGCGGGTCGGCGATCCGTCCTGGGTTGCCGAGTTGCTGCAACGTTGCGCGGCGCATCAGATCGTGGCCCGGGAGTTGAACCTGAGCACCGGCCAGGTGTTGCTCAAGGCGGCGGGCAAGCGGGATGAACTGGCGTTTGATGGCGTCACCCTGCGGGCGATCTACGGGCCGCGCTGGCGCCTGTTGCTGATCGGCGCTGGGCAGCTGTCTCGTTATGTGGCGCAAATGGCTCGCATGCTGGATTTCGAGGTGCTGGTCTGTGATCCGCGCCAGGAGTTCGTGCATGGCTGGGAGGACCAGGATGGACGCTTGGTCGCCGGCATGCCCGACGATGCGGTGTTGAGCATCGAGCCTGATGAGCGCACGGCGGTGGTGGCCCTGACCCATGATCCGCGCCTGGACGATATGGCCCTGCTGACCGCCCTCGATTCGCCGGCGTTTTATGTCGGTGCCCTGGGTTCCCGGGTCAATAGTCAGAAGCGCCGGGACAATCTGGCCCTGCTGGGATTGTCGAGCGCGGCCATCGAGCGCTTGCATGGGCCGGTGGGGCTGCACATCGGCAGTCATACTCCGGCGGAAATTGCCCTTTCGTTGATGGCGCAGATCGTGGCGCTGAAAAATGGTGTCGAGCCCCTGTCGCAGCAGCCGTTGGTGCGCGTGGCCGAGGTGGCCGGATGAGTCCCTGGCCTTGCGCGATCATCCTGGCGGCGGGGCAGGGCAGTCGTTATCGACAGGCGCTCGCAGACGATCAGGACAAGTTGCTGGCGCCTTGCGTAGGGCGCGATGGCGTAGAGCGGCCGGTACTGGAACAGGTGCTGGTCAACCTGCCGGCCGAGGTGGTTCGGCGGGTGCTGGTCACGACGCCGGGGCGGCCGCGGGTGGCGGAGCTGGGGTGGGCCTATGGTTGTCAGGTGTTGTTGCTGGACTCCCCGGGCATGGGGCATAGCCTGGCGGCTGCGGTAGCGGCCAGTGCCGACGCCAATGGCTGGGTGGTGTTGCTGGGGGATATGCCCTTCATCCTGCCTGCCAGCATCAGGCGGGTGATCGCGGGGTTGACCGAGGAGTGCATCAGCGTGCCGCGGCTGGGGGGCGAGCTGGGGCATCCGGTGGGGTTTGGCCGGGGTTATGGTGCTGCGTTGCAGGGTTTGTCCGGTGATCGCGGGGCCAGGTGTCTGTTCGCTGCGGGCAAGGTGGTCGAAGTGCCCTTGAACGACCCGGGAGTGGTGTGGGATGTGGATCTGCCGGCGGCGCTGGTGTTTCGCGAGCGCTGAATGGCAGGCATGAAAAAGCCCCGCCCGGTGACCCGGGCGGGGCTTTTTCATTGCCGATGGAGTCAGGCGAGCGGTTTAGGCTCGTGCTGCTTTTCTTCGGCGTGAGCGACGTGCTCAACGGCGTGTTCGACGTTGTGCGGTGCCTCTTCCACCACCGGGGCAGGTTGCTCTGCCACGGCTTCGGTGACTGGCGCCGGTGCTGCTTCAGCCGCCTCGACAGGCGCTGGAGCGGCTTCGACCACCACTGGCGCTTCTACCGGAGCGGGTTCGGCAGCAGCTACCGCTTCAACCGGGGCGGTAGCGGCAGCCAGTTCGGCTTCTTTCTGCAGACGCTCGGCTTCACGCTTGCGACGGCGCACTTCGCGCGGATCGTTTGGTGCGCGACCGTTGCTGGTCAGGGCGCTCACCGGAGCCGCTTCAACCACTGGAGCCGGGGCTTCGGTGACTGCTGGGGCAACAGCCGGTGCGGGCTCTTCAGCCTGTGCAGGCTGCTGGGCAATCACTGGCTGCTCGATGGCAACAGGTTCAGCGGCCGGGGCCGGAGCTTCCTGAGCAGGCTCGATGGCTTTTTCCTCAACCACTGGCGCCTGGACTGCAGGTTCTGCAACCGGCTGCTCGGCTACCACAGGTTGTGCTTCGACAGTCACGGCGGGTTCAGCGGCGACTTCAACCTGAGGCTGCTCTGCCACAACCGGGGCAACTTCGGCCACTGGAGCCTGTTCAACCGGGGCCAATTCAACAGCTGGAGCAGCCGGCATTTCCACTTCAGTAGTGGCTTCGACTACAGGCGCTTGCGGAGCCTGCTCTGCGACAGCGGCGGTTGCGCGTTCGGCTTGCTGATGCGCTTGGGCTTCAGCGTTGGCGCTGATGGCGGTGCTGGCAACAGCGGCAGTGACCGCGACGCCGGCGGCCAGATCGGCGCTGCCTGGCTCTTCGGCGTTCTCTTCCGAACCTTCGATCACGTTGCCGTTGGCATCACGCTGGCGCTCGCGACGGTTGCTGCGACGACGCTGGCCGCGGGAGCGACGGCGTGGACGTTCGCCGTCGGCGTTGTCCTGGCCTTCTTCCTGCAGTTGCTCTTCGTTCGGCAGTGCTTCTTCTTCGCTGGCGGCAGCGGCCTGAGCCTGTTCGGCGCGTGGCTGACGCTCTTCACGCGGCGGACGCGGCTGGCGCTCTTCCCGCGGTGGACGAGCTGGGCGTTCTTCGGCAACGGCAACGGCGGCAGTAGCAACTGCTGCGGCAGGAGCGGCATCCAGGGGCTCGCGCAGTTCGCGAACACGCTCTTCACGCTCGCCGCGTGGCTTGCGGTCTTCACGTGGGGCGCGCGGTTGACGCTCTTCACGCGGAGCGCGAGGTGCGCGTTCTTCGCGGGCTACACCTTGGACTTCTTCGCGAGCTTCACGCACTTCCCGAGGTTGACGTTCTTCCCGTGGTGCGCGCTCTTCACGCGGTGCACGTTCTTCACGTGGCTTGCGCTCTTCGTCGCGGCGACCGTTACGGTTGCGGCTCTGTTGACGGCCGTTGCGACGCTGCTCTTCGTTGTTGCGGGCAGGGCGCTCGGTTGCCGGCTTCTCGACCACAACCGGAGCAGCCGGCTCTTCCTTGGAGGCGAACAGGCTGACCAGGGACTTGACCAGGCCTTTGAACAGGCTTGGCTCGGCAGCAACCGGGGCTGGAGCGGCAACCGGGGCGACGGCTTCGGTCGGCACAGGGGCGTTGGCGCGGGCCGGCGCAGTCTTCACCGCGGCTTCCTGGCGAACCAGGGTGCGGGTGGCGGCGGCTGGCTGGACTTCTTCGGCTTCGGCTGCGGCCGCGGCGATTTCGTAGCTGGACTGGTTGGTGTTGGCTTCCGGGCTGTCATCGCGCAGACGCTGGACTTCGAAGTGCGGCGTTTCCAGGTGATCGTTCGGCAGGATGACAATGCGAGCGCGGGTGCGCAGTTCGATCTTGGTGATCGAGTTGCGTTTTTCGTTGAGCAGGAAGGCAGCGACCGGAATCGGCACTTGGGCGCGAACTTCGGCGGTGCGGTCTTTCAGGGCTTCTTCTTCGATCAGGCGCAGGATCGCCAGGGACAGCGACTCGACGTCACGGATGATGCCGGTGCCGTTGCAGCGTGGGCAGACGATGCCGCTGCTTTCGCCCAGGGATGGGCGCAGGCGCTGACGGGACATTTCCAGCAGGCCGAAGCGCGAGATGCGGCCGATCTGCACGCGGGCGCGGTCGGCTTCCAGGCATTCGCGGACTTTTTCTTCCACGGCGCGCTGGTTCTTTGCTGGGGTCATGTCGATGAAGTCGATGACGATCAGGCCGCCGATATCACGCAGGCGCAGTTGGCGAGCGATTTCTTCCGCTGCTTCCAGGTTGGTCTGCAGGGCGGTTTCTTCGATGTCGCTGCCTTTGGTGGCGCGGGCCGAGTTGATGTCGATGGACACCAGGGCTTCGGTCGGGTCGATGACGATGGAGCCGCCGGAAGGCAGTTCGACCACGCGCTGGAAGGCGGTTTCGATCTGGCTTTCGATCTGGAAGCGGTTGAACAGCGGCACGCTGTCTTCGTACAGCTTGATCTTGCTGGCGTACTGCGGCATCACCTGGCGGATGAAGGTCAGGGCTTCGTCCTGGGCTTCAACGCTGTCGATCAGCACTTCGCCGATGTCCTGGCGCAGGTAGTCGCGGATCGCGCGGATGATCACGTTGCTTTCCTGATAGATCAGGAATGGCGCGGAGCGATCCAGGGAAGCTTCCTTGATGGCGGTCCAGAGTTGCAGCAGGTAGTCGAGGTCCCACTGCATCTCTTCGCTGCTGCGACCCAGGCCGGCAGTGCGCACGATCAGGCCCATGTCGGCAGGTGCCACCAGGCCGTTCAGCGCTTCACGCAGTTCGTTGCGCTCTTCGCCTTCGATACGGCGGGAGATGCCGCCGGCGCGTGGGTTGTTCGGCATCAGTACCAGGTAACGACCGGCGAGGCTGATGAAGGTGGTCAGGGCAGCGCCCTTGTTGCCACGCTCTTCTTTCTCGACCTGGACGATGACTTCCTGGCCTTCGCTCAGGACGTCCTTGATGTTGACGCGTCCTTCGGGGGCTTTCTTGAAGTATTCGCGGGAGATTTCTTTGAGGGGCAGGAAGCCGTGGCGCTCAGAGCCGAAGTCGACAAAGGCAGCCTCCAGGCTTGGTTCGATGCGAGTGATGCGGCCTTTATAGATGTTGGCCTTTTTCTGCTCGCGTGCACCGGACTCGATGTCCAGATCGTAGAGGCGCTGGCCGTCTACCAGGGCAACACGCAACTCTTCGGGTTGAGTTGCGTTAATCAGCATTCTTTTCATGTAGTACCGTCGGTTTCCGGGCTGCCGGAAACGGCGTTCGGCACACACGACTTCTCACGGTCGGTGTCAGGTGCGTCAGGAGTGGTTGACCACTCGAGTGTCTAGCGAGGTTCGTCCGAATAACTAAGAACGAAGTCGCGACTCACGCGTCCTGCTTGCTGTGGTGACTAAGGCACCGCTTAAGCAAAAGTCTGTCAGGAGGAGGAATCAACCGGCGACTGTGGACGAGATGAAGCGTCTTGAATAAAGCCTAATGCTACACAGTCCGACGGTTGTGCATCTCCACCCTACACGTATCCCTGATAATTCGGGTGCTGCCGCGCGCAGAATCCGCAGCGGGTTGGCATTTACCGTGAACTCCGAAAGGGGAGGTCACGCATCATGGCTAAAGGCGTTGTTTCCGCAACCTTCGCTTGGGGTTGTCAGGCGCTGACTGCACTTTGTGAACTGGCCGTTAATCGCTGCATAAAAGGCGAGTGATAACTCTGCTTTTTACGGGTTTCAGGCCTCATGTCACCTGCGCTTGTTACAACGTCAGACTCTTCCGGTATGTAGCGAGAGCTGCGTAGGACGGCCTTGCGTCCTTATGAATTGCGTTGGTCAGGGCCGGCTAGTTGCCGCTGTTCCGCTGTCCAGCCGCTTTTGGCGGCGTTCGCGACTATAGCAGCAATCATTAAGTGCTTCAAATCCATAAAAAATTGTTATCATTCGCGCCATGACGACTACTGCCCCCTCGACTCCAGGCGTTCAATTGCTTGAAGTCTCGCCGGAATATGCCGGCCAACGTATTGATAACTTCCTTCTCGCGCGACTCAAAGGCGTGCCCAAGACCTTGATTTATCGCATTTTGCGTAAAGGCGAAGTGCGAGTGAACAAGGGGCGGATCAAGCCCGAGTACAAGCTGCAGGCGGGTGATGTGGTACGCGTGCCGCCGGTGCGCGTACCCGAGCGCGACGAACCGGTGCCGCTGGCTCAAGGGTTGTTGCAGCGACTGGAAGCCTCGATTGTCTTTGAAGACAAGGCGCTGATCGTGATCAACAAGCCTGCCGGCATTGCCGTGCACGGCGGCAGCGGCCTGAATTTCGGAGTGATCGAAGCCTTTCGTCAGTTGCGTCCGGACGCCAAGGAGCTGGAGCTGGTGCATCGCCTCGATCGCGACACGTCCGGCCTATTGATGATTGCGAAGAAGCGCAGCATGTTGCGCCACCTGCATGCCGCGCTGCGTGGCGATGGTGTGGACAAGCGCTACATGGCGCTGGTGCGTGGTCACTGGGCAACGGCCCTGAAGCAGGTGCGCGCGCCTTTGCTCAAGAGCAATCTGCGTTCTGGCGAGCGCATGGTGGAAGTCAATGAAGAAGGCAAGGAGGCCTTGACGGTGTTCAAGGTGCTGCGCCGCTTCGGCGAGTTCGCCACCATGGTCGAGGCCAAGCCGGTGACTGGCCGCACTCACCAGATTCGAGTGCACACCCTGCATGCCGGGCACTGCATCGCCGGTGACAGCAAGTACGGTGATGATGACTTTACCCGTGAGATTCGCGAGTTGGGTGGTAAGCGCCTGTTCCTTCACGCCTATATGTTGACGGTGCCGCTGCCCGATGGCGGCGAGCTGAAGCTGCAGGCGCCGGTGGATGAAATGTGGGCCAAGACCGTGGAGCGCTTGAGTGCACCCTGATTACCAGCTGTTGATCTTCGATTGGGACGGCACTCTGGCGGATTCCATTGGTCGGATTGTCGAGTCGATGCATGTGTCTGCCGATCGCTCCGGTTTTCCCCGGCGCGACGATTTTGCCGTCAAGGGCATCATCGGCCTTGGCTTGCCGGAGGCGATTCGCACCTTGTATCCCGAAATCGACGATGGTCAGTTGGTGGCCTTTCGTCAGCATTACGCGGATCACTACATCGCGCTGGAGGCTGAGCCTTCGCCCTTGTTTGCTGGCGTGGTGCAGTCTCTGGAGGCTTTCCGGAGCGAGGGCTATCGGTTGGCGGTTGCCACGGGCAAGGCTCGGCGCGGATTGGATCGGGTGCTGAAGGCGCACGGTTGGGAAGAGTATTTCGATGTCACCCGGGCGGCCGACGAAACCGCCAGCAAGCCTCATCCGTTGATGTTGGAGGAGATTCTTGCTCATTGCGGTGTCGGGCCAAGGCAAGCATTGATGGTTGGCGATTCCTCCTTTGATCTGTTGATGGCGCGCAATGCCGGCATGGATTCGGTGGCTGTGAGCTACGGTGCTCAGTCCATCGAGGCTTTGCAGGCTTTCGAGCCGCGCTTGTCCATCGACCGTTTTCCTCAATTGCACGCCTGGCTGAGTCAGGCTGCCGAATAAGTTTTTGCTGGGGTAGTAGGCATGAGCGACGAATGGAAGGCGCCAAGCAAGGCGGGCGCTGAAGAGGGTGATGATAAGAGCTGGAAGCTGCTGGAAAAGACGCTCCTGGCCGGTGTTCAGGAGCAGCGTCGTTCGCGGCGCTGGGGGATCTTCTTCAAGCTGCTGACCTTTGTGTATCTGTTTGCGGCGTTGGCTTTGTTTACGCCGCTGATGACCATGGAAAAGAGCGCGGCTCGTGGTGGCAGCTACACCGCGGTGATCGATGTCACGGGGGTGATTGCTGATAAGGAGTCGGCCAGTGCGGACAATATCGTCGGCAGTCTGCGTACCGCCTTTGATGATCCCAAGGTCAAGGGTATTGTCCTGCGCATCAACAGCCCTGGCGGCAGTCCGGTGCAGTCTGGCTACGTCTATGACGAGATTCGTCGTCTGCGGGCTTTGCACAAGGACACCAAGGTCTATGCGGTGATTTCTGATCTGGGGGCTTCTGGTGCTTACTACATCGCCAGTGCGGCCGATGAGATCTATGCCGACAAGGCGAGTCTGGTGGGCTCCATTGGTGTTACGGCGGCCGGGTACGGGTTTGTCGGTGCCATGGAGAAGTTGGGGGTCGAGCGTCGTACCTATACCTCTGGCGAGCACAAATCGTTCCTCGATCCGTTCCAGCCGCAGAAGCCTGATGAGACTCAGTTCTGGCAGGGCGTGCTGGACACCACTCATCGTCAGTTCATCGCCAGCGTCAAGCAGGGTCGTGGCGAGCGTCTCAAGGATAAAGAGCATCCTGAGCTGTTCTCGGGGTTGGTCTGGTCCGGTGAGCAGGCGTTGCAGCTGGGCTTGATCGATGCTCTGGGTAATACCAGTTCGGTGGCGCGGGACGTGATTGGTGAGAAGGAGCTGGTGGACTTCACTGTCCAGGAGTCGCCACTCGATCGCTTTTCGAAGAGGTTGGGTGCCAGCGTGGCCGAACAGATCGCCATGTGGATGGGCTTTCAGGGGCCGGCCTTGCGCTGATTGGGTGCTGCCCAATGGAAAGCCGGCCTGAGTGCCGGCTTTTTTATTGCGGTTTCAGGGGATTTCCACGCCCTGGGCCAGCAGCATGTCCACCAGTCGGATCAGTGGCAGCCCTACAAGGCTGGTGGCGTCGCTGCCGGAGGTGCTCTGGAACAGGCTGACCCCCAATCCTTCGGCCTTGAAGCTGCCGGCGCAATCGTAAGGTTGCTCGGTGTGCAGGTAGCGTTCAATGCGGGCGCTGTCCAGGATGCGCATGTTGACCGTGAAGGGTACGCAATCGACCTGGCAATCGCCGGTCTGGCTGTTGAGCAGGGCCAGGCCGGTGAGGAAGGTGACGCTGCTGCCACTGGCGTCCAGCAGCTGCTGGCGGGCCTTGTCGAAAGTGTGGGGTTTGCCAATGATGCGTTCGCCCAGTACGGCAACCTGGTCCGAGCCAATGATCAGGTGCGCTGGATGGGTGTCTGCAAGGGTGCGAGCTTTTTCTTCGGCCAGGCGTTTCACCAGCTCCGTGGCGGACTCGCCCGGGCGATGGCTTTCGTCGATATCGGGAGAGCTGCAGGTGAAGGGCAGGTGCAGGCGGGAGAGCAATTCCCGGCGGTAGACCGAGCTTGAAGCGAGTAATAAAGGCAGCATGCGCATCTCCTGAGGCGGGCCGGGAATTCTAGCGGGGCCCGCAAGTGACGGACAGGGCTGAATTTCCTTTGACATGGCTGGGGGCATCCCTATAATGCTGCGCCTATGTTGAATGACCCGATTCCACCTCACGTTGACCCGCGCAAATTGGCTGACCGTGGCACCACCCTTCAAGGTGAACTGCTGCTGGCCGATTTGGAGAGACTCTGCGACCCGCTTTCCGACAATGTCGGTACGGTGCAGGCTAAATTCGTTTTCGAGCGTGACGAGCGTAAAGCTGTAGTTATCCACAGCTCCATCGACGTCGAAGTCAAAATGGTTTGCCAGCGTTGTCTTGAGCTGGTCACCCTGCCGATCCACAGCGAGTGCAGTTACGCCGTGGTGAAGGAGGGTGCGAATACCCAGTCGTTGCCGAAAGGTTATGACGTGCTGGAACTGGGCGAAGATCCTTTGGATCTGCAGGCGTTGATCGAGGAGGAGCTTTTGCTTGCCTTGCCCATCGTGCCTGCTCATCATCCGGAAGAATGCCAGCAGCCGGCGGGGCTCGATGAGCCCGAACCGAGCGAGGACGAGGTAACGCGGTCCAACCCGTTCAGTGTATTGGCGCAGTTAAAGCGTGACCCAAACGTTTAGGAGTTAATCAATTATGGCTGTTCAGCAGAACAAAAAATCCCGCTCTGCCCGTGATATGCGTCGCTCCCACGATGCTCTCGAGGCAAGCACTCTGTCCGTAGAAAAGACCACCGGTGAAGTTCACCTGCGTCACCACGTATCGCCAGAAGGCGTATACCGTGGTCGTAAAGTGATCGACAAGGGCGCTGACGAGTAATCCTTGTCCGCTCAAGTCATCGCGATTGACGCAATGGGCGGGGACTTCGGTCCCCGCAGCATTGTTCAGGCCAGTATTGCTTGCCTGTCTGCTACCCCCTCGCTGCATCTGACCCTGGTGGGTCAACCCTCCCTTCTTGAAGATCTGCTTTCCGGCCATTCGGCTGTGGATCGCGCGCGCCTGACAATCGCTCCTGCCAGTGAAGTGATCACCATGGACGAAAAGCCTGCCCAGGCTCTGCGCGGCAAGCCCGATTCTTCGATGCGGGTGGCGCTTGAGCTGCTGCGGGATGAAAAGGTCCAGGCCTGCGTCAGTGCCGGCAATACCGGGGCGTTGATGGCGTTGTCGCGTTACGTGCTCAAAACCCTGCCCGGCATTGATCGTCCGGCGATGGTGGCGGCGATTCCCACTCAACGTGGCTATTGCCAGTTGCTGGACCTGGGCGCCAACGTCGATTGCAGTGCCGAGCATCTGTTGCAATTCGCGATCATGGGTTCGGTTGCGGCGGAAAGTCTGGGGGTTGTCCGGCCACGGGTGGCTTTGCTGAACATTGGCACCGAAGACATCAAGGGTAACCAGCAGGTCAAGCTGGCAGCGAGTCTGCTTCAGCAGGCGCGGGGCCTGAACTACATAGGCTTCGTCGAAGGTGACGGGCTGTATCGTGGCGAGGCGGATGTGGTGGTGTGCGACGGTTTTGTCGGCAACATCCTGCTCAAGTCCAGCGAGGGTCTGGCCATTATGATCGCTGCCCGTATCGAGGCGTTGTTCAGGCGCAATCTGCTGTCCCGGGTTGTGGGGGCGCTGGCCCTGCCACTGATGCGGCGATTGCAGGCGGACCTGGCGCCGGCTCGGCACAACGGTGCGAGCTTTCTCGGGTTGCAGGGAATAGTGGTGAAAAGCCACGGTTCTGCGGGTGTTCAAGGGTTTCAGAGTGCGATTCAGCGTGCGCTGATCGAAATTCAGGAAGACCTGCCGCGACGCCTGCACGGGCGCCTTGAAGATCTGTTGCTTTAGGCGTTTATCCTGTGGAGTGCTTAAATGTGACCGCTCAGTTCAATTGGCCATCCAACTGTCAGTTTCTTGCGTCCACCGCGGTGTGACGTCAATTCTCCGACGACAAGATCATTAGGGGCTTGTTACATGTCTGCATCCCTCGCATTCGTCTTTCCAGGACAGGGCTCGCAGTCCCTCGGCATGTTGGCCGAGTTGGGCGCGCAGCACCCGCTGATCCTCGACACATTCAAAGAAGCCTCCGATGCTCTGGGCTACGACCTCTGGGCGCTGACCCAGCAAGGTCCCGAAGAGCTGCTCAATCAAACCGACAAGACTCAACCGGCCATCCTCACCGCTTCCATCGCCCTGTGGCGCGTATGGTTGGCCGAGGGTGGTGCGCGTCCGGCCTTCGTCGCGGGTCACAGCCTGGGTGAATACAGCGCCCTGGTGGCGGCTGGCAGCCTGACTCTGGCCGAAGCGGTCAAGCTGGTCGAGCGTCGTGGCCAGCTGATGCAGGAAGCTGTGCCGGCAGGTCAGGGCGGCATGGCGGCAATTCTTGGTCTGGACGACGCTGATGTCGTGGCGGCCTGTGCAGAAGCGGCGCAAGGTGAAGTGGTCAGTGCGGTGAACTACAACTCCCCGGGCCAGGTGGTCATCGCTGGTGCTAAGGCGGCTGTGGATCGCGCCATCGAGGGCTGCAAGGCCCGCGGTGCCAAGCGTGCCATGCCGCTGCCGGTCAGTGTGCCGTCCCATTGCGAGCTGATGCGTCCTGCGGCAGAGCGTTTTGCCGAGTCGATCGCAGCGATCAACTGGCAGGCGCCGCAGATTCCTCTGGTGCAGAACGTTAGTGCTGCCGTGGCGGCCGACCTCGATACTCTCAAGCGTGACTTGCTGGAGCAGTTGTACAAGCCTGTGCGCTGGGTCGAGTCGGTGCAGACCCTGGCCGCCCAAGGCGCCACCCAATTGGTGGAATGCGGCCCGGGCAAGGTCCTGGCTGGTCTCAACAAGCGCTGCGCCGAAGGCGTGTCGACCTCTAACCTGAATACCCCAGATGCCTTCGCTGCCGCCCGTGCAGCGTTGGCCTGAACTAGGAGAAGCTTGCATGAGTCTGCAAGGTAAAGTTGCACTGGTGACCGGCGCCAGCCGTGGTATCGGCCAGGCCATCGCGCTTGAGCTGGGTCGTATGGGCGCCATCGTGGTGGGTACCGCCACTTCCGCTTCCGGTGCCGAGCGCATCGCCGCTACCCTCAAGGAAAACGGCATTCAGGGCGCCGGCCTTGAGCTCAATGTCACCAGCGACGAGTCCGTGGCTGCGGTGCTGGCCAGCATCACCGAGCAGTTCGGTGCTCCGGCGATTCTGGTGAACAACGCCGGCATCACCCGCGACAATCTGATGATGCGCATGAAAGATGACGAGTGGTACGACGTGGTCGATACCAACTTGAACAGCCTGTATCGCCTGTCCAAGGGCGTTCTGCGCGGCATGACCAAGGCTCGTTGGGGTCGAATTATCAGTATTGGCTCGGTTGTGGGTGCCATGGGCAACGCCGGCCAAGTAAACTACGCCGCCGCCAAAGCCGGTCTGGAAGGTTTCAGCCGTGCCCTGGCGCGTGAAGTAGGTTCGCGGTCGATCACTGTGAACTCGGTTGCTCCAGGTTTTATCGACACCGATATGACCCGTGAGCTGCCGGAAGCACAGCGTGAAGCCCTGCTGACGCAAATTCCGCTGGGTCGTCTGGGCCAGGCTCAAGAGATCGCGCAAGTGGTCGCTTTTCTGGCATCCGACGGTGCGGCATACGTTACCGGGGCTACAATCCCGGTCAATGGCGGGATGTATATGTGAGTCAAATGTGACGGATTGCTTCAAAAAAATGTCATACGAGCTGTCTAAAATCCGTTATAAAGCTGCAATCAATTTATAGGCAGATGGCCAAAGGGTTTGAGGGACGAAGCTTTCAGTTGAAAAGCTGAAAAGCCTTTCTATACACTTACCCACTGGCCAGCTGCCTGAATTTGTCCATTAGGAGTGAAAACAAGGTATGAGCACCATCGAAGAGCGCGTCAAGAAAATCGTTGCTGAGCAACTGGGTGTTAAAGAAGAAGAAGTTGTGAACACCGCTTCCTTCGTTGAAGACCTGGGTGCCGACTCCCTTGACACCGTTGAGCTGGTGATGGCTCTGGAAGAGGAATTCGAGACCGAAATCCCTGACGAAGAAGCTGAAAAGATCACTACCGTTCAAGCAGCTATCGACTACGTTACCAGCCACCAGGCTTAATCGTTTGTAGTCGTCTTTTGCTGTCATGGAAAAACCGCACTGCCGTTACGGCGTGCGGTTTTTTCTTTAGGTCTGATACAAAGTGTCGTCATTAGAAAAAGGAGAGTGCTGTGTCGCGTAGACGCGTCGTAGTCACCGGTATGGGTATGTTGTCGCCACTGGGTACGGATGTACCGAGTAGCTGGCAGGGCATTCTGGCTGGCCAAAGTGGCATTGGTCTGATCGAACACACCGACCTTTCTGCCTATTCCACCCGTTTTGGCGGCTCGGTAAAGGGCTTCAATGTCGAGGAGTACCTGTCGGCCAAAGAGGCCCGCAAACTCGACCTGTTCATTCAGTACGGTCTGGCGGCCGGATTTCAGGCGGTGCGCAACGCCGGCCTGGAAGTCACCGATGCCAACCGTGAACGCATCGGCGTGGCCATGGGTTCGGGTATTGGTGGTTTGACCAATATCGAAGAAACCAGTCGCACCCTGCACGATTCCGGCCCACGGCGGATATCTCCGTTCTTCGTGCCGGGCTCGATCATCAATATGATCTCCGGTTTCCTGTCCATCCACTTGGGTGCCCAGGGGCCGAACTACGCCATTTCCACGGCGTGCACCACCGGCACCCACTGCATCGGCATGGCCGCACGCAACATCGCCTACGGTGAAGCCGACGTGATGATCGCCGGCGGTGCCGAGATGGCCGCCTGCGGCCTGGGCATGGGCGGCTTCGGTGCGTCCCGTGCGCTGTCGACCCGTAACGACGAACCGACCCGCGCCAGCCGTCCCTGGGACAAGGGGCGTGATGGCTTCGTGCTGTCCGATGGTGCCGGTGCCCTTGTGCTGGAAGAGCTGGAGCACGCCAAGGCGCGTGGCGCCACCATCTACGCCGAGCTGATCGGTTTCGGCATGAGTGGCGATGCCTATCACATGACTTCGCCGCCTGCCGATGGCGCCGGCGCCGCTCGCTGCATCGCCAACGCCCTGCGCGACGCCAAGCTCAATGTCGATCAGGTGCAATACATCAACGCTCATGGCACTTCGACCCCTGCCGGTGACCTGGCAGAAGCCGAAGCGATCAAGACGGTGTTTGGCGAGCACGCCTACAAGCTCGCAGTCAGCTCCACCAAGTCCATGACCGGTCACCTGCTGGGTGCTGCCGGGGCGATCGAGGCGATCTTCAGCGTGCTGGCCATCAATAGCCAGGTTGCGCCGCCCACCATCAACCTGGATGAGCCGGATGAGGGCTGCGACCTCGATTTCGTGCCGCACACCGCGCGCAGCATGGACATCGATGTGGTGCTGTCTAACTCCTTCGGCTTTGGTGGCACCAACGGCTCCCTGGTGTTCCGCCGGTTCTCCGAGTGATGCACTGCTGGGTCGACGGTCGGCCGGCTGACGCGCTGTCGCTCAAGGACCGCGGCCTGGCCTATGGCGATGGTCTGTTCGAGACCATCGCTGTCAGATCCGGGCAGCCGCAACTGTTGGAGCGGCACTTGCAGCGTCTGGCCGAGGGCTGTCGACGTTTGGCGCTGAATGCGGATCAGGCGCTGATTCGCCACGAAGTGCTGGCCTATGCGGCGGCGTTGGGGGAGGGCGTGCTCAAGCTGATCCTGACCCGTGGCGACAGTCTGCGGGGTTATGCTGCCGATCCGGCAGCCATGGCGCGACGCATTCTCCAGGGCGCTGCCTTGCCGGCCTATCCTGCGGCGAATGCCGAGCAGGGTATCGTGCTGTTTCCCTGCGCCACGCGTTTATCCGAGCAGCCGTTACTGGCGGGCCTCAAGCATCTCAACCGCCTCGAACAGGTGCTGGCTCGCGCCGAATGGCGTGATGCCGAACATGCCGAAGGCTTGATGCTCGATGGCGCCGGGCGAGTGATCGAGGCGGTGTTCAGCAATCTGTTCCTGGTCAGTCAGGGGCGCTTGCTGACAGCCGACCTGAGTCGTTGCGGGGTGGCCGGGGTGATGCGCGCGGAAATTCTGTTTCAGGCCGCGTCACTGGGAATTTCCGTGGAGGTTACGGATATCAGTCTCGATCAGTTGCAGCAGGCGGACGAAGTCTTCGTCTGCAATAGCGTCTATGGCATCTGGCCGGTGCGTGCCTGTGCCGGGATGCGCTGGTCGGCCGGACCGCTCACCCGTAAACTGCAGGGCATTACCCGCGCACTACTGGATGCTTGATTCGTGAGACGTAAATTACTGCTCCTGCTGGAAACCGGACTGGTCCTGGCAGGGCTGCTGCTGGGCGCGAGTGCCTGGAAACTGCACTCGGCCCTGGAACAACCGCTGAACCTCTCCCAGGAGCAGTTGCTGGATGTTCCCGCCGGTTCGACGCCCACCGGCACCTTCAATCGTCTGCAAGCCGATGGCGTGATCCGGGATGGGTTCTGGTTGCGTCTGTACTGGCGCTTCAATCTTCAGGGCCAGCCTCTGCACAGTGGCGAGTACCGCATGACGCCAGGCATGACGGCCGAAGGTCTGATCGGTCTCTGGCAGCGCGGCGAGGTGGTGCAGTACAGCCTGACCCTGGTGGAAGGCTGGAACTTCCGCCAGGTGCGCAATGCCTTGGTCAAGAGTGACAAGCTGCAGCAGACCCTGGCTGGCCTCAGCGACAGTCAGGTGATGGAGAAACTCGGCCACGGCGGGGTGTTTCCCGAAGGACGTTTCTTCCCCGATACCTATCGTTATGTAAAGGGCATGACCGACGCCGAGCTTCTGGAAAAAGCCTTCGACCGTCTGGACGATGTGCTGGCCAAAGAGTGGAGCAAGCGAGCTGATGACGCGCCTTACAACGACCCTTATCAGGCGCTGATCATGGCGTCGCTGGTGGAAAAGGAAACCGGCGTGCCACAGGAGCGTGGACAGATCGCCGGGGTTTTTGTCCGGCGCATGCAGATCGGCATGCTGCTGCAAACCGACCCGACGGTGATCTATGGTCTGGGCGAGCGCTATACCGGCAAACTGACCCGGGCCCATCTCAAGGAGGCCACGCCCTACAACACCTACGTGATTGCCGGGCTGCCGCCGACGCCGATTGCCATGGTCGGGCGCGAGGCGATTCACGCCGCCCTCAATCCGCTGCCGGGCAAGAGCCTGTATTTCGTTGCCCGGGGCGATGGCAGCCATGTGTTCTCCGATGACCTGGATGCCCATAACAGTGCCGTGCGCGAGTTCCAGCTCAAGCGCCGCGCCGACTACCGCTCCAGCCCGGCGCCGCTGGCCGCTCCGGCCACGCCTGAGAGCCCGACGCCAACCGTCACTCCGAGCCCGGACAGCGCGTCGCCAGCGCCCGCCGAAGCTCCCGTTGCGGTGGACCCGGCGCCCGCACCGAAAAGCCCGCAATGACTTTGATTAAGGACTGCCTGTGACTGGCTTGTTTATTACCCTGGAAGGCCCGGAAGGCGCCGGGAAAAGCACCAACCGCGAGTACCTCGCCGAGCGCCTGCGCGCCGCGGGCATTGAAGTGGTGTTGACCCGTGAGCCCGGCGGCACGCCCTTGGCCGAGCGGATTCGCGAAGTGCTGCTGACGCCGGGTGAGGAAGTCATGAATGCCGACACCGAGTTGCTGTTGGTGTTCGCTGCCCGTGCCCAGCATCTGGCCACGGTGATTCGCCCGGCACTGGCCCGCGGCGCGGTGGTCTTGTGTGACCGTTTCACCGATTCAACCTACGCCTATCAGGGCGCCGGTCGTGGCCTTAGCCTTGAGCGCATCGAGGCCCTGGAACGTTTTGTCCAGGGTGAGCTGCGCCCGGATCTGACCCTGGTTTTCGACTTGCCGGTGGATGTCGGCCTGGCCCGGGCCAGTGCCCGCGGTCGGCTGGATCGCTTCGAACAGGAGGGGCAGGCGTTTTTCCAGAAGGTGCGCCAGGCGTACCTGACCCGCGCAGCCGCCGCACCTCAGCGTTATTGCCTGGTGGATGCGGCGCAGCCCCTGGCCCTGGTCCAGCAGTCCCTGGATGCCCTGTTGCCGCAATTGCTGGAGCGCGCCCGTGGCTGAAGTCTTTCCCTGGCAGGACGGCCTCTGGCAGCAGTTGGCCGGGCGCACGCAACATGCCCACGCCTATCTGCTGCACGGCCCGGCGGGCATTGGCAAGCGAGCGCTGGCCGAACGCCTGATGGCGCGTCTGCTGTGCCAGCGCCCGAACGGGCTGGATGCCTGTGGCCAGTGCAAGTCCTGCCTGCTGCTCCAGGCCGGTAGTCATCCGGACAACTACGTACTGGAGCCCGAAGAGGCGGACAAGGCGATCAAGGTCGACCAGGTGCGTGAGTTGGTGAGCTTCGTGGTGCAGACCGCGCAGTTGGGGGGGCGCAAGGTGGTGCTGATCGAGCCGGTGGAGTCGATGAACATCAATGCGTCCAACGCCTTGCTGAAAAGCCTTGAGGAGCCTTCCGGGGATACCGTGCTGCTCTTGGTGAGTCATCAGCCGAGCCGCTTGCTGCCGACCATCAAGAGTCGCTGTGTCCAGCAGGCATGTCCCTTGCCCAGTGCGGCGATGAGCCAGCAATGGCTGGCCGGGGCCCTGCCCGAATGTTCCGATGAAGAGCGCTTGGAGCTGCTGACCCTGGCTGCCGGATCGCCGCTGGCCGCCGTCGGCTTGCAGGCCCAGGGGGTTCGCGAGCAGAGGGCGCTGGTGGTGGACGGGGTGAAGAAGTTGCTCAAGCAGCAACAATCGCCGACCCAGCTGGCCGAGGCCTGGAACGCCATTCCTCTGTTGCTGTTGTTCGACTGGTTCTGTGACTGGTCGAACCTGATCCTGCGTTACCAGTTGACCCAGGACGAGGATGGCCTGGGTTTGCAGGACATGCGCAAGGTGTTGCAGTACCTGGCGCAGAAGTCCGGCCAGGACAAAGTGCTGGCGATCCAGGACTGGATCCTGGCCCAGCGCCAAAAGGTCCTGAGCAAGGCTAACCTCAACCGCGTGTTGCTGTTGGAGGCGCTGTTGGTGCAATGGGCGGCGTTGCCGTCCCGGCACTGAGCGGCCTGTTCCTGAATCAGGCTGGTATCCGGTCGGACGACAATGCCCGGCCCTTTCATTGATCGGATGTAGTTGTAGGCTCCCATGCTCGTAGATTCCCATTGCCACCTTGATCGTCTCGACCTCGCCGCCCATGCCGGTTCCCTGGATGCGGCACTGGCCGCTGCCCGCCAGCGCGGTGTCGGGCACTTCCTGTGCATTGGCGTCAGCGGCGACAACGCCGCGGACGTCAAGGCCCTGGCCGAGCGTTACGACGATGTCGATTGCTCGGTAGGGGTGCACCCGCTGGACGTGCAGCCCGGCGCGGCGCCGGCCCTGGACTGGCTGCTGGAGGAGCTGAATCACCCGCGAGTGGTGGCCATTGGCGAAACCGGTCTGGACTATCACTACGAACCGGAAGCGGCCGAGCTGCAGCAGGCGTCTTTCCGTTTGCATTTGCAGGCCGCGCAGCAGACCGGCAAGCCGGTGGTGGTGCATACCCGCGGTGCTCGCGCCGACACCCTGGCGCTGCTGCGGGAGGCGGCATTGCCCAATGCCGGCGTGCTGCATTGCTTCACCGAGGACTGGGACATGGCCAGGGCGGCTCTGGATTTGGGGTTCTATATCTCGCTGTCGGGTATCGTCACTTTCCGCAATGCCGATGCCCTGCGCGATGTGGCTCGCCAGGTGCCTGCCGATCGGCTGCTGGTGGAAACCGATTCGCCGTACCTGGCGCCCATCCCGTATCGCGGCAAGCCCAACCTGCCGCAGTACGTGCGTGAAGTGGCGGAGTTCCTGGCGATGTTGCGTGGCGAAGCCTACGAGGCCTTTGCCGAACAGACCACGGCCAACTTCAAGCGCCTGTTTCCCCTGGCTCGAGTCAAGGGCGAGGCCTGAGCCGTTAGTGGATAGCCTGAATTTCAGGCAAAAAAAACCCGGGTTCTGGGGGGTGAATCCGGGTTAAGACCATTAGGAGTAAAACTAAGGCACGCGGTCCATCGGTACCTAAATCGGCGTTTCACTTGGGGGAGATGTCCCGCCGACAGTTGAAGTATTGATCACTATTGCAATCAGTCCAGCTGCCCTCGCTTGGTTTTTAAACAAATTTGGAATACGCGCGCTTCGCTTGGGTTCTCATTTTTCGAGGTTCAGCGCTTTTATTCCTGAAGTTCCGCTGTTTTTCACTGTTTTTGGCGCAGTTCAGGGTAAAGCGACGACTGTTGTCGCGCGTTTTGCACACAAGCTGTTGCAGTTTAGCCCAGCACCCAGGCTGATCCTGATCAATGGCAACGGCGTTTTCAGAATGTTCGCCCTTTCTCGATGTCTTTTTCGATGCTTTTCAGGGCTTTTTCCAATCCCGATAAAGCAACGAGGCTGACGAGTAATGACGTCATTGCGACTCATGAATGTGTTTTCGTCGAGTAGGGGGCATAGGTGGGGATCGGGTGCCCGTTATGGAAAAGGTCTAGACTTTGCGGTCTGATCTGAGCCTCGAAGCCCTTGGGCGTTTGCTATGTGAACCGTGCGCCGGCCCCGTATTCACGGGATTTCCCAGCTTTTGGCAACCCATTCAGGGGCGGGTGTCAGGCGTGCTTTTGCGCCAGAAACGGCTGCAACGAAGGATGATCCGTGCATTTTGGCGCAAGTTAGGCATAATACGCGGCTTCGATTTTGACCCCGAACAGACCTTTTCTTATGCAGAAAGAACCTCGTAAGGTCCGTGAGTTTCGTCGCCGCGAGCAAGAAATTCTCGATACCGCGCTCAAGCTGTTCCTCGAACAAGGTGAAGACAGTGTCACCGTCGAGATGATTGCGGATGCCGTGGGTATCGGCAAAGGGACCATCTACAAGCATTTCAAGTCCAAGGCGGAGATCTACCTGCGCCTGATGCTCGACTATGAGCGTGACCTGAACGAGCTACTGCACTCTGCCGATGTCGACAAGGACAAGGAAGCCCTGTCCAGGGCCTACTTCGAATTTCGCATGCGCGACCCGCAGCGCTACCGGCTGTTCGACCGCCTGGAAGAGAAGGTGGTCAAGGGCAATCAGGTGCCGGAAATGGTCGAGGAGCTGCACAAGATCCGCGCTTCCAACTTCGATCGCCTGACCTTGCTGATCAAGGGCCGCATCAGTGAGGGCAAGCTCGAAGACGTACCGCCTTACTTCCACTACTGCGCCTCTTGGGCGCTGGTGCATGGCGCGGTGGCGCTGTACCACTCGCCGTTCTGGAGCAATGTGCTCGAGGACCAGGAAGGCTTCTTCCAGTTCCTGATGGATATCGGCGTGCGCATGGGCAACAAGCGCAAGCGCGACCCCGACACCTCGAACAGCTAAGGCATTCAGCCGCTGTATTGCGCCATCGACCATCTGTATGGCGCAGTGTCCGAGGAATATACTCAGGCATGGGACTTGCCAGAACCTGATTTTTGAGTCAGGTTTTGGCCGGTTCTCCCTTCCTACGCCGGAGTCATCCATGATCGTTGATCGTCAAGGCAGGCGCTTTCGCAATTTGCGGATCAGCCTGACGTCCGCCTGCAATTACGCCTGTACCTACTGCGTGCCCAACGGCAAGCGGCTGGTAGCTGCCCAGGACGAGTTGTCGGCCGAGGCGATGGCTCGCGGCGTGGCGTATCTGATTGAAGCGGCCGGTATTGAACGACTGCGCATCACCGGCGGTGAACCGCTGGTCAGTCCCAAGCTGGAAACCTTCATGACCGCAGTCGGGCGCATGGGGCTGGAAGACATCAGCCTGACCACCAACGGCCAGTTGCTGGCACGCAAGCTGCCATTGCTGGTGGAGGCGGGGATCCGCCGGATCAATGTTTCTCTGGATACCCTGGATGCCGCGGCTTTTCGCAGCATCGCCCGGGGTGGCGATCTGGCCAGCGTGCTCGATGGCATGCAGCAGGCACGCGCGGCCGGGCTGAAGATCAAGGTCAACATGGTGCCGTTGCGCGGTCAGAACCTGGACCAGGTCATGCCCCTGCTCGATTACTGCCTGGAGCGTGGCTACGAGCTGCGCTTCATTGAACTGATGCGCATGGGGCACCTGGCCAGCGACGGCAATGCCTTCCTGCAGCAGTTTGTCAGTCTGCAGCAACTGCTGGAGATCATCGGCCAGCACTATGAGTACCTCCAGGCCGATGCCCCGCTGGATGCGACCGCGGTGCGCTACGAGATTCCCGGGCTCGGTCATTTCGGCGTGATTGCCAACGAAAGCGTGCCGTTCTGCCGGACCTGTTCGCGCCTGCGGCTGTCCTCTACCGGTTGGTTGCACGGCTGCTTGTCGTCAAGCAATCGCCACTATGTTGGCGACCTGCTGGACAAGCCGCGCCATCAAGCCTTGCCGGCGCTCCAGCGTTTGCTGGTCAAGGCCCTGGGCGACAAGCAGGACCTGGCCTTTTCCGGTGGCGCCACGGTGATGAAAATCATCGGCGGCTAGATCGGGTGGCGCTGGAGTTTCCTCCATTTGCCTAGCTGGCGCGGAAGCTGCATCTCGTGGCCATTCGCCGGTTTTCCGTCACCGGTTTTTGGAGGGTAGGATGCGTAGCCTGGTTTTGCTGCTGGCCTTTTTGGCACTCGGCGGCTGCATGAATGTCAGTGATATGGGCGAGGGGGTGCGCTATCACCTGAGCGATGCGGGAGTGCTCGATCACAGCGATACCCGGCGTACCAGTTCATTCCGCATTCAGCCGGATTCGTTCATTTTCATCGCCCAGGGACACTTTGTACCGCCGGGTGGTGCCTATCCTCGACCCAACGTGGTGGCCGAAGAGGCGTTCAACGGCTTTGTCGAGTATTTCCCCATGGTGCGCCGGGCCAAAGCGCCCGAAGGCTTGAACGAAGCCATGGCCGAAGCCCGGGAAGTGGGCGCCCACTATTTGCTCTACGCTCGTTTCGCCAAGGCCGACGATCGCATCGGCAACTCCGATGAGTGGCTGGATCAGGAGGCGGTGGATCGCCTTGGGGTCGATACCAGTACCATCCAGATCATGCTGATCGAAACCAGTACCCAATACCTGATCGATACGGCCCGTATTCGCAGTCGTGGCGGATTACTGACGCTCCACGACAACAAGCCCCAGGATCTGCTGGGCCCACCGCTGCAGCAATATGCTCGCGGTTTGCTGGGCCTGAGCGACTGATTGAACGAGGAGAGCGGTATGAGTGGTCCAGGCAAGGCCAACGACCTGTTGGCACAGATTCCCAAGGCCGAGAAGGGCCTGCCGCCGGTCCACCTGTGGAATCCCGATTTCTGTGGCGATATCGACATGCGTATCGCCCGTGATGGCACCTGGTACTACCTGGGCTCCCCTATCGGTCGCAAGCCGATGGTCAAGCTGTTCTCCACCATCATCCGCCGCGATGGCGACGACTACTTCCTTGTTACCCCGGTGGAGAAGGTGGGCATCAAGGTCGACGACGCCCCTTTCGTCGCCGTGACCCTGGAGGTCGAAGGGCAGGGTGAGGCACAGGTGCTGCGCTTCACCAGTAATGTCGACGAGCAGGTGGTGGCCAACGTCGAGCATCCGTTGCGGGTGGTGATCGATCCGCTGACCCAGGAGCCTGCGCCCTATGTTCTGGTACGAAACAACCTTGAGGCGCTGATCCATCGCAATGTGTTCTACCAGTTGGTGGAGCTGGCGCAGACTCGCGTTCTCGATGGCCAGCGCTGGCTGGGCGTGTGGAGTGCAGGGGTGTTCTTCCCCATTGGTCTTGAGCCCTGAAGACATTTCAATTTCGATTTCGAGATATTTCTTGATCTTGATCCCGGGTTTCATGTATCAAGCCGGACATGCCTAAACATGTTCGATTCGATAAGAAAACAAGAGTGGTCGACGAGCTGATCCGGCGCATTGAAAGCGGTCTGCTGGAAGACGGCTTCCAACTGCCTGGAGAGCACCAGTTGGCCGGGGAGTTTGGTGTCAGTCGAGGCACCTTGCGTGAAGCCCTGGCCGAGCTCAAGCGGCGCAACTACATCGCCACGCAGAGCGGGGTGGGGTCCATCGTCACCTTCGACGGCGTTGCCCTGGATCAGCATCACGGCTGGGCCCAGGCCCTGGCCGAGAGCGGTGCTTTGGTCAACACCGAGGTACTGCGCCTGGAGGCCGTGCGTCGACCGGAGCTCAAGCACCGCCTGGGCACCGAGCAGTTCATTGCCCTGGATCGCCGCCGGCGCAGTACCGACGGCAGGGTGCTGTCCCTCGAACGTTCCCTGATCCCGGCCTCCGGCGAGCTGGAAGGCTTGCCCCGGGTCGGCCTGATCGATGATTCCCTGACCATTACCCTGGCCGCCTACGGCTACATCGGCGAGCGCGGCGATCAATGGATCGGCGCCGAACCCCTGAACGCCGAAGATGCCCAACTGCTCGGGCGGGCGCCGGGAGATGTGTTTCTCAAGGCCCTGCGCACCACCTATGACCGCCAGGGGCGGTTCATGGAACAGGTCGAGAGCCTGCTGGATCCGCAGCATTTCCGCATGCACCTGCAATTCGGAGAGTCGCGGTGAGCCCGCTCCAGCGGGCACTTGGCGCTTTCTATGGTCTGGCCCTGGGCGATGCCCTGGGCATGCCGACCCAATCCTTGAGTCATGAACAGATTCACCAGCGTTTCGGTGTGATCCGCACGCTGGAAGATGCGGGCCCCGAGCAGCCGATTGCTGCCAACCTGCCCGCAGGTTCGATCACCGACGACACCGAACAAGCGATCCTGGTAGGTCGCCTGCTGGTTCAGGGCCAGGGTCGGATCGATCCGGCGGACCTGGCCCGGAGCCTGATCCAGTGGGAGGCGGCCATGCAGGCCAAGGGCTCCCAAGACCTGCTCGGCCCTTCCACCAAGCGCGCCATTGAAATGATCCTCGCCGGTGAATCGGTGGAGGAGGCCGGGCGCTATGGCACCACCAATGGCGCCGCCATGCGTATCACGCCGGTGGGCATCGCCGCCGATGTCGCCAGCGCTCAAGGCTTTGTCCAGGCGGTGGTCGAAGCCTGCCAAGTCACGCATAACACCAGCCTGGGAATCGCCAGCGCGGCGGCGGTAGCGGCGGTGGTGTCCGCCGGCATCAATGGCGCCTCGCTGATCGAGGCCCTGCCCCTGGGGGCACAGTTTGCCCGCCAGGCACAGGCTCATGGCCACTGGGTGGCCGGGGCCACCATCGCGGCGCGCCTGGAGTGGGCCGGCACCCTGAGGATTGAAGGCGACAAGCAAGCATTTGCACGAATGCTGTATGAACTGATCGGTACCTCGGTGGCCTCCCAGGAGTCGGTGGTGGTCAGTTTCGCCCTGGCCCGGCAGGTTGCCCTCGGGCAGCTTGAAGCCTTCGAGGCACTGTGCATGGCCGCCGGTCTTGGCGGCGACACCGACACCATCGCGGCGATTCTTGGCGCCATGCTGGGCGCCTGCCTGGGTTTGGAGGCCTGGCCCGCGGAGTTGATCCATCAGGTGCAGCAGGTCAATGAACTGGACCTGCTACCTCTGGTAGAAGCGTTGCTGGCGCTGCGTTAAGTCGTCGCGCCCAGTACCGAGCCCCAGGCTCGCTATACCTTTCGGCCATACTGCCGATCGCTAGGGAAAGCTGGAACACGGCCAGGAATGCCGGATTGTTCTGTGACTTCCGAAATTGCCAGCCCCCCCAATAACGGCAACAGGAGTTTCATTCATGAGTTCATCGACGGTCGGCTCAGGCGCCGGGCAACTGGAAACCCGCGGTATCGAGCCGGTTCCCGAGGCAGAGTGCAACGGTCATCCGTTGCAGCTGTTCTGGGTCTGGTTCGCGGCCAATATCAGCATTCTCGGCTTGCCCCTCGGGGCGACGCTGGTGGCGTTTCGTGGCTTGTCGATCTGGCAGGTGCTGCTGGTGGCGATCCTCGGTTCAGTGGGCTCGTTCGCCGTGGTCGGCCTGATCTCGGTGGCCGGCCGCCGCGGTCGGGCCCCCAGCCTGACCCTGTCCCGGGCGATCTTCGGCGTGCGTGGCAACATCGGGCCGACCCTGGTGTCGATGCTGTCGCGGGTCGGCTGGGAAACGGTGAATACCACCACGGCAGCCTTTGTCCTGCTGTCCCTGAGTTCGATCCTGTTCCAGACCCCGGCTTCGGCCAAGGACGCGCCGCTGCTGACCCTGCTGTTCATCGGCATCTTCGTGCTGATGACCCTGAGCGTCTCCGGCCTGGGCCACGCCACCTTGCTGGTGATCCAGAAGTGGGCCACTTACGGTTTTGGTGCGCTGAACGTCCTGGTGGGCGGTTTCCTCTGCGCCACCATCGACTGGACGGCGGTGTTCAATGCGGCGCCGGCCCCCGTGAGCGCAATGATCATCGGGGTCGGCACCATGGCGGCCGGTACCGGGATCGGCTGGGCCAGCTCCGGGGCCGACATGTCGCGCTACCAGCATCGCTCGGTGACGGCCGGACGCCTGGTGGCCTCGGCGGCGTTCGGCGCCGGTATCCCGCTGGTGCTGCTGATCACCCTGGGCGGCCTGCTGTCGGTGGGCAATGATCATCTGGCTTCGGCGGTGGACCCGATCATCGCGATCCGCGACATGCTGCCCACCTGGATGGCCGTGCCTTACCTGATCGCGGCCTTTGGTGGCCTGCTGCTGTCCAACAACCTGTCGGTGTATTCCGCCGGTCTCACCGCGCTGACCCTGGGCCTCAAGGTCAAGCGGGTCTATGCGGTGCTGGTGGATATCGTCGCGATCTTCCTCGGCTCGATCTACTTCATGCTGATTGCCGACAGCTTCTACGGGCCCTTTATCAGCTTCATTTCCCTGCTGGCGGTGCCGATCACTGCCTGGGTGGGGATCTTCGTGGTGGACCTGATCCATCGCCATTACTACAGCGCCGATGATTTGTTGAATGTCGGGCCGAGCAGTGCCTACTGGTATCAGGGCGGGATCGAGTGGCGGGCGTTCGGTGCCTGGGTGCTGGCGATCATTCTGGGATTCTGTTTCACCAGCATCGGCACCACCGCAGAAGACGTCTGGTTCACCGGGCCGCTGGCCGATTCCTGGCTGGGGCATAACGGCCTGGGCTGGATCGTCACCTTCCTGGTGGCCGGCGGTGGATACGCTCTGCTGGGCGGAGCCCGTGATCGGCGTGGAGCCTTTGTCGAGAATGCCAATGCCTAGGTTGCTCCATAGCGGGCAGGTGATCGTCGACCTGGTGATGGCCGTGGATCGTCTGCCGGCTGCCGGTGGTGATGTCCTGGCCCAGTCGGCGAGCTTCGAAGCTGGCGGCGGCTTCAATGTCATGGCCGCGGCGGCGCGCAATGGCTTGCCGGTGCTCTACCTGGGGCGCCACGGCCAGGGGCGCTTTGGCGATCTGGCCCGAGCGGCGATGCAGGCAGAAGGCATTGGCCTGAGCCTGCCGCCCAGCCCGGGCGCCGATACCGGTGTGTGCGTGGCCCTGACCGATGCCTCGGCCGAGCGCACCTTCATCTCCCATATCGGCGCCGAGGGTGAACTGTCGGCCGAGGATCTGGCAGAGGTCAGGGTCCAGGCGGATGACTATCTGTATGTCAGCGGCTACAGCCTGCTGCAGGCGAGCAAGGCTCAGGCCCTGGTCGACTGGCTGCTGGCATTGCCGCGCTCGGTGCCCGTGATGTTCGATCCGGGGCCTCTGGTGGACTCCCCCGACTCCCCCCTGATGGCGGCCCTGTTGCCGCGGATCGATATCTGGAGCAGTAACCGCGCCGAAGCCTTGGGCTTTACCGCCAGCTCGAGTATCGAAATGGCCTTGCAGCGGCTTGGCGCCTGGCTGGCCCCCACGGCTTTGCTGCTGCTGCGCGACGGTGCTCGGGGCTGCTGGATAGGACGCCAGGGGCAGCTGGCGCAGGTGGGCGGATTCAAGGTCCAGGCGCTGGACAGCAATGGCGCCGGCGACGCCCATGCCGGAGTCTTTGTCGCGGGGCTGGCGGCGGGGCTTGAGCCACTGGCGGCCGCCCGCCGAGCCAATGCCGCAGCGGCCATTGCCGTGACCCGCCGTGGTCCGGCCACCGCACCTGGCCATGCTGAAGTGGACGCGTTGCTGCAGGCTCAGGAACCCCAGTAAGTGCACGGCGCAGGCCGGCTCGGCTTGCGCGATGCCTCGAACGGCGCCTGGCGGAACGAACTCCGGCCCAGGCAATGAGTCAGGCCAAACACCACAGCAGGCTGTGGCCGAACCCCGGCGTTAGGGCAACCCCCGGGCTGGCCATCACTAGGAGGCAGACGAACACTGCCACCGAGCGGGCGGCGCCGAGCCAGTCCGAGAGGTGACGGGAGCCGACCATGGCGACGCCGGTTGCTTGTGTTCCTGGTGGTTTCAGGGTTAGCCGCCAGCGGAGTTGGCGTGCAGGCTCATTCGCCGATTTCCTCCAGCAATTCCTGCCTGAAGCGTTGCAGGCGCGCATGGCGGATCTGCGCCAGGCGGGCGCCGCAGGACGTTTGGAAACCTTCGGCCAAATGCAGCAGCTTGGTCTGGAAGTGATCCAGGGTGAAGCGTGCGTCATCGAGTTCGCGCTGCCGGGCCGTGGGATCGGCGGGGTCGTAGAGGGCCAGGCCCAGGCGGCCGGAAACGTAGAAGGTGCGCGCCACGCCCAGGGCACCGAGGGCATCGAGGCGGTCGGCGTCCTGCAGGATCCTGGCTTCCAGGGTGGCCGGGGCGAGGGCGGCGGAAAAACTGTGGGCGGCGATGGCGTGAGCGACCGCTTCGATCTCGGCGTCGCTCCAGCCCAGCCGGGCGAGAATTCCTCGGGCCTTGTCCGCCGACAAGCGTGAGGCCTGGGCGCGCAAGGGCGAGTTTTTTTCCACGCTCACGCAATCGTGGAGCAGGGTGGCGGCCAGCAGCACTCTGAGGTCGCCGCCTTCTTCGTCGACGATGCGTCGCACGTTGTGCCAGACCCGTTGCAGGTGGGACAGGTCATGGGAGCCGTCTTTGGCAGGTTCGAGGGCGTGGGGTAGTAAGGTTTCTGCCAGGTTGTGCAGGGGAGTAAAGTGCATTCGGCGGTCCAGTTTATCCAGTTCGGCGTGCTGCATGATCGGTGATTGGCCGATTCCCATAAATGCCCGTGCAAGTCTTTCGGCTGTCGTTCTAATATGACCGCCTGATTCCGCCATGAGAACCGTCGATGTCCGTCGAAATCCGTCCTGCACTGCCCAGCGATGCCCCGCAGATTCTTGCCTTTATCACCGAGCTTGCCGACTACGAGCGAGCACGTCATGAGGTGATTGCCAGTGTTGCCGACATCGAGCGCAGCCTGTTCAGCGAGGGTGCCACGGCCCACGGCCTGATTTGCCTGCGGGACGGGCAGCCGATCGGCTTCGCGGTGTTTTTCTTCAGTTACTCGACATGGTTGGGCAGCAACTGCCTGTACCTGGAGGATCTCTACATCACTCCGGAACAGCGCGGCGGCGGCGCGGGCAAGCAACTGCTGCGGCACTTGGCGCAGATCGCCTGTGACAACGATTGCGGACGCTTCGAATGGAGCGTGCTGGAGTGGAACGAACCGGCCATCCAGTTCTACAAGTCCCTGGGGGCTCAGCCCCAGGAAGAGTGGGTCAAGTACCGCATGGACGGTGAAGTACTACGCGCCTTTGCCCGCGGCTGATCACAGCCGCTGTTCGCGCATACCTGCGCGCAGGAGCCGGCTTGCCGGCCAAGGCCGCTCCATGGAGCGCCTGCCACCGCCAAGCCGGGTCTGCATGACGCCGGGATTCAGCTCTTCAGGCTCGCCATGTCGATCACGAAGCGGTACTTCACATCGCCCTTGATCATGCGCTCAAAGGCTTCATTGATCTGGCGGATGTCGAGCATTTCGATATCGCAGGTGATGCCGTGTTCGGCGCAGAAGTCCAGCACCTCCTGGGTTTCGGCGATGCCGCCGATCAGCGAGCCGGCCAGTACCCTGCGGCTCATCACCAGCTTGCCCGCGTGCAGCGCCGGGTCCACCGGCTCGATCAGGCCCACCAGAATGTGCACGCCATCAAAGCGCAGGGTATCGAGGTAGGGGTTGAGGTCGTGGGGCACCGGAATGGTGTCCAGCAGGAAGTCGAAATGCCCGGCCACCGACTGCATCTGCGCCGCGTCGGTGGACACGATCACGTGATCGGCGCCCTGGCGCCGCGCTTCTTCGGCCTTGCTCGCCGAGCGGGTGAACAGGGTCACTTCGGCGCCCAGGGCCTTGGCGAACTTGATGCCCATGTGGCCCAGGCCGCCCATGCCGAGAATTCCCACCTTGTCGCCGGGCTTGACCCCGTAGTGCTTGAGCGGCGAGTAGGTGGTGATGCCGGCGCAGAGAATCGGCGCGGCGCTGGCCAGGTCGAGTTTCTCGGGGATGCGCACGACAAAGTGCTCGCTGACCACGATGCTGTCGGAGTAGCCGCCCATGGTGTTGCTGCCGTCGACCCGGTCCGGGGTGGCGTAGGTCATGGTCGGGCCTTGCAGACAGTACTGCTCCAGATCCGCGGCGCAGGCTTCGCAGTGGCGGCAGGAATCCACCATGCAGCCGACGCCCACCAGGTCGCCGACTTTGTGCTTGCTGACGTTGGCGCCGACCGCGGTGACCTTGCCGACGATCTCGTGGCCCGGCATCAGCGGGTACACGGCGATGCCCCATTCGTTGCGGGCCTGGTGGATGTCGGAGTGACAGACGCCGCAGTAGAGAATCTCGATGGCAACGTCGTCCGGGCGCGGGCTGCGGCGCTGGAAGCGCATGGGGGCGAGGGGAGTGGTGGCCGACTGGGCGGCATAACCGATGGCGGTGTACATGATGGACCTCGCGAAAACGCTGACGATTGAGGCGGGGCATTCTCGGCGTCGAGCCCGGGGCCAACCATGGCGATTCCTCGGCATGTCATGCCTATTCCTCCGTCATTGGCGGTTTTCACACGGCATTGGCGGACAGACCTGCGATGATGTTTTCATCCCTTTTTCCGTGAAGTTTTTCCCATGCTGCTGACCCGTCATCTGGACGCCAATGCCACCCTGGTTTCGCTGATCCGGCCTCTTGCCAGCCGAGATGGTTTCGTGGCTACCGACTTGCCCGGAGTCCAGGTGCTGCGGGCCAGCTGCGATGTGGCGCGCGGCCCGCAGATCTATGAGCCGAGCCTGATGATCATTGTCCAGGGCAGCAAACTGGCCTATCTGGGCACGCGGACCCTGGAGTACGGCGCCGGGCACTACCTGATCCAGGCCCTGTCGGTGCCCTTCGAGTGTGAAACCTTCGCTATGCCTGATGCGCCGCTGCTGGGCATTTCCATCGCCATCGACCGGGCGGTCCTCAGCGAGTTGGTGCTGGCCATGGGCATCACCGAAGGCCGGGCCGCTTCGGCGCAGACCCTGGAGTCCATGACCTCGGCGGTGCTCGATGACAGCATGCGTGGTTGTGTGGAACGGCTACTGCGCTGTCTGCACGATCCTCTGGAGTGCAAAGTCATGGGCGCGTCCAGAGTGCGCGAGCTGCTCTTTGCTGCCCTGCGTGGGCCCCAGGCCGATGCCCTGCGGGCGCTGGTGGAGCAGCAGGGGCATTTCGCCCGGGTCGCGGCATCGCTCAATCATCTGCACGAGCATTACACCGAACCCCTGAGCGTCGAGACCCTGGCCCGTTGCGCCAATATGAGCACTTCGACCTTCCACGAGCATTTCAAGCGCAGCACCTTGCTGTCGCCGGTGCAGTACCTCAAGCGCCTGCGCCTGCTCAAGGCCCAGCAGTTGCTGCTGGGTGAAGGACTGGGCGTGGCCCAGGTAGCGCATCGGGTGGGCTACCAGAGCACCTCGCAGTTCAGTCGTGAGTACAAGCGCTACTTCGAACGCAACCCCGGCGAAGAGCGCGCGGCCTGAGTGCCAATCCCCTTGGCGCTGGCTGCAGGGTCGGCGAATGCCGGGCATGAAAAAGGCCCCCATATCGGGGGCCTCTTTCATGGCGTGGCGACTTACATGTTCGGGTAGGTCGGGCCGCCGGCGCCTTCCGGCGTGACCCAGGTGATGTTCTGGGCCGGGTCCTTGATGTCGCAGGTCTTGCAGTGCACGCAGTTCTGCGCGTTGATCTGGAAGCGCTTCTCGCCATCTTCCTGGGTGATCACCTCATACACGCCGGCCGGGCAGTAGCGTTGGGCCGGTTCATCGTACAGCGGCAGGTTGCGGCCCAGCGGGATGCTCGGGTCGGTCAGCTTCAGGTGGCACGGCTGTTCTTCTTCATGGTTGGTACCGGAGATGAACACCGAGCTCAATTTGTCGAAGCTGAGTTTGCCGTCGGGTTTCGGGTAGTCGATCTTCGTGCAGTCCTTGGCCAGCTTCAGGCAGGCATAGTCCGGCTTGGTGTCGTGCAGGGTGAAGGGCAGCTTGCCGCCAAAGATGTTCTGGTCCATCCAGTTGAAGCCGGCACCGATGATCGGGCCGAACTTGTGCATGGCCGGGCCGAAGTTGCGGCTGGCGAACAGCTCTTCATACAGCCAGCTGGATTTGAACGATTCGACGTAGCTCTTGAGTTCTTCGGCGCCTTCGGAGCCGGCGAACAGCGAGTCGGCCACGGCGTCGGCGGCCAGCATGCCGGACTTCATGGCGGTGTGGCTGCCCTTGATCTTGGCCACGTTCATGGTGCCCAGGTCGCAGCCGATCAGCGCGCCGCCCTTGAACACCATCTTCGGCAGCGAATTGATGCCGCCCTTGGCCAGTGCGCGTGCGCCATAGCTGATGCGCTTGCCGCCTTCCAGGTACTGCTTGAGCACCGGGTGATGCTTGAGGCGCTGGAACTCGTCGAACGGCGACAGGTAGGTGTTGGCGTAGGACAGGTCGACGATCAGGCCCACTACCACCTGGTTGTTCTCCAGGTGATAGAGGAAGGAGCCGCCGGTGTTCTCGTTGCTCATGATGTCCAGCGGCCAGCCGGCGGTGTGCACCACCAGGCCTGGTTGGTGCTTGGCCGGATCGATTTCCCAGATTTCCTTGAGGCCGATGCCGTAGTGCTGGGCGTCGGCGTCGCTGTCCAGGTTGAAGCGCTTGATCAGTTGTTTGCCGATATGGCCGCGGCAGCCTTCGGCGAACAGGGTGTATTTGCCGCGCAGTTCCATGCCGGGGGTGTACATGCCGTCTTTTGGCTGACCTTCGCGGTCGACGCCCATGTCGCCGGTCAGAATCCCGCGGACCACGCCGTTTTCGTCGATCAGGGCTTCCTGGGCGGCGAAGCCCGGGTAGATTTCCACGCCCAGGTTCTCGGCTTGCTGGGCCAGCCAGCGGCACAGGTTGCCCAGGGAGATGATGTAGTTGCCTTCGTTGTGCATGGTCTTGGGCACAAAGAAGTCGGGAACCTTGGTGGAGGTTTCGCCGCTGCGCAGGACATAGATGTCGTCGCGGGTCACTGGAGTGTTGAGCGGAGCGCCCAGTTCCTTCCAGTCCGGGAACAGTTCATTCAGGGCCCGTGGTTCGAACACGGCACCGGAAAGGATGTGAGCACCGACTTCGGAGCCTTTCTCGACCACGCAGACGCTGATTTCCTTGCCGGCTTCAGCGGCCTTCTGCTTAAGGCGGCAAGCGGCGGACAAGCCTGCGGGGCCGGCACCGACGATGACCACGTCGAATTCCATGTATTCGCGTTCCACTAGGCTATCTCCTACTCAAGGCTCAACGGTTTTTTCTAATTGGAGGTTTGGCATTGCATCCGCGCTTTCTCCCATCGCAAATGGCGGGAGGAGGGGGGATGGCCGACCTTTCTCTCTGGGCGGCGCATTATATCTACACCACTCTCAGCGTCCAATACAAACGTTTGTTTGAAATTGCTGCAGCCCAGATAAATCAAAGAAGCGCGGCTTATAAACGGCTATTTTGCCGTATTGACCAGAAAAGGCGTTCCGGTCAAGATACGGTCGGTTTTGCGCTCGCCGTAGGCTGACTGTTGGTTTCAAGAGCACCTCTAAAGACAGGGCAAAGGCAGTAAAGGTGATGCGCCGCGCAGCTTGAAAGTGCGCAGTTTACACGCCGCGATAATGAATGACTCGCCGGTCACCACTGACCAGCGGTCATCACTCCCGTGAGCAAGGTCATCCTTTATCGACGCCAGCGTTTTTGGAGGTGCCCTTGTGCCGATGAGCATCAACCGCCAGGTTCTCGCCTAGGCGACTTTCTTTTCACCGGAGAGTAACGAGGAATCCATGAAGGTTCTTGTAGCTGTCAAACGAGTGGTCGACTATAACGTCAAGGTTCGCGTCAAAGCGGACAACTCCGGCGTCGACCTCGCCAACGTCAAGATGTCGATGAACCCTTTCTGCGAAATCGCAGTGGAAGAAGCGGTACGCCTGAAAGAGAAAGGTGTAGCGACTGAAATCGTCGTCGTCTCCATCGGTCCTGCTACTGCTCAAGAGCAACTGCGTACCGCCCTGGCACTGGGTGCCGATCGCGCAATCCTCGTCGAGTCCGCTGAAGAGTTGAACTCCCTGGCCGTGGCCAAGCTGCTCAAGGCGGTGGTCGACAAGGAACAGCCACAGCTGGTGATCCTTGGCAAACAGGCCATCGATAGCGACAACAACCAGACCGGCCAGATGCTGGCGGCCCTGAGCGGTTACGCTCAAGGCACCTTCGCCTCCAAGGTCGAGGTGTCCGGCGACAAGGTCAATGTCACTCGCGAAATCGATGGCGGCCTGCAGACCGTTGCACTGAACCTGCCAGCCATCGTCACCACCGACCTGCGTCTGAACGAGCCGCGCTACGCGTCTCTGCCAAACATCATGAAAGCCAAGAAGAAGCCGCTTGAAACGCTGACTCCTGATGCTTTGGGCGTTTCCACCGCCTCCACCAACAAGACCCTGAAAGTCGAAGCGCCGGCTGCACGCAGCGCGGGTATCAAGGTCAAGTCGGTGGCTGAACTGGTCGAGAAACTGAAAAACGAAGCGAAGGTAATCTGATCATGACTATCTTGGTAATCGCCGAACACGATAACAAGGCGCTGGCTCCGGCCACCCTGAACACCGTTGCCGCCGCCGCCAAAATCGGTGGTGACATTCATGTGCTGGTCGCCGGTCAGGGCGTTGGCGCTGTGGCTGAAGCCGCGGCCAAAGTCGCTGGCGTGGCCAAAGTGCTGGTGGCCGACAATGCCGCCTACGCTCACCAACTGCCGGAAAACGTTGCGCCGCTGGTCGCCGAACTGGGCGCTGGCTACAGCCACATCCTGGCTGCCGCGACCTCCAACGGCAAAAACATCCTGCCGCGGGTTGCCGCCCAGCTGGACGTTGACCAGATCTCCGAGATCATCTCGGTCGAAAGCGCCGATACCTTCAAGCGTCCGATCTATGCCGGTAACGCCATCGCCACTGTGCAGTCCTCGGCTGCGGTGAAAGTCATCACCGTGCGTGCCACCGGCTTCGACGCCGTTGCCGCTGAAGGTGGTTCGGCTGCTGTCGAAGCCGTTGGCGCCGCTCACGATGCAGGCAAGTCGAGCTTCGTTGGCGAAGAGCTGGCCAAGTCCGATCGTCCTGAGCTGACCGCTGCCAAGATCGTCGTTTCCGGCGGTCGCGGCATGCAGAACGGCGACAACTTCAAGCACCTGTACGCCCTGGCCGACAAGCTGGGTGCTGCTGTCGGCGCTTCCCGCGCGGCAGTGGACGCAGGCTTCGTGCCGAACGACATGCAGGTCGGCCAGACCGGCAAGATCGTTGCGCCACAGCTGTACATCGCGGTCGGTATCTCCGGCGCGATCCAGCACCTGGCCGGCATGAAAGACTCCAAAGTGATCGTTGCGATCAACAAGGACGAAGAGGCGCCGATCTTCCAGGTGGCCGATTACGGCCTGGTGGCGGACTTGTTCGAAGCCGTACCCGAGTTGGAGAAGCTGGTCTAATCCGGCGTCTTAACTTATAAAGAGCCCGGCCTTTTGGCCGGGTTTTTTTATGGGTGTTTTTTGTTGGGGGAGGGTATCGCCATGGATCTGCACCGCATGGGGGGCTGGGCAGTGCTGTTGAGCCTGGCGTTGTCGCCAGCGCTGTCACTGGCAGCAGGCAAGTGCGAGCGTCTGGTGGTGACCGGCAGCCCGGACGCGCCGCCGTACCTGTGGCAAGACCCGCAGAACCCCAAGCACCTGATGGGGGCCAGCGCCGACCTGCTGCAGCAAGTGGCGGGGGAGCTGGGACTCAAGGTCGAGTTGTTGTACGCCGGCAAACGTTCCGAAGCCCTGGATGAAGTTCGTAGCGGGCGCATGGACCTGCTGGCCGATGCGCCACTGACCTTCAATGAGCTGGAGTCTCTGGACTACATCCACCCGGCGCTGGTGCAGAACGACTATCTGGTGTGGACGCGCAAGGACTCGACCCTGAGCTACACCCAGGTGGCGGACCTTGCCGGTCATCCGGGAGCGGTTTCGGAAAAGGCCCGCTTGACCCAGCCCTTTCAGCTCGTGGCCAAGGAGCACTTGCAACTCAAGCGCCTGCCGAACCTGACCCAGGTCTTCCAGACCTTGCTGCTGGGGGAAGTGGACTATGTCCTGGCACCGCGCTATGCGGGCATGGCCATGGCCCAGTCCCTGGGGATGGCGGCGGATCTGCAGGCGTTTCCCCAGGCCATCGACAAACCGGGACTGTTTCTCGCGCTGTCCCACAACTCCGCCTGCAATGACCCATGGTTGCGCGGACAGCTGGCAAAAAAGATGACAGAATTGCCCGCGTCCGGTCTGACGGAGGCCTTGCTGCAGCGCAATCTGGAGCGCTGGAAGGCCCAGTTGCAGCAACCCGTCAGCAGCCCAAAACCGTAGGAATCACGTGTGACTATTCGACCTCTTTTCCCTGCCCTGGCCCTGTTGGCCATGGCGGGTTGTGCAACCGATCCGGCGCCCACCGAGCAAATGCGCCTCACTGCCCAGGCACTGGAGCAAGCCAAGGCCGTGGGAGCCTCGGCCGAGGCGATGCCTGAGTTGAAACTGGCCGAAGACAAGTTCTCCCGGGCTCAGGGCAATATGCAGGATGAGTCCTACAAGAAGGCGCGGATGCGTGCCGAACAGGCAGAACTGGATGCTCGGCTGGCCGAGGCCAAGGTCCTGACCCAGAAGAGCCAGGAACAGGTGAACGAGCTCAACACCCGCATCACCCGCCTGCGCAAGCAACTGGGAGATGCCCAATGAGCCTGTCGACCCGGATCTTCGGTGGCGCGTTGCTGTTGGCCTGCGCCGGTCTCTATGGTTGTGCCGGCCAGCACAGCGAGGAAGCCCTGCAGCAAGCCGGTGCCGACTTCCAGAAGGTCAAGGAGGACTCCAATGTGTTGCGGATCGCGCCCAAGGACGTGATACGCGCCGGAGAATCCCTGGCCCGTGCCGATCGGCTGTCGACCTACTGGGGCAGCGGTGCCGATGTGGAGCACTATGCCTACCTGAGTCGTCGCTACAGCGAGATTGCCCGGGAGCACACGGATCAGGCGTTGAACCAGGAGCGCGCCGCCAAGCTCGAACTGGAACGACAACGCCTGCAACTGGCCCTGCGTGAGGCCAAACTGTTGAGTGTGCAACAGCAGGGCAAGTGGCTGGAGGAGCAGATCATCAGCCTGGCGACCACCCAGACCGACCGTGGCCTGGTGATGACACTGGGCGACGTGCTGTTTGACACCGGCGAGGCCGAATTGAAGAACTCGGCCAATCGCACTGTGCTCAAGGTGGTGCAGTTTCTGCAACTGAACCCAAAGCGTGTCGTGCGCATTGAGGGCTACACCGACAACACCGGTGAACGTCAGAACAATCTGCAGCTGTCGCGCGATCGAGCCCAGGCCGTGGCAGACGTGTTGGTGGATCTGGGGATCGACGAGAAGCGGATCCAGGTCGAAGGATACGGTGACGACTACCCGGTGGAAGCCAATGCCTCCGAGCGTGGCCGGGCGCAGAACCGGCGGGTGGAGATCGTCTTCTCCGACGAAAAGGGCCAGCTGGGCGCCGCTCGCTGAAACGCCTCTTGTCCCCGAAAAACCCGACGTCCGCTAGGCGTCGGGTTTTTTTATGTCTGCCAAGGTGCTCACAAAAACCCTACAGTTCTACTTTTCACTGCCCGGTGTCCTCGACTATTGTAGGAACTGTCCCAGTACACTTCTAAACTGTGCCGGTATTGTTTCACACAAGAATAAAACGCCGTGAAATCGAGTGCTGTGCCATGACCAATCTCTTGCTCTATCAACGTATCGCTCAGCAGCTGGCTGAGGATATTCGCCGTGGTGTCTACCAGCCGGGGGAGCGCGTGCCGTCGGTACGCAAGATGAGCTCGCAGCTCAACGTCAGCCACGCCACGGTGCTCCAGGCCTATGCCAACCTCGAGGACCAGGGGCTGATCCGCGCGCGTCCCCAGTCCGGTTACTACGTGCACCAGACGCCGGCGCTGACTGCGCCCACGCCGGACATCGCCCGGGTCGAGCGTCCGGGGCTGGTGACCCGCAGCAGCATTATCCAGCAGGTGTTGGTGGAGTCCCGTCGCGAAGGGGTCTTTCCTCTGGGGGCGGCAGTGCCCAGCGTCGACTACCTGCCGGTGCGGGCATTGCACCAGCAATTGGCCAAGGTCACGCGGTTTCACAGCCCACGGGCGTTCAGCTACATGTTCAGTCCCGGCTTCGAGCCACTGCGACGCCAGGTGGCGATTCGCATGCGTGACGCCGGGGTGGTGGTCGACCCTTCGGAAGTAGTGATCACTCACGGATGTGTCGATGCCCTGCAGATGTCGCTGCGGGTCCTGACCCGGCCGGGAGATCTGATTGCCGCGGAATCGCCGACCTATTACGGATTGCTGCAACTGGCGGACTTGCTGGGGCTCAAGGTCATCGAGATTCCCAGCGATCCTTCCACCGGGATGAGCCTCGAAGCGCTGCAACTGGCGGCCAACCAGTGGTCGATCAAGGCCCTGGTCCTGACGACGCGTCTGAGCAACCCCCTGGGCGGCACCATGCCGGAGGAACGGCAGAAGCAGTTGCTGCGTCTGGCATCGGACTTCGATATCCAGGTGGTCGAGGACGATATCTACGGCGAGTTGATGTTCGAGGTAGGGCGCACCAAGGCCCTCAAGGCCTATGACCGCCTGGACCGGGTGATCTACTGCTCGAGTTTCTCCAAGACCCTGTCACCGGGGGTGCGCATCGGCTGGATGATCGCTGGCAAGTACCAGCAGGAGATCCAGCGCCTGCAGACCTTCAGTACTCATTCGGCGTGCAGCGTGACCCAGATGGGCGTTGCGGCGTACCTGGAGAACGGCGGCTATGACCGGCATTTACGCTACATCCGCCAGGAATACCGCAAGAACCTCAGCGCCTTTCAACTGGCGGTGCAGCAGTACTTTCCGGAAGGCACGCAGATTACTCGGCCCAATGGCGGTTTCATTCTCTGGGTCAGCCTGCCTGGGCGGGTCAACACCCAGGAACTGCATGTGCGGGCCCTGCAACAGGGCATCAGCATTGCCCCGGGGTTGATCTTCAGTAACACCGAGCAGTTCAACCACTGCGTGCGGCTCAATTGCGGCACCCCCTGGAATCGTGAGGCCGAGCGGGCCTTGATGACCCTGGGCATGCTCGCCAGCCAGTTGTGCCAGGAGGCAGCCGGCGGTTTTTAAACAATGCGGCCCTGTGCTTGTCATGGGGCTTGCAACAAGCGAGCATAGGAAACCTTTTGTCGATCTACCTGCCTTTATGAATGCCTTTTTTCCTGCCATCTGGTTATCTGCCTGCCTGTTGGGAGTTGTCGCTGTCACGCCTGTCCAGGCAGCCTCGGCCACCGATAAACCGGCTGCCAGCAGCACCCACCCGAGCAAGCCAGCTACCGCCAAGCAGACCTCGGCGAGCAAGGCCAAAGCCCAGGCCAGCGCTGGCAAGAGCAAGCCGGCAAGCAAGAAGGCAGCAGCCAAGCCCAAATCCAAGTGGGCCTATCAAGACATCAAGACGCCGTTGAAGAGCCCCAAGCTGGACCTGAGCCTGCCGCCGGAAATGGTCAAGCATCTGCAACCTGTCGGCAGTGTGCCATTGCCCAAGCGCGAACCTTTGCTGCCGCAGATGTTTGGCGAGAAGCCCAAGGAAAGCAGTCCGTTCCAACTCAATGGTCGCTTGCTGAGCAACGAAATGCAGTTGCAGTTGCGCAATGAGGAGCGTCGTGAAATCGAAGGCGCGGCCCTGGATTTCGAATTCAAGCAGTAAATTCTTCAACCTGTTTGTGACTGGCTGCAGCGACGCTTTGTCGGAGACTGATCAGTCACGCACGGTTGTGCGTCAAATCCGTTCTTTGAGTAATTTTAAACGGCTGTTTTAGCGGTTACTCTTGTCCGGCGTCATTCAACACTATGCTTGTCGCGAGGAGCTTTCGTCATGAAATGCCGTGAAGGTTGTGGCGCCTGCTGCATTGCCCCTTCCATCAGCTCACCGATCCCCGGAATGCCCAATGGCAAGCCGGCGGGAGAACGTTGCCTGCACCTGTCTGTCGAACACCTGTGTGGCTTGTTCGGTAGGCCGGAGCGGCCAGCGGTGTGCGGCGCGTTTCAGGCAGATCCCGAGGTGTGCGGCGAAAGCCGGGAAGATGCCATCCGCTTGCTCGGATGGTGGGAACAAGTGACAGCGGCTTAGAGTGTTCTTAATGAACGGAACTTCAACAATAAGGAATAAGACAATGGGTTCGCTGTATCGAATGGCTGTGCTCTGTGGCTTCACCGTGCTGTTGTCGGCAACGGCCCACGCCGAAGACTGGCAAACGGCGAAGGACGAAGACGGCATCAAGATTTCCTTGAGTGAAGTGGCCGGCTCCAAATACAAGGCCTACCGTGGTGTTACCACCATGAAGACCTCCATCGGCAAGCTGCGTGCATTGCAGGAAGACGTGGTGGGTGCCTGCGCCTGGATCCATGAGTGCAAGACCCAGAAACTGCTCAAGCACGAAGGCGATCAAACCTGGACCTACACCCAGTTCAACACGCCTTGGCCGGTCACTGCGCGTGACTCGGTGCTGCACATCACTACCAGCGAAGCCGCAGACGGCAGCCTGACCCGCAAGCTGGAAGGTGTGCCGACCTACATCCCGGAAGAGAAAGGTTTCGTGCGCGTATCCCAGGTCGAGGGTTACTGGAAGTTCGTGCCCAAAGGTGCCGATCAGGTCGAAGTGACCTATCAGGTGCACACCGAGCCTGGTGGCAGCGTGCCGTCCTGGTTGGCCAACAAGTTCGTGGTGGACGCCCCTTTCAACACCCTGAAGGCGCTCAAGACCCGTGCCGAAAAGCCGTGACCGGCTGACGGTCCAAGGGTTCGATCAAGGCCGCCTCCGAGCGGCCTTTTTCTTGGCTGGCCTGCCCGTGTCGCGGAACGTTTGCCTCTGGCTCAAGGTCGAGATGCTGTAGGCCCACTGACAGGGCTATCGAGGAGGCGCTGATGCAAAAGTGGCAAGTCACTTTCGTGGATGATCATGGTGTCCAGTCCGTCGAGGACTTCGATTGCGAGCAGGAGCCGACGCTGGAGCGGGCCGCGCAGCTGGTTAGGGCCAAGTTGCTGCCGGTCAGTGCCGAACTGGATCTGAATGATCTGGACGGACGTATCGAAGCCCCCACTCTCAAGAGCCTGAAAGAGCAGAACAGCATTCAGATTCTGCGCATCACGCCGATCTAGAGACGACAGAGATTGCTTGCGCAGCTATTTCTGGCGGCGCCCAGACGTTGGCGCTAATCTGCAAACGAGATCAGCAAATTCTTCGCCTAGCTCTGATCTTGTCAGCTCCATGCTTGTTTCCTGACGGCCCGCCCCCGGGTCGTGATGCCGATCACTGTGGTCGGCGAGTCGGGAAGCGCGGAAAGTCTATCCATCGGTTTGAGGAGGACGTTTCATGAGCACAGCCGTTCAAGAAGACCTCAGCAGCAGTGTGCTGCGCCGCATGAAAGAAGGCGGTTTTGATTTTTCACGATTCCATCCCATCGAGTTCTACGCCATTTTTCCGGACGAGGAGCGGGCGCGCAGGGCGGCAGGACAGTTTCGCGGTGAATCCTTGAACGCCCAGGTCAGCGTGCGTGATGACGGCGCCTGGTATCTGGAACTGAGCAAGGTGATGTACGCCACCCATGGCGGCATCGGGGATTTTGAGCAGGACTTCGAGGCCGTGGTCGAGCCTCTGGGCGGCATCATTGAAGGATGGGGGGTGAAGCAGGAGATTCGCGGGCGCCTGGTATAACCCGGCGTCATTGGCATCAAGATCGACAATTGGCTGGCCCTCGGGTCGGCCAATTGCGTTTCAAGGGCGCTCAAAGTTAAAAAAAGCCACCCAAGAGGGTGGCTAAAAGGGAAGACCGGTCAGGAGAGGGAACCGGTCGGGAGAGCCCGGACCCGGTTGTCATCGGCGTCATCAAGGTTGCAGCAGCGACTTCATCAGGCTTGGCGAAGTGTTTGCTCGATGGGCGCGATTATCCGCCGGCCTGGCCGGACCGTGAAATCAACTCTGGCTATCCAGGCGATAGGCAACACCCGGATCAGCTCAAGGCAACTGCTTGCGCCCCGCCATGTGCCGCAGATAGCCCAGCAACAACTCCAGCTCTTGATCCGGCAACACGCTGCTGTCGAACCCGGGCATCTTGGCCTGGGGCCAGTGCCTCAGGCTCTGCGGATCGCGGATGTAGCGCTTGAGAAAGTCGCCACTGAAATACTCGGTAGGGCTGTAGGGAATGTTCAAGTCCGGCCCGAACTGCGAGTCACCGGCGGCATTCAGGCGGTGGCAGGCCAGGCAGTTCTTCTGGAACAGGCTGAAGCCCTGGTTGACCGGATCATTGCTTGCCAGCTTCGGGTCCGGAGCCAGGGCCGGAAAACGCTCCGCCACCGGCGCCAGGCGCTGGATGCGCGCCACCTGGAATGGCCATTGCTCGGGGCTGATATGCCCGGCTTGCGGGTCCGTCCACACCAGGTAGAAAGGCCCGGCGCCGGGTTTGTCCGCGGCGAGTCGAGGCCAGGGTTTGTCCGGGTCTTCGATGGCCAGCCAGGCCTGGGAGCCCTGGGTGTCGAGCAGAGGCGCGGCGTTCAGTTCGGCGGCGAAGCCGTCCAGGGCCACGGCCTGCACATGGTCATCGGTCTTGAGTCCCTTGAGCAGGGCCGCCATGGGCACGGCCCGGTATTGCATGTCGCGGTGGTAGGACACATCGTCCTTGATCTTGATGGTCTGCGCTGCGGGGTGCTTGAGCAGTTCTTCGGTCTGCCAGGTGCGGCTGCCGGAGCCCAGGTCGATCAGCAGTTGGGCGGCGTACAGCGGGCTGCTGGTCAGGAGGGCAGCGCAAAGGAGGAGAGCTTTCAATGGATGGCCGTCGGATCTTCGTCAGTGGGGGAGGCTTCACCGGGCTGCAGGTCTTAGGGTGGCGACACTGGGTCGACCAGGCGTCCCGGAGTTCTTCGTGTTTGGCGTGGTTCAAGATACCGAAATAGTCGCGCTTGGCTAGCGGGTCTTGGCCCTCCCGCACGAGCGGGTCGGTGGCGACATGAATCCTCCTCCTTGCCGTGGCTCAGCAATATGGGCAGACGACAGCGTGCCCCCGGCGAGAACCGGGGGCTGGGTGCTGGTCGGTTGGTCGAGCAACCACGTATCAGCCGATCACTCTGGTGAGGTTCGGCAAGATCAACAGCAATGTGGTTGCGAAGAGGATGAGCCCCGCCTGACGTACTTTCGAATGTTTGAACATGGCTGAATGCCTTTTGTTGTTATTCCTGAGCATCAATGCATGCCGGTCCTGAAGATGATTGTGGGCCGGTTATGTGTCCTTTTTTTGACCTGTCCCGATGCAGAGTCCGTCCGGGACTTCCTACAGTTTCTACCTTAGGGGCCTTGAATCCTCTGGCTTAGATCCAATTTGCGGATTTCGGTGAACGTGACCGAGCGTTTCGCTAATACGTGACCGGTGCTTCCACCCCGGTTGCGCGGGTTCTGGATTGTAATCGCATCGGTCACGATGCGGCTTGTTCCTCGGCTTTTTTTCGGCGCAGCGACTCGCCTTTCATCGTCAGTCGGTAGGCGTTGTGCACCAGGCGGTCGAGGATGGCATCGGCCAGGGTCGGGTCGTTGATCCAGCCGTGCCAGTGCTCGATGGGCAGTTGGCTCGTCAGGATGGTGGAGCGGCTGCCAGCGCGGTCGTCGATCACCTCCAGCAGGTCATGCCGGGCTCCTTCCTCCAGCGGGGCTAGCGCCCAGTCGTCCAGCACCAGGACGTCGACCTTTGCCAGCTGTTGCAGGGTACGGCCGAAGCTGCCGTCGCCATGAGCGATGCGCAGTTGTTCCAGCAGGCGCGGGGTGCGCAGGTACAGGGTGCTATAGCCCTGGCGGCAGGCCTGGTTGCCCAGGGCGCAGGCCAGCCAGGTTTTGCCGGCACCGGTCGGGCCGGTCAGCAGCAGGTTGTGCTGCTGGCGGATCCAGTCGCCACTGGCCAGGGTGGCGATCAGACGCTCGTCCAGGGCGCGTCCGGTGCGGCGGTCGAGATCTTCCAGGCAGGCGTTGGCGTACTTGAGCTTGGCCTTCTTGCGCAGCCGTACCAGGCGCTGGTTGTCACGCCAGGCCAGTTCGCGGTCGAGCAGTAGGCCGAGGCGTTCATCGAAGCTCAGGCTGTGGCTGGCCGGCAGCGTCCATTGCTCTTCCAGGGCGCGGGCCATGCCGTCCAGGCGTAGCTGGTGCAGTTGATTCAGGGTGTGTTGCGGCATCATCGAACAGCTCCTGTTGCGGGGGTTGGTAGTAGTCGGCGCCACGGACGTTCTCGTGGTCGCCGGGTAAGGTCGTTTCGGCGGCACGCTGGGGCAGCGGCTGTTGATCCAGGCCTTGCTGGAGCAGGTTGCGCACGCTGCGCCCGGTGAAGGCGCGCAGGTGTACGGCACGTTCGGCAGCGGCTTCCAGGCGTGCATTGCCATAGCGCCGGGCCAGCGAGAGCAGGCCGAGGCAGGCGCGGTAGCCCATCTCCGGGTGCGGCTTGTGGGTCAGTTGGTGATCGATCAGTTGGCGCGTGTAGGGGCCGATCCGCGCGCCCCAGTCGAGCAGGCGTTGTGGCGTCCATTCGCGATGCGCCTGGTGCGCCGCGGGCATGTGCTCGCGCTGGGTACTGTAAGCGCCGCGTCGCCCCAGCAGCAGGTGGCTGGCCACCCGCCGGTTGCCATGCAGCACTTCCAGGGTGTGTGCCGTCAGTCGCACGTCCACGTTCTGCCGGGCCAGGGCGGAGGGCACGCTGTAGAAGCTGCCATTGACCTCGATGTGGTAGTCGATGCTGACCTTGCAGCGCTTGAAGGTGGCGACCTCGTAGGGATGCACCGGCAGCGCTCGCAAGGCCGGGCGATCCAGGCGCTCGAACCAGTCGCGCCGGCAGCCATCGAGCCGCTTGAACGGGCGCCGATTCAGATCCTCCAGCAGCTCGGCGATGGCCTGGTTAAGCGCATGCAGGCTGAAGAACTGCCGATGGCGCAGCCGCGCCATGATCCAGCGCTCGACCACCTGCACCGCCACCTCGGCCTTGGCCTTGTCCTGAGGCTTGCGTGGCCGTGCCGGCAGGATCACCGTCTGGTAATGACGCGCGCACTCCAGCGTGGCCCGGTTCAGGCCCGGCTCGTAGCGATCCGGCTGGGCGACCAGGGCGCGCGGATTGTCCGGCACAACCATTTCCGGCACGCCGCCAAAGTAGGTCAGAGCCTGGCCCAGCGAGGTCAGCCAGTCCACCTGGGTTTCGCCTGGCGTCGCGCAGGCATAGGTGTAATTCGAGGCGCCCAGGGCGGCGACGAAGATGTGCGCCCGGCGCACTTCGCCGGTGGCCGGGTCGACCACCGGCAGCGTCGGCCCGGCATAGTCGATGAATAGCTTCTCGCCCGCACGGTGCAGCTGACGCATCGAACGTTTGAGCGTCTGGGCGTAGCGCCGGTAGTGCTCGACGAACTGGGTGTAGCGGTAGGTCGGCTGGCCCGCATGCGCGGCGAGATATTCCTCCCACAGCAGCTGCAAGGTCACGCCCTTGCGTCGCAACTCGCGGTGGATGCTCAGCACATCGGGCAGCACTCGCTCACCGCGCGGCTTGTTCGTCGACGTCGGTGCAAACAAGGCGGCCGCCAGCGCGGCCTCGTCCATGGCCACCAGCGCCGGCCAGTCCAGCCCGGCCACCCGCGCCGCCGCGATGTACTTGCTAACCACGCCCTTGGACAGCTGCAAGGCACGGGCAATCTTCTCGTGGGACAAGCCGGCCTCAAACTTGAGGCGCAGACATTCTTTGATGTTTCGCATGGCTACTCGCGGCGCCGCCATCTTCCTCTCCCGAAATCGGTCGAGGATGGCGGCGCATCAGGTCATGCGCAACGAAGGGGAAGGCTTTCGCTAAGTCGTGACCGGCGATTTCGGTAAGCCGTGACCACCTGTTTCGGAACAGGCGGAAAATCGGTCACGTTGCTACCGAAATGAGCGGTCACGCGTTAGCGAAATGACCGGTCACGATCAACCGAAACGGCCGGTCACGGTGCTCCGAAATCCGCATCCAATTCGTATGAAGTTATAGCTGCAATCCCTGAAAACGCTATAAATCCACTGACATACAGGGTGGTCGCCCTTTGGCTAGACAGCTCGCGACCCTTCATCGGGCGATCGCTTAGCTGCCTACCGTTCGTCTGAGCGTCAGCGTCAAGGCGGCTGAGCGCATCGGTCATTGAATCCACGGCTGTCGCGCCTAAGGTGAGGGCTCGACATTTTCCCCTGCACAGCGGTTCGAGGACGTCATGACCCAAGCGTTGATATTCGATGCATTACGCACGCCCCGTGGTAAAGGCAAGGCCGATGGCGCCTTGCACAGCGTGAAACCGGTGAACCTGGTGGGCGGCCTGTTGCGGGCGCTGCAACAGCGTTGCGAACTGGACACCAGCCAGGTGGACGACGTGGTCCTGGGTTGCGTGACGCCCATCGGCGATCAAGGGGCCGATATCGCCAAGACCGCCGTTCAGGCCGCGGATTGGGATGTGAGCGTGGCCGGCGTGCAGATCAATCGCTTCTGCGCCTCGGGGTTGGAGGCGGTCAATCTCGGTGCGATGAAGGTGCGCTCGGGGTTCGAGGAGCTGGTGGTGGTCGGTGGCGTCGAGTCCATGTCCCGGGTGCCCATGGGCAGCGATGGTGGGGCCTGGGTGCTGGACCCGGAAACCAATATGCACAGCCATTTCACCCCCCAGGGCATTGGCGCGGACCTGATCGCGACCCTGGAGGGCTTCTCCCGCGAGGAGGTCGACCGCTTCGCCCTGCAATCCCAGCAGAAGGCGGCCCGGGCCCGGACCAGCGGTGCCTTCGCCAAGTCCCTGGTGCCGGTGCAGGACCAGAACGGCATCGTCTTGCTGGAGCATGACGAGTTCATCCGCGCCGACTCGACCCTGGAAGGCCTGGGCAGCCTCAAGCCGAGTTTCGAAATGATCGGGCAGATGGGCTTCGACGCTACCGCGCTACGGGTCTACAGCCATGTCGAACGCATCAACCACGTGCACACCCCGGGCAACAGTTCGGGCATCGTCGACGGTTCGGCGCTGATGCTCATCGGTTCAGAGGCCAAGGGCCGGGAGCTGGGGCTCAAGCCCCGGGCGCGGATCGTGGCCACGGCGGTCACCAGCACCGACCCCACCATCATGCTCACCGGCCCGGCGCCGGCCACCCGCAAGGCCCTGGCCAAGGCCGGGCTGCGGGTCGAGGACATCGATCTGTTCGAGGTCAACGAAGCCTTTGCCTCGGTGGTGCTCAAGTTCATCAAGGACATGGCCATCGATCCGGCCAGGGTCAACGTCAACGGTGGCGCCATTGCCCTGGGCCATCCGCTGGGCGCCACCGGCTGCGCGATCCTCGGCACCTTGCTCGACGAACTGGAAAGCCGGCGCCAGCGCTACGGCCTGGCGACCCTCTGTGTCGGCGGCGGCATGGGTATCGCCACCATCATCGAACGCCTCTGAGCCCCGTCTTCAAGGAATCATCTTCATGACCGATGCCATCCGTTACGAAAAGGGCCAGGACCAGATCGTCGTCCTGACCATCGATATGCCGGGCCAGAGCGCCAACACCATGAACGAGCTGTACCGCGAGGCCATGGCCGGCGTCGTGGCGCGCCTGCAGGCCGAGCAGCAAGCGATTGCCGGGGTGATCATCACCTCGGCGAAAAAGACCTTCTTTGCCGGCGGCGACCTCAACGAGCTGATCAAGGTCGACAAGCCCCAAGCCAAGGCGTTCTACGACAGGGTGCTGGCCCTCAAGGGCCAGTTGCGGGCTCTGGAAACCCTGGGCAAGCCGGTGGTCGCGGCAATCAATGGCGCTGCCCTGGGCGGCGGCTGGGAAATCTGCCTGGCCTGCCATCACCGGGTGGCCCTGGACGATAAATCGGTACAGATCGGCCTGCCGGAAGTCACCCTGGGCTTGTTGCCCGGCGGCGGTGGGGTGGTGCGTATGGTGCGCATGCTGGGCCTGGAAAAGGCGCTGCCGTATCTGCTGGAAGGCAAGAAAGTGCGCCCGCAGCAGGCGCTGCAAGCTGGTCTGATCGATGCCCTGGCGACGGATCGCGATGAGCTGCTGGCCAAGGCTCGGGCCTGGATCCTCGCCAACCCGGCGGTCCAGCAACCCTGGGATGTGCGCGGTTATCAGATCCCCGGCGGCACGCCGGCCAACCCGAAAGTGGCGCAGATGCTGGCCATCGCCCCGTCGATTCTGCGAGCCAAGACCCAGGGCTGTTTCCCCGCGCCGGAAAAGATCCTGTGCGCCGCGGTCGAAGGCGCACAGGTGGATTTCGCCACCGCGCAACTGATCGAGACTCGCTACTTCACCGAGCTGGCCACCGGCCAGGTGGCGAAGAACATGATTGGCACCTTCTGGTTCCAGCTCAATGAAATCAATGCCGGTGGCTCGCGCCCTCAAGGCATCGCGCCGCAGACCACGAAAAAGCTCGGGGTGCTGGGGGCCGGGATGATGGGGGCGGGGATTGCCTACGTCAGCGCGGTGGCGGGCATCGAGGTGGTGCTCAAGGACATCAGCGTCGAGGCGGCAGAGAAGGGCAAGGCCCACTCGGCGGCGCTGCTGGAGAAAAAGCTGGCGCGCGGACAACTGAGCCGCGAGCAGCGTGACGCGACCCTGGCGCGAATCCGTACCACCGCCGAGGACGCCGACCTGGCCGGTTGCGACCTGATCATCGAGGCTGTGTTCGAGGATCGCGAGCTCAAGGCCAGGGTGTCACGGGCCGCGCAGCAGGTGGTCGGCGGTGAAGCGGTGATTGCCTCCAACACGTCGACCCTGCCCATCACCGGGTTGGCCACGGCGGTGCCGAATCCGGACAAGTTCATCGGCCTGCACTTCTTCAGTCCGGTGGACAAGATGCCCCTGGTGGAGATCATCAAGGGCGCGCAGACCAGCGCCGCGACCCTGGCCCGTGGGTTCGACTTCGTGCTGCAGATCAACAAGACCCCGATCGTGGTCAACGACAGCCGCGGATTCTTCACCTCCCGGGTGTTCGGCACCTTCACCAATGAAGGGATTGCCATGCTCGGCGAAGGCGTTTCGGCGCCGATGATCGAAACCGAGGCGCGCAAGGCCGGGATGCCGGTAGGGCCGCTGGCGATTTCCGATGAAGTCTCCCTGAGCCTGATGAGTCACATCCGTCAGCAGACCGCCAAGGACCTGCAGGCTGAAGGCAAGCCGCCGATCAAGCATCCGGCGTTTGCCGTGATCGACCAGTTGCTCAATGACGACAAGCGTGCGGGCAAGGCCGCTGGTGGCGGTTTCTACGACTACCCGGCCGGCGGCCAGAAGCACTTGTGGCCAGAGTTGCACACGCGCTTCTATCGCGCCGATGGACAGATCTCGCCCCAGGACGTGCGCGACCGCCTGCTGTTCATCCAGGCCATCGAAACCGTGCGTTGCCTGGAGGAGGGGGTGTTGCAGTCCACGGCGGACGCCAATATCGGCTCGATCTTCGGCATCGGTTTCGCTGCCTGGAGCGGCGGCGCCCTGCAGTTCATCAATCAGTACGGGGTGAAGGATTTCGTCGCCCGGGCGCAGTACCTGGCGCAACAATACGGAGAACGATTCGCCCCGCCGACCCTGCTCCTGGAGAAGGCTCGCCAGGGCCAGTGGTTCTGAGGTTGACGGACGCTCAATGAGTGGCCCCGGGGCTTGCCTTGCCGTGGTATTTCAAGGCAGGCTCTGGGCTGTTCATTATTGCCATCACCTTGTCAGGAATTTTTTATGTCGCTACGCATCTGCATTCTTGAAACCGATATCCTGCGTCCCGAGTTGGTCGATCAATATCAGGGTTACGGGCAGATGTTCCAGCGCCTGTTTTCCCAGCAACCCATTGCCGCCCAGTTCAGCGTCTACAACGTGGTCCAGGGCGATTATCCCAGCGACGATCTGGAGTTCGACGCTTACCTGGTGACCGGCAGCAAGGCCGACTCCTTTGGCACCGATCCCTGGATTCAAACCCTCAAGACCTACCTGCTGGGCCGCTACGAGCGCGGCGACAAGCTGCTGGGCATCTGCTTCGGCCATCAGTTGCTGGCGTTGCTGCTGGGGGGCAAGAGCGAGCGGGCGACTCAAGGCTGGGGCGTTGGCACCCATAGCTACAAGCTGGCCGCCAAGGCGCCGTGGATGAGCCCGGTGGTGGAGGAACTGACACTGTTGATCAGCCACCAGGATCAGGTCACCGCGCTACCGGAAAACGCCACAGTGATCGCCTCCAGCGATTTCTGCCCTTATGCCGCGTATCACATCAATGACCAGGTCCTGTGTTTCCAGGGGCACCCTGAGTTCATCCACGACTACTCCCGGGCGCTGCTGGATCTGCGCCAGGAGTTTCTCGGCGAGAAGATCTACCAGAAGGGCCTGGCCAGTCTCGAACACGAGCACCACGGCACCACCGTTGCGGAATGGATGATGCGTTTCGTCGCCCACAAACCCGAGGCCGCATGACCTGCATGGGCCCAGGCGTCCGCGCCCGGGGCCCATTCCCTCAGAGCCAGCCGGAACGCTTGAAGCTGGCCCACAGGCCGACACAGCCGACACTGATAAAACCCAAGACACCGAAGTAGCCGTAGTGCCAGCTCAGCTCCGGCATGTTCTGGAAGTTCATCCCGTAGATCCCCGCCACAGCGGTGGGAAACGCCAGAATCGCCGCCCAGGCGGCGAACTTGCGCTGCACGATGCTTTGCCGTGAAGCCTCCAGCAGCACACCGATCTCGATGGTCTGGCTGGCGATATCGCGCAGGGTCGACAAATCCTCCATCTGCCTGGTGACGTGAATCTGCACGTCACGGAAATACGGCCGCATGTTCTTGTCGATGAACGGAAAGCTGAGTTTCTGCAGCTCCTCGCTGATCTCCACCATGGGCGCTACATAGCGGCGCAGGCGCAGCACGTCACGGCGCAGGCCGTGGAGGTTCTGGATATCCCGCTCGTTCAGCGAATTGCACAGGACGTTGCGTTCCAGTTCGTCGATTTCGCCATGGATGGCCTCACTGACCGGCTGGTAGTTCTCGGTGACGAAATCCAGCAGCGCATAAAGGACGAAGTCCTCGCCGTGCTCCAGCAGCAGGGGACGCGCCTCGCAACGCTGGCGTACATAGCCATAGGAGGCCGAGTGACCGTTGCGTGCGGTGATGATGTAGCCGTTGCCGGCAAAGATGTGGGTTTCGATGAACTCCAGCTTGCCCTCGGTGCGCACCGGTGAATAAGTGACGATGAACAAGGCGTCGCCGAAGGTTTCCAGCTTGGGGCGGCTGTGCTTTTCCAGGGCGTCTTCAATGGCCAGTTCATGCAGGTTGAACTGGCGTTGCAGATTGGCCAGTTCGTGGGCATTGGGTTCCTCCAGGCCGATCCACACGAAGTGGCCGGGTTTCGCGGCCCAGGCAGCCCCTTCGTCAAGGCTGATATCGGTGACTTTCTTTCCGCCGCTGTACACGGCGGCAGCAACAACTCTACCCATGGCTCTGCTTCACTTCTTCTTATCAATGGGGCGGTTACAAATCAGCAGCTTAGCCTGCAATGCAGCATCAGAGTCACTGCCGGAGCTGGAGTTCGCAGACAAATTAAAGCCCGCACGGAGCGGGCTTGCAGGCAGTGGGGGCGGGCTCGCGGTTCAGGCGGCTTGCAGTTGGCGATCCATGTGGGCGATGCATTCGCGCATCTGCTCGCGACACTGGGCGATCAACCGCGGCATGTCGTCCATGGTCAGCCCGGCGGTGGGAATTGCCGGCAGCGAACGGATCAGGATCTTGCCGCTGTTCCAGCGGTTCAGGCGCATGTGCTTGATGTAGCTGCTGACACACACCGGCACGATCGGCACGCCGGCGGCGATGGCCATCTGGAACGCGCCCTTCTTGAATGGCAGCAGATCCTCGCCGAGGTTGCGGGTGCCTTCGGGGAAGACCCAGATCGAGGTGTCCTTGTGTTGCAGCGTATGGGTGGTGGTGAGCATGGAGCGCCGCGCCTTGTGCGGGTTGCCGCGATCGATCAGGACATTGCCCGCCAGCCAGAACAGCTGCCCGAACAGCGGCACCCATTTCAGGCTCTTCTTGCCGATGCATACCGTGCGTCGCGGCACTACATTGCCGAACACGAACAAATCGTAATTGGACTGGTGGTTGGCGATGATCACGCAGCTTTCAGGTTTGTCCATCAGCGGCCCGACTTCGGCCTTGACCCGCAGGCGCAGGATGCACATCGCCGGCCAGGCGTAGAGGCGGGCGCACAGGCGACTGTTGTCCGGGTTGAATGGACGACACAGTCCAAGCAGCAGGCCCAGGCTTCCGGCAAGGATAAAGTGCAGGCCCATCAGCGACATACGAAACAGATACAGCATCTAAACGGCCCACCGGGGACAAAAGGTGGCGCAGTGTACGGATGTGCACTGTTTTCGGCAATTGCCGCTCTCAGCCGGGAGATGGGCGATGTTTAAGTGCATGTTTCCGCTAACCGGTGTCAGCGGCGCTCTAGAGGCTTTTGTCTGTGCATTTCGGCCAGGCAAGAAAAAGCCCGACACGCAGGTCGGGCCGATTCATTCCACACGGGCGACTCAGCCCATGTGTTCCTGGTCGAGGATGATGGCGTTGTTGAGGGTGTCCAGCAGGGCCTTGCGCACCTTCAGCTTGGTGTTCTTGTGGGCCAGCATGTTGATCTTCTTCAGCTGGCGTGCGGCGGCCAGGGCCGTGCCTTGCAGTTCCTCGGCGCTCACCACCTTGTCGAGGAAGCCGGCATCCACCGCGCCTTGCGGGTCGAACATCTCGCCATTGATCACCGAACGATGGAAGGCCGAACGTCGCAGGCGGTCGCGGGCCAGCTCGATGCCGGCATGGTGCATGGTCATGCCGATCTGCACTTCGTTAAGACCGATGCTGAAGGGGCCGTCGACGCCGATACGGTAATCCGCCGACAACAGCAGGAAGGCACCCTTGGCCACCGCGTGACCCGGGCAGGCGACGATCACCGGGAAAGGGTGGGACAGCAGGCGGCGGGCCAGGGTCGAGCCTTGGGTTACCAGCGCCACTGCTTCTTTGGGACCGGCTGTCATCACCTTCAGGTCGTAACCGCCGGAGAGAATGCCCGGCTGACCGGTGATGATCACCACGGCGCGATCGGCGGTGGCCTGATCCAGCGCGGCGTTGAAAGCGGCGATCACGTCCGGGGAGATGGCATTGACCTTGCCATTGCTCAAGGTCAGGGTCGCGATACCGTCTTCGAGATGGTAGGAAATCAACTCACTCATGACGCAATTCCTTGTATTGAAGTGCAGCAGAAGTTACTCACCACGACCGATCTGGTAAAGCGCCGTGGCTGACTGATGAGTCAGGTGCAAGGTCGGGCATTGGCCTGCGCGGCGCCGCCGGCCTTGCCTGCTTTCTTCTATATGGCCAGAGGCAAGGCTGAAGAATGGCCGGTTTGCCTTGTTGCCGCAGGGCCCGAGTCCCCTGCAACGACGGATCGATCTTAAGCGCATGAAAATTCTGAAAAAAAAGTTTGCCATCTGAAAAGCTATCGACTACATTAGCGCGCCTCGACAGACTGAATCGGTTTGACGAGATACGGTGAAGTGTCCGAGTGGCTTAAGGAGCACGCCTGGAAAGTGTGTATACAGGAAACTGTATCGAGAGTTCGAATCTCTCCTTCACCGCCAAATTCGATGTACAGAAAACCCCTGGTTTCCGCGAGAAGCCAGGGGTTTTTTGCATTCTGGCCCTGTCCGTTGCACATGTTGTGGCCCGTGCGTGCAGGCTTGCTCTGGTCCTGTGGCCGTTGACGATTTCTGTGAGTCTCGTCGACCGGCTCTGCCACCGCCCCGGTTGTGTGCGAAAGATTGTCCTGGATCAGCTTTGCTTCTGGTGTCTTGGCCGCTCGTCGGTGTCCGGCGATTTTGAACGGCAGGTCGGTAAATGACTGTCTAGTCTGATGTGCCGTGACGGTCAGTATTTTCCAGGCAATCAGGAGCTTGCCGGTACTGATCGGTTGTTGGAGGGAGCTGGGAAATGAGGAGTCTTGCCTATATCGAAGACAACGGGGATGAGTTCCCAATCAACAACTTGGTGCGTTGCGGTCAGGCCGCATTTGAAGTGGAAGATCAATCCCGGGTCAGCGTGAGTAACAGGAAAAAAACTGCACCGCTGCCGGTCGCCAGTAATACGATGTTTTTCCCCAAGGCATTGCCGAAGAGAAAGTAAAATTCAGTTATAAGAGCCCCGCCAGATGCGGGGTTTTTTATTGTCCGCGAAATATCGATGACAGATGTTGAAAGACCTGACGTTTCAATGGAGGCGTGCGGAGGGTGTGTTCAGGGTGCGACGTTGGCAAGGGCGGGGCGGATAAGCTGTTTACCGGAGTCGGGAGGCGTTTCCCAGGCGCTGCGGTGCCGTGGGCAAGAGCCATCAGCAGGTCGGGTTCAACGGTGTTGCAGGTCAGGAGCATGCTTCAGTGGCAGGGTAGTTTGTGTATTAAATTTTTTATTGAGTTTGAGTAGCCGTATTAATTGTTTATCGCCAGTGCGAAGAGGTCAGTAAAGAAGGTTCTGTTGTGATTTGGGAATCCTCTTATCTCAATTGGCTATAACTGGCGATATGTTCCTTGTCCCGATCAAAGCGGGGCTGTGCATCCAGCGATGATGCCTATAAATGAAAAGCGATAAGGAAATAAACGTGAAAGCTATTTTCAAACTCTTCGCCCTGTCTGCCCTCGTAGCCGCCGCCACCGGCTGCACCAGCTACAACATCAGCCAACCATCGGCGCCTATCGACAGTCAGGTCAAGGCTGACCTGAAGGCGGACGTGGCAGTGGGCGAGGCGATCTCGGGTCAGTCGTCGGTGAACATTCTGTTTGGCTTCCTGCAGTTTGGCGGCGATAGCCAGTTTGCTGACGGTGTTGCTTACGGCGGTGATGGTGGTGGTGCGTTGGGTGGCCTGGGTCTGGACCCGGTCAGCTCGGTCAAGTCCGCAGCGGCCTACAAGGCCGTCAAATCGTCGGGTGCCGACCTGATCGTTGCTCCGCGTTATGAAGTGAACGAAGAAAACTACTTTGTCTTCAAGAAAGTCTCGGTCACGGTCAAAGGCAATAAAGGCAACATCCGCAGCATTCATTGATTCGCGCTGCGCATGAGCGTCTTGGGTGGAGGTCGGATCGTTGCAGCAGCAGTCTTCCAAGGGGCTGTTGGCCGCCGATCTGGCCTGAACATCTTCAGTCAGGTGAGCTGAAGTTGCCGCGGGATCTGTGAGTTGAAGGAACTGTCGGTGTCGCTCCCAGCGGTAGTGTCTTTTCACAGAATCTTCACATCTGCCTGAGTACGCTCAGACCATCCGTTAAACGCAATACCCCTAGCCCGTTCCCCAGCGGGCTTTTTTTTGCGCGCTGATAAAACTCTTTTAAAATCAGCTGTCCAAGCCACCGGAAAGCAACCCGGTGTTGCTGTGACGCCGCCTCTGGAGCGGTGCAGCGCTGGTCTTACAAGTCGGTTCCATAGTCTTATTTTGAGGTTCAAGTCATGCGTTCAACTTTACCTGCCCTGGTTGTGGGACTTCTGCTGGCTCAAGGCGCAATGGCCGGCGATGGCACCGCAGCCATCGGTGGTGGCCTCGGCGGTGCGCTGGGCAACGTAGTCGGCCAGCAGCTCGGTGGCAGTACCGGGGCAGCCATTGGTGCGGGTGTGGCCGGGGCGGCCGGCAGTGCGGCAGGCGCGCGCAAGGGTAGCCGGGCCAAAGCGGCGATTGGCGGTGGCCTGGGTTCGGCAGGTGGGTCGCTGATCGGTAACCGTCTGGGCGGCAGCACCGGTTCCACCGTGGGCGCCGGTATCGGCGGCGCGGCGGGCGGCGCCCTGGGTAGCAGCATGGGTCACAAGAAACGTCATTGATCGTCGCGTTGTGCAAAGAAACCCGGCCCTGTGCCGGGTTTTTTGTGCGCGCAGGTCCAGGCTTCACCATACTCAACGGTGCCAATCGCGATATTCCAGGAGACGATCATGTCCCGCGAGACTCCAGGCACAACTCAGCCACCCTGCGTAGAACCGCAGGTAATCAATGACCCGGGCAACGAAGATCCGGGCTCCTTGATGGACGATGCGCAAGTGCCGTTGCTAGAGGCGCCACCAGCGCAGGAGGACGACTCTTCGGACGATGCCTGATGCCATCCCCTCAACCTTGGCCGTGCTCCTTGGTTGCTCCTGACCCAGCCCCGCCGCTATGCTGCTGAACCCTTTAATTGACGCGTTGCCAAGAACACGGGCCGTATCTGAGCCGCTCCCTGGAATGTACCTTTGCTAACGGATCCGATGTGATGAATGCACAGTTGAATGATTTGGGGCCGATCAAGGCGGTGATTTTCGACATGGATGGCCTGCTTCTCGACACCGAGGGCATCTACACCGAGATCACCCAGATGATCGCCGAGCGTTATGGCCGCACCTACGACTGGACCATCAAGCAGAACATCATCGGTCGCGGGGCCGCTGATCTGGCGCGCTACGTGGTGCAGGCCCTGGACTTGCCCATCAGTGCCGAGGAGTTCCTGGTCATGCGCGAGCCGTTGATGCGTGAGCGCTTTCCCCGCGCCGAAGCCATGCCGGGTGCCCAGCAGCTGGTGCGCCACTTGAAGGATCACCGGATCCCCATTGCCGTGGGCACCAGTTCGTCGCAGATGTCCTTTGGCGAGAAAACCACCCGTCATGGCGACTGGTTCGCCCTGTTCGACACCATCGTCACCGCCGATGATCCGGAAGTCACGGCGGCCAAGCCGGCGCCGGACATTTTCCTCACCGCCGCCCGACGCCTGGGCGTGGCGCCCCAGGAATGCCTGGTCTTCGAGGATTCGCCGTTTGGCGTGACCGCTGCCCGGGCTGCGGGCATGAGCGTGATCGCGGTCCCCGATCCGGCCATGGCCGATGCCAAGTTTGCTCATGCCGACAGGATTCTGCGTTCGCTCAAGGGTTTTGAACCTGTGACCTGCGGTTTGCCCCATCTGATCTGGGACTGAGCGGGCGAGAGTGACACTTGTGCGCTGGAAGTCGGGCATTGCCGGGCCTCTTCCAGCCGCAAGCTACTAGGGAGCCGGGCCACCTGAGATGGGTGGCCCGGCTTTTTTCTGCCCGCGGCCTTCAGGCGCTGAAACCACCGTCGATGGTCAAGCTGGCACCGGTGATGTAGGCCGCTTCGGGGCCGGCCAGGTAGGCCACGAAACCGGCGATCTCTTCGGCACGGCCGTAGCGACGCACAGCCATGAGATCCAGCAGGCTTTCGGCAAAGTCGCTGTTGGCCGGGTTCATGTCGGTGTCCACCGGGCCGGGCTGGACGTTGTTGATGGTGATGCCCCGTGGTCCCAGGTCCCGCGCCAGGCCTTTGGTCAGGCCTACCAGCGCGGCCTTGCTCATGGCGTAAGGGCCACCACCGGCGAAGGGCATGCGCTCGGCGTTGGTGCTGCCGATATTGATGATGCGTCCGCCTTCGCCCATGTGCCGCGCGGCTTCCTGGGTGGCGATGAACACGCTGCGTATGTTGATGGCCAGGGTCTGGTCAAAGTCTTCCAGCTTGAACTCGTCCAGCGGGGCGATTGCCAGCACGCCGGCATTGTTGACCAGGATGTCGAGGCGGCCGAAGGCCTGGACGGTACGTTGCACGGCCTCCCGAATGGCTTCGGCATCAGCGCTGTCAGCCTGGATCGCCAGCGCCTTGCCACCCTTGGCGAGGATGCCGTCCTGCAGGGCCTGGGCCTTGCTCGCGGAACTGACGTAGGTGAAGGCGACGCTGGCGCCTTCGGCGGCCAGGCGCTCGACGATGGCGGCGCCGATACCGCGGGAACCGCCTTGGATCAAGGCCACTTTGCCGCTGAGGTTGTGCTTGCTCATGTGTTTCTCCAGAGATTCAAGGCCGGGTTGCCTTGTGCTTGGTGTCGAGTATCGACCGCGGATTGGCCGCTGTGTAGCGGGTAATTCCTATACTCTGTGTAAACCAGAAGTTTAGAGTGACGGGGTATGGAAGCTTTCAGCAGTATCGAATGTTTTGTCCGCAGCGCTGAAGTCGGCAGCTTTGCCGAGGCGGCGCGGCAGCTCGGATTGACTCCGGCAGCGGTGGGCAAGAGTGTCGCCAAGCTAGAAACCCGGGTGGGTGTCCGGCTGTTCCAGCGTAGCACCCGGCGTTTGACCCTGACTGAGGCTGGACGCTTGTTCCTGGCAGAGGTCAGCGACAGCCTGCAGACCATTCAGAACGCCGTGAGCAGCTTGTCCACCGTCCAGGGGCGCCCGGCAGGCACGCTCAAGGTCAGCATGGGAACGCTGTTCGGCTGTCTATACATCGTGCCGATGCTGGGAGCGTTCCTGCAGCGCTACCCGGACATCCAGCCAGACTGGCATTTTGATAATCGCCAAGTGGACCTGATCGGTCAGGGCTTTGATGCTGCCATCGGCGGCGGTTTCGAGCTGCCTCAGGGGGTGGTCGCCCGCCGCCTGTCACCGGCCCATCGGGTGTTGGTGGCCAGCCCGACCTATCTTGCAGCCCAGCCGCCGATTCGCGATCCGGAGGATCTGCAGCGTTGCCGGGGGATTCTGATCCGCTCCCCGCAGACCGGGCGCATCCGCTCCTGGCAATTGACTGGCCGTACAGGTGGCGTGCGCCCGCTGGAACTCAAGGCCAGCATGACCATGAGCGATTCCGAGGCGGCCTGCATTGCTGCCACCCAGGACCTGGGGCTGGCCCTGGTGAGCATGCCGTTTGCCGTCAACTACCTGCGTTCCGGCGCGCTGCAACGGGTCCTGCCGGATTGGTACGTCGATGATGGCTACACCTCGATCTACTACGCCGAGCACAAGATGCTCCCGGGCAAGACCCGGGCATTCGTCGACTTCGTCATCGAGCAATTCGCCGAGCAAGGCCTGGCGCAAACCTTCAGTGCCCTGTAGGAGCCGGCTTGCCGGCGAACCCAAGCACCGCCGGCCTCAGCGCCCCAGGTGCAGCGGCCAGCCAACCACCCGTTTCGGCCGCGGCGTCGCGTAGGTCCGCACCTTCGAGGTGGACAGCCCCAGGCGCACCAGGGACTCGGCAACGGTCACCGCCGCCGTGACCCCATCCACCACCGGCACCCCGGTACGCTGGCGAATCTGTTCATCCAGCCCGGCCATGCCGCCACAACCCAGGCAGATCACCTCGGCCTTGTCCTCGGTCACCGCCCGTTCGGCCTGGCGCACGATGGCTTCCACCGCCCGCAGCGGGTCTTCCTCCAGCTCCAGCACCGCCAGGCCGCTGGCCCGCACCGAAGCGCAGCGCTCATAGAGACCGGACAGCTTGAGCCGGTCCTCGATCAGCGGCACGGTGCGATCCAGGGTGGTCACCACCGAGTAGGCGTGGCCGAGAAACATCGCCGTGCTGGCGGCGGCGTCGGTGATGTCCACCACCGGGACATTCAGCAACTCCTGCAGGCCTTCGCGGCCGTGCTCGCCATAGCCGGCCTGGATCACTGCGTCATAGGGCTGGTCGTAGGCCAGCACCCGATCCATCACGGCGATGGCCGCCAGGTAGCTTTCGAAGTTTCCTTCCACCGATTCGGCGCCGAAGTAGGGGGTCAAACCGACGATTTCCGTTCCCGGCGCCGCCACGCTTTGCGCCTGGCGGGCGATGGCCTGGGTGATGGAGTCGGTGGTGTTGACGTTGACCACGAGAATACGCATGGGGGTTCCTTGCAGGTTGGGCAGTTCAAGGCCCGGCGCACCGGGCCGTTCAGGTTCAATGACTGGCGTTGTCCACGGCGATGGATTCGCCGCTGACGTCGGCGTATTCGGGCTGGCGCTTGGCGATGATCAGGTACAGCAAGCCGGCGATACCGGCGCCGATCAGCCAGGAAAACGGCGAGACGCTGGCAAAACCCGGCACCAGGGCCAGCACGATGGCGATCAGCGCCGCCGGCACGAAGGCCGCCAGCGCGCGCAGATTGACTCCGCGGCTGTAGAAGTACGCGCCTTGCGGGTCTTCGCTGTACAGCTGCGGTACATGGATCCGGGCTTTGCGCAGGATCCAGTAGTCCACCATGATCACCCCGTACAGCGGGCCGAGCAGGGCGCCGAGGCCGGAGAGGAAGTACACGATCACCAGCGGGCTGTTGTACAGGTTCCACGGCAGGATCAGCACCGCCAGCGCCGCACTGATCAGCCCGGCGCGGCGGAAGGTCAGGTACTTGGGCGCCAGGTTGCTGAGGACGAAGGCCGGGGCGACGAAGTTGGCCATGATGTTCACCGCCACGGTGACGATCAGGAATGCCAGGCAGCCCAGCACCAGGAACAGCGTGTTGGGGATCGAAGCGATGATCTGGGTCGGGCTTTCGATGACCTGGCCGTTGATCTGGAACTGCGCGCCGCACAGCAGCACGGTGATGCTGGCGAACACCAGGATGTTCACCGGCAGGCCCCAGAAGTTGCCGACCTTGATGGTCTTGCGGCACGGCGAGGAGCGGGCGAAGTCGCAGAAGTTGAGAATCAGCGTGCCGTAGATCGCCAGCCACAATGCGCCGCCGGCGAAGATCTGCCGCCACATTTCGCCGCCGGTCAAAGGTTCGCGGATCGACCAGGCAATCTGCCCGTCGGCCTGGGTGTACATCCACCCGGCGAGGCAGGCCACGGTCAGCAGAATGATCGGCCCGGCGAAGGCTTCGTAGCGGCGGATCATCTCCATGCCGTAGGCGAGGATGACCAATTGCACCAGCCAGATCACCACGAAACAGGCCCAGCCCAGGCTCGACAGGCCGAGGATCGAGTCGTGGTCGTAGTCGGCAAACCCCGGATGAATGGCCGTGAGCAGTACGCGAAATACCACCGAGGCCAGGTAGGTCTGGATGCCGAACCAGGCGATGGCGATCACCGCGCGGATCAGCGCCGGTATCTGCGCGCCGTGGATGCCGAAGCTGATACGGCTGATCACTGGGAACGGCACCCCGGTCTTCTGCCCCATGTAGCCGGACAGGTTCATGAAGAAATACACCAGCGCCGCGCCGATTCCCAGGGATAAGAGGATCTGCCAGCCGCCCAGGCCCAGGGCGTAGAGGCCGATGGCGAAGGAGTAGTTGGCGATGTTGTGCACATCGTTGGTCCACAGGGCGAAGATGCTGTAGCCGCCCCAGCGGCGGCCTTCGACCTTGGTCGGGGCCAGATCCCGGTTGTGCAGGCGTGGGCTGAGGAGGATGCGCTCCGGATCGGTTGCGGTGATGGGCTGCTGCAGGTTGTGCGAGTGCGGCGAGGAGGGCAGATCCAGTGCGATGTTGTTGGAAGGGCTGGTGTGCATTCCGGCGGCTCCTGATTCCGGCCCCGGATGACTGTGCTTGAGCGCAGGCTCGACAATCTTCGTCGCAGGGGAGGAATCACTGGGTTCGGGGCATCTGCAGCTTGAGTCATGGATCAGGCGTGCGGACGGTTAGTGTATGTATGTTTTGATATTTTTGTATACAAAACTTAGATCGACTAAAGCCACTTCTGTGCCAATTCCGGAGCTATGAAATTGGCTGCTGATTTCGTTTTGTTATGAGTTGTCCCTAACTGTATGAAACAGCGGGATTAAAAATTGACCGATTGAACAGGTATTTATTTTTCGGCGCGCGCAATCGGCTGCCGCATGAATATTGACCGCAGAAAGGGCTGTCACTTTTTGGGGCGAAAGGCGATTAAAGTGCACACAAAAATGGCACCGTTAGTGACATTCGTGTGTACAAGTTATGCGGTGCGGGTGGCGCTCCGTTTGCCGGCGAAGGCGTCCTCGGGGGCGAGGGCTCATTCGCCGGCAAGCTGGCTCCTACGGAAGAAGGGAGGGGTCAGGCTTTGCTGATGATGTTGCCGGCGTGCAGGCCGCATTCCTTCTGGGTGGCTTCTTCCCACCACCAGCGGCCTTCGCGCTCGTGCTGGTTGGGCAGTACCGGACGGGTGCAAGGCTCGCAGCCGATGCTGATGAAACCGCGCTCATGCAGGCTGTTGTACGGCAGTTCGAGCATGCGGATGTAGCCCCAGATCTCCTCGCTGCTCATCTGTGCCAGCGGGTTGAACTTGTACAGGGGGCGCTCCGGGGTGGAGAAGGCGCTGTCGATTTCCAGCACCGCCACCTGGCTGCGGGTGCCCGGGCTCTGGTCGCGGCGCTGGCCGGTGGCCCAGGCGCTGACGGTGGACAGTTTACGGCGCAGCGGCTCGATCTTGCGGATGCCGCAGCATTCGCCGTGGCCGTCCTTGTAGAAGCTGAACAGGCCCTTTTCCTTGACGAAGGGTTCGAGCTTGCTGTGGTCCGGCGAGATCAGTTCGATGGCGATCTTGTAGTGCTCACGCACCTGATCGATGAAGCGGTAGGTTTCCGGGTGCAGGCGCCCGGTGTCGAGGCTGAACACCTTGACGTTCTTGTTCAGCTTCCAGGCCATGTCCACCAGCACCACATCCTCGGCGCCGCTGAAGGAGATCCACAGGTCATCACCGAACTGGGCGAAGGCCAGCTTGAGAATGTCCTGGGCGGATTTGTTGGCATAGGTCGCGGCGAGTTCAGCGACGTCGAACGATGGGTTCATCAGGGCGGTTTCCTGCAGGTCGGTGGCGCTGTGCGCTCTGTAGGGGTGCGATCTTAACAAAATCCGCCCGGCCCTGGCGCGCTCCTCTGCGTTGCGCCTGCCGGGACGAGTCGCTAGAGTTCGGCAGTCCTTTTGCTTGCTCAACGTCAATAATCAGAACCAATGGGAGTGTCTTGTGGAAATTGCCTGTCTCGATCTGGAAGGTGTGCTGGTCCCGGAAATCTGGATCGCCTTTGCCGAAAAAACCGGGATTGAATCCCTCAAGGCAACCACCCGGGATATTCCCGACTACGACGTATTGATGAAGCAGCGCCTGCGGATTCTCGACGAGCACGGCCTGAAGCTGTCGGACATCCAGGAAGTGATCGCCACCCTCAAGCCCCTGGACGGCGCGGTGGAGTTCGTCGAGTGGCTGCGCGAGCGCTTCCAGGTGGTGATCCTGTCCGACACCTTCTATGAGTTTTCCCAGCCGCTGATGCGCCAGCTGGGCTTCCCGACGCTGCTGTGTCACCGCCTGATCACCGATGACGGCGGTCGGGTCACCGGTTATCAACTGCGTCAGAAAGACCCCAAGCGCCAGTCGGTGCTGGCCTTCAAGAGCCTGTACTACCGGGTGATCGCCGCGGGAGATTCCTACAACGACACGACCATGCTCGGCGAGGCTGATGCCGGCATTCTGTTCCATGCCCCGGACAACGTGATCCGCGAGTTCCCGCAGTTCCCCGCGGTGCACAGCTTCGCCGAGCTGAAGCAGGAATTCATCAAGGCTTCCAACCGCACCCTGAGCCTGTAAAGCGGTTCGCCGGCGAAGGGGGTCTTTGGATTTTGCGCAAATCCTGTCGACGCCTTCGCTGGCAAGCCAGCTCCTACGGGGGGAGAGCGACGTGCACTTGTAGGAGCCGGCTTGCCGGCGAAGGGGCCCTTGGATTTTTCACAAATCCTGTCGACGCCTTCGCTGGCAAGCCAGCTCCTACGGGTGAGAGAACGACGTACGCTTGCCGGCGAAGACGCCCTAAAGCCCCTGCAACGTCTCCAGCAACACCCGCACCTTGGTGATGGATTCCTGGTACTCCGCCTGCCAGTCCGAATCCGCGACTATCCCGCCGCCGCCCCAGCAACAGATCTGTCCGTCCTTGGCCAGCAGGCTGCGGATGGCGATCGAGCTGTCCATTTCCCCGCGCACGTCCAGGTACAGCAGCGAGCCGCAGTAGAGCGCCCGGCGTGTGGGCTCCAGTTCGTCGATGATCTGCATCGAGCGAATCTTTGGCGCGCCGGTGATCGAGCCACCAGGGAAGCTGCCGGCAATCAGGTCCAGGGCGTCCTTGCCGGGGGCCAGTTCGCCGGTGACGCTGCTCACCAGGTGATGCACGTTGGGGTAGCTTTCCAGGCTGAACAGCTCCGGCACGCGCACTGAGCCGGTGCGGCAGGTGCGCCCCAGGTCGTTGCGCAGCAGGTCGACGATCATCAGGTTTTCCGCGCGGTCCTTGGGGCTGGACAGCAGCTCGGCGGCGTTGGCCGCGTCTGTGGTCGCGTCCCGATCGCGAGGGCGGGTGCCCTTGATCGGCCGGGTTTCCACTCGGCCCTGGCTGACGTGGACGAAGCGCTCCGGGGACAGGCTGAGCACCGCAGCGCCGTCCGGCAGGCGCTGAAAGCCGGAGAAGGGCGTTGGACACGCCGCGCGCAACGCGCAGTAGGCGATCCAGGGATCGCCCTGGTACTGGCCGCGAAAGCGCTGGGCGAAGTTCACCTGGTAGCAGTCGCCGGCCTGGATGTACTGCTGGATACGCTGGAATGCCTGGCGGTAATCCTCGGCACTCAGGTCGGCCTGCATGGGCCGGCTGAGTTTGAACGAGCCTGCTGCCATGGCAGGTGGTTGGCTGAACAGCAGGATCAGGCGCCGCCGCTCTGCCTCTTCCAGGCTGGGGTGGAACAGCAGCTGGCTGGTGCCCGCCTGGTGGTCATTGATCAGCGCCCAGGCGTACAGGCCAAAGCGCGCCTCCGGCAGGTGCAGGTCATCCCGGGCCAGGCTCGGCAGGCGCTCCAGATGGCGGCCGAAATCGTAGCTGAGGTAGCCGATCAGACCGCCGGCGAAGGGCAGCTCATGGGGCGCCGGGACCTGGGCCGGGCCCAGTTGCTGCAGGTTGTGCCGCAGACGCTGGAGGAAGTCGCCGCCGCTTTCCTCGGCGGCCACTGTCAGCTCGGCCAGCGGCCAGGCGCTGAGCAGGTCGTAGCGACCGCGCTCGGCAGTGGGCCGGCCGCTGTCCAGTAGCACGGCGCCGGGGGCGTGTTCGATTGCCGCGAAATACTCGGCGGGGTTGGCGCGATAGGGGAGCGGGTGTACGGAACAGGTCAACATGCGGGGCAGATCAGCCATCGGAGCGCGGTTGGCGATTGTATGCCTGTGCAGGAGTTGCTCCTAGAGGGGATGTCGGCGATTGCCCGATTCACGGCGCATTCAGCGACCGGTAGCCGCTGGCGCAGGCGGCGAAAAACTCCGCAGTGCTTTCAGTCGGGGCGGATCCGCGCGCAGGTCGCGCGGATCCGCCTGTCTGGCGGCAATCGCTATCAGCCTTCCACCGGGGGGATGTGACCGAACAGCTCCTGGGCGAAGCGTACCCGCTCTTCGACGCTTTCCACGATGCCCCGGGCCTTGAGTGTCTCAAGGTGGGCTTCAATGGCGTGGGTGCGCTGGGTCAGGCCGCAGTCGTTGGCGATCTGGATGTTCAATCCGGGCCGGGCGTTGAGTTCGAGAATCAGCGGGCCCTTGTCCTGGTCCAGGACCATGTCCACGCCGATGTAGCCCAGGCCGCAGAGCTCGTGGCAGCCGGCCGCCAGCTTCATGAAACCGTCCCAGTAGGGCAGTTGCACGCCATCCACGGCGTTGGTGGTGTCCGGGTGCTTGGCGATGATGTTGTTCAGCCAGGTGCCGCGCAGGGTCAGGCCGGTGGCCAGGTCGACGCCGACGCCGATGGCGCCCTGGTGCAGGTTGGCCTTGCCCCCGGACTGGCGAGTCGGCAGGCGCAGCATGGCCATCACCGGGTAGCCCATGAGCACGATGATGCGGATGTCCGGCACGCCTTCGTAGCTGATGCTCTTGAAGATCTGGTCCGGGGTCACCCGGTACTCGATCAGCGCCCGGTCGCGGTGGCCGCCCAGGGAGTACAGGCCGGTGAGGATGCTGGAAATATGGTGCTCGAGTTCCTCGTGGCTGATGATCTTGCCCGACACCGTGCGATAGCGGCCCTCGAAGCGGTCGGCGATGACGATGATGCCGTCACCGCCGGCGCCCTGGGCCGGCTTGATCACGAAGTCGTTGCGCTCGCCGATGATCGCGTCGAGCTTGTCGATTTCCTTCTCGGTGGAAATCACCCCATACAGTTCCGGCACATGGATGCCGGCCTTGATCGCCCGTTCCTTGGTGATGATCTTGTCATCGACGATGGGGTACAGGCTGCGCTTGTTGTACTTGAGCACGTAGTCGGCGTTACGCCGGTTGATGCCCATGATTCCCCGCGCTTCCAGGGCTTTCCAGGTCTTCCACAGGCCGAACATCAGGAGTCGGCCTTGACGAAGGCTTTGAAACGCACCAGCTCGGTCAGGCGGTAGCCGCGATAGCGTCCCATCGCCAGCATGAAGCCCACCAGGATCAGCAGCATCGCCGGGAAGGTGAAGACGAAGTACGTCAGCTCCGGCACGCTCATGATCAGGTGCGCCAGGGAGGCGGCGAACAGGGTGCCGATGGCGACTTTCATCGCATGGCCGCCGCCACGCTCCTCCCAGGTGATGGACAGGCGTTCGATGGTCATGGTCAGGATCACCATCGGGAACAGCGCCACCGACAGGCCGCGTTCCAGGCCCAGCTTGTGGCTGAACAGGCTGATGGTGGCGATCAGCACCACGACGAAGGTCAGCACCACCGACAGCCGCGGCAGCATCTGCAGCTTCAGGTGTTCCAGGTAGGAGCGCAGCGACAGCCCGAGCGCGGTGATCACCGTGAACAGCACGATGCCGAAGCCCAGCTGGGTTTCGCGGAAGGCCAGGGCGATCAGTACCGGGGTGAAGGTGCCCAGGGTCTGCAGGCCGATCAGGTTGCGCAGTACCAGGATCACCAGCACGCCGATGGGGATCATCACCATGATCATGAAGGTCTGCTGGGTCTGCAGCGGCAGGCCGTAGAGCGAGTATTCGAGGAAGTTGGCGTCGGTGTTCTCGTCGGTCAGCTTGGCCAGGCGAATGGCGTTCATCTCGCTGTTGTTCATGCTGAAGGTGACGTTGGCTTTCTTGCCGCCATCGACGGTGATCAGGTTGTCGTCACCGGTCCACCACAGCAGGCGGTCGCTGGGCATGCCCTGCTCGCCGGTTTCCGGGTTGAAGTACAGCCAGTCGGTGCCGTTGAAGCTGCGCAGCCAGAGCTCCGGGGTCTGCGGCTGGTCGGCCACCAGGCGGATGGTGTGGACCTTCTCCATCGGCACGTGGGCGATGGACAGCAGCAGCTCGACGATCTTGGCCTTGTTGGCGCTGGACGAGTCGCCGGCCAGCAGCAGCTTGGCGTTGTCGTCATTGGCGTTGTTGACGCGCTTGATGGCCTCGCTGATGAAGGTCTCGACGTCCGCCGAATGCTGGCGGATCGGCGCCAGCAAGGCGTCGGCGGCGATTTTTTCCGGGCCTTCCACGGCCATGCTGTCGCGGAAGGTCGGGCCCTTGACCTTGGATTTCTCGGCGCTGTAGCGCTTGGTCAGCACCAGGCGGTAGTACAGGGTCTGGTTGCCCTTGGCCCGGCGCGCCGACCAGGTGACCTTGCGGTTGCCGTCGACGCGGTTCACCGCCACGCCGTAGTTGTTGGAAATGAAGCTCTCGTTGAGGCTCACGTAGTCGCGGCTCAGGGGTGGCACGAACATCTGGATCTTGATCGGGTCCTTGCCGTTGGCGACGAATTCGACCTTGGCATCGATGTTCCACAGATCGTCGGTGGCGTCTTCGGTCACCGGAATGCCCAGCACGAAGATCTGATAGGCCGTGATCGAAATGCCCAGCACCACCAGGATGGCGATCAGGACTTTCAGATGAAGGGTAAGAGAGCGCATTGGAATTACTCTGCGGTATGAGCGTCGGTGGCGCAGGCGGGTTTGCCAGCAGCGTATTTAAGACTGGGGTCGACCAGCGCATCGAAGCGTTTCAGGGCTTCGGAGCCAATCAGCAGCGGGTATTGGAAGGTGCTGCGGTCGGTCAAGTTCACTTCGATGCTGCGCAAGGCGCTGCCCATGCACACCGCCAGGGCGATGACCGGCCGGGCGGTGTAGTTCTTGTCTTCATCGGGGTCATAGTCGCCGGCGCGGCGCTTGATCTTGCTGACCCGGGCCAGAGGCCGCTCGATGGGGTGGCTGTGGGCGGTGTCGATGGCCAGGTAGAAGCGTACCCAGGACTCGCCGTTGCGCTTGAAGCGCTTGATGTCGCGAGCACTCAGGGACGCGGTCTTGGCGCCGGTGTCGAGCTTGGCCGCGACTTCCAGGTCAATGTCCGACAAGCGTGCATATTCATTCAAACCGTAGACAGTCTTGCCAGCGGCGGCGCTGATGCCCGGCAGGGCTAACAGGCAGAGGAGGAGGGGGAGGGCCTTGAGTCTCATAGATCCTGATGGGCATGGGTTCTTCAATTCAAGGCGACCGGCATTGCTGCGCAAGCTCCCTCGTGTGCGTGCCATAAAAAGATGACAGGCCAATGCGGGCGGCATTCTAGCATGCTGGTTTTATGGCGCCAGCGCCGGGGCGGGGCCTTTTGTCTCGTTTTGGTGCAAGGGGTTATTAGACGATTGTCGACAATCTCTATTTTTCCTTTGACTGATCTCGCCGTATTGGCTAGTTTTTGCCTCAATGATTTTAAAGGTGTCGACAATATGCTGGAGCAACTCGAACACCCGATACCAGCGCAGGACGATTCTGAAACCCTGTCCGAAAACGTCTTCCGGCGTATCCAGGCGGCCATCGTCAAGGGCGAGATCGCCCCGGGCAGCAAGATCTCCGAGCCTGAGCTGGCGCGCACCTACGGCATCAGCCGTGGCCCGTTGCGCGAGGCCATTCACCGTCTGGAAGGCCAGCGCCTGCTGGTGCGGGTGCCCCATGTCGGCGCCCGGGTGGTGTCCCTGAGTCACGCCGAGCTGATCGAACTCTATGAAATCCGCGAATCCCTGGAGGGCATGGCCTGTCGCCTGGCGGCGGAGCGCATGACCACCGAGGAGATCGACGAACTGCGCCGGGTGCTCGATACCCACGAGCGCGATGCGGCGTTCCAGGCCGGGGTCGGCTATTACCAGCAGGAAGGGGATTTCGACTTCCATTACCGGATCATCCAGGGCGCGGGCAACCGCACCCTGACACAGATGCTCTGCGGCGAGCTGTATCAACTGGTGCGCATGTACCGCATCCAGTTTTCCGCGACCCCCAATCGCCCGCACCAGGCCTTTGCCGAACACCACCGGATTCTCGATGCCATTGCCGATCGCGACGGCGAACTGGCCGAGTTGTTGATGCGCCGCCACATTGGCGCCTCGAAACGCAATATTGCGCGTCACTACCAGGACAGCGCCCATCAGACAGCCACTCCACGAGGTGAGTCATGAGTTCCAACAAGAGCACTCCAGGCCAGCGTTTCCGCGATGCGGTCGCCAGCGAACAGCCGTTGCAAGTGGTCGGCGCGATCAATGCCAACCACGCCCTGCTGGCCAAGCGCGCCGGTTTCAAGGCCATTTACCTGTCCGGTGGCGGGGTCGCCGCAGGCTCCCTCGGCGTGCCGGACCTGGGCATCACCGGCCTCGATGACGTCCTCACCGACGTGCGCCGCATCACCGATGTCTGCGACCTGCCGCTGCTGGTGGACGTGGACACCGGTTTCGGATCCTCGGCCTTCAACGTGGCGCGCACCGTCAAGTCGATGATCAAGTTCGGCGCCGCGGCGATTCATATCGAAGACCAGGTCGGCGCCAAGCGCTGCGGTCACCGCCCCAATAAAGAGATCGTCTCCCAGCAGGAAATGGTCGACCGCATCAAGGCCGCGGTGGATGCCCGTACCGACGACAGCTTCGTGATCATGGCGCGCACCGATGCCCTGGCGGTGGAAGGCCTGGAGTCGGCCCTGGAACGCGCCGCGGCGTGCATCGAGGCCGGCGCCGACATGGTGTTTCCGGAAGCCATCACCGAGCTTGAGATGTACAAGATCTTCGCCGATCGGGTGAAGGCGCCGATCCTGGCCAACATCACCGAATTCGGCGCGACCCCGCTGTACACCACCGAACAGTTGAAATCCGCGGATGTTTCCCTGGTGCTGTACCCGCTGTCGGCGTTCCGTGCCATGAACAAGGCGGCGGAAAACGTCTACACCGCGATCCGTCGCGACGGCACCCAGCAGAACGTGATCGACACCATGCAGACCCGCATGGAGCTCTACGAGCGCATCGACTACCACAGCTTCGAGCAGAAGCTCGACGCACTGTTCGCGCAGAAGAAAGGCTGAATCAATCCTTGTGGGAGCGAGCTTGCTCGCGATGGCCGTCGACGCTAATGGGCGAGCCTGGATCGCGAGCAAGCTCGCTCCTACAGTGGCGGGGTGAGTCCCGACCAATGAAGTTGCCAAGTCCCTAACAAATTCAAGATTGGAGAGAGCAATGGCCGAAGCAAAAGTATTGAGTGGTGCAGGTCTGCGCGGTCAGGTCGCCGGGCAAACCGCGCTATCCACCGTGGGCCAGGCCGGTGCCGGATTGACCTACCGTGGCTATGACGTGCGCGAACTGGCGGCCGATGCACAGTTCGAGGAAGTCGCCTACCTGCTGCTGTACGGCGACCTGCCGACCAAGGAACAACTGGCCGCCTACAGCGCCAAGCTGAGCAAGCTGCGTGACCTGCCCCAGGCCCTGAAGGAAGTGCTGGAGCGGATTCCGGCCCAGGCCCATCCGATGGATGTGATGCGTACCGGCTGCTCGTTCCTCGGCAACATCGAGCCGGAGCAGGATTTCTCCCAGCAGCACGACGTCACCGACCGCCTGCTGGCGGCCTTCCCGGCGATCATGTGTTACTGGTACCGCTTCAGCCATGAAGGCGTGCGCATCAACTGCGTCAGCGACGAGCAGACCATCGGTGGTCACTTCCTGCACCTGCTGCATGGCAAGAAGCCCAGCGACTTGCACGTCAAGGTGATGAACGTCTCGCTGATTCTCTACGCCGAGCACGAATTCAACGCTTCGACCTTCACCGCCCGGGTCTGCGCCTCGACCCTGTCGGACCTGTATTCGTGTGTCACCGCGGCCATCGGCTCGCTGCGCGGGCCGCTGCACGGTGGCGCCAACGAGGCGGCCATGGAACTGATCGAGCGCTTCCACAGCCCTGAAGAGGCGACCGCCGAGTTGCTGCGGATGCTGGAGCGCAAGGACAAGATCATGGGCTTTGGCCATGCGATCTACAAAGACAGCGACCCGCGCAACGAGGTGATCAAGGGCTGGTCGAAGAAGCTGGCCGACGAAGTCGGTGACAAGGTGCTGTTCCCGGTTTCCGAAGCCATCGACAAGACCATGTGGGAGCAGAAGAAGCTGTTCCCCAACGCCGACTTCTACCATGCCTCGGCTTACCACTTCATGGGCATCCCGACCAAGCTGTTCACCCCGATCTTCGTCTGCTCGCGCCTGACCGGCTGGGCCGCCCACGTGTTCGAGCAGCGCGGCAACAACCGCATCATCCGTCCAAGCGCCGAGTACATCGGCGTTGAACAGCGCAAGTTCGTGCCAATCGAACGCCGCTGACCGGGAGGGCGCCGGCACCGCGGCTTGAATGCACCACGAACCTGTAGGAGCGAGCTTGCTCGCGATCGCGATGGACCAGCCGACGGCGATGCCCGATCGGCTTCAGTCTTCGCGAGCAAGCTCGCTCCAACCAGGGCAGGTGCCCATTCAACCCGGAGCCGGACGCTCCCTTTGAAACTACCGTGATCGAGTCCCCTGACCATGAACACTGAATTTCGCAAGACGCTGCCCGGCAGCCAGCTGGACTATTTCGACGCCCGCGCGGCGGTCGATGCGCTGCAACCCGGTGCCTACGACAGCCTGCCCTACACCTCCCGCGTACTGGCGGAAAACCTGGTGCGGCGCTGTGATCCGGCGACCCTCAACGCCTCCCTCGGGCAACTGATCGAACGCCGCGACGACCTGGACTTTCCTTGGTTCCCGGCCCGCGTGGTGTGCCACGACATCCTCGGCCAGACCGCGCTGGTGGACCTGGCCGGCCTGCGCGACGCCATCGCCGACCAGGGCGGTGACCCGGCCCTGGTCAACCCGGTGGTGCCGACCCAACTGATCGTCGACCACTCCCTGGCCGTGGAGTGCGGCGGCTTCGACCCGGACGCCTTCGACAAGAACCGCGCCATCGAAGACCGGCGCAACGAAGACCGTTTCCACTTCATCAACTGGACCAAGAAGGCCTTCAAGAACGTCGACGTGATTCCGCCGGGCAACGGCATCATGCACCAGATCAACCTGGAGAAAATGTCCCCGGTGATCCAGGTGCGCGACGGTGTGGCTTTCCCCGATACCTGCGTCGGCACCGACAGCCACACCCCGCACGTCGATGCCCTGGGGGTGATCGCCATCGGCGTCGGCGGCCTGGAAGCCGAGAACGTCATGCTCGGCCGCGCTTCGTGGATGCGCCTGCCGGAAATCATCGGCGTCGAGCTCACCGGCAAGCTGCAACCCGGGATCACCGCCACCGACATGGTGCTGGCGCTGACCGAGTTCCTGCGCAAGCAGAAAGTGGTAGGGGCCTGGCTGGAGTTCTTCGGCGCAGGCGCCGCGGCACTGACCCTGGGCGACCGCGCCACCATCTCCAACATGGCCCCTGAATACGGCGCCACCGCGGCGATGTTCTACATCGACCAGCAGACCATCGACTACCTCAAGCTCACCGGTCGTGAAGACCAGCAGGTGCGTCTGGTCGAAAGCTACGCCAGGCACACCGGCCTGTGGGCCGACAGCCTGAAGAGCGCGCGCTACGAGCGCGGCTTGCAGTTCGACCTGTCGTCGGTGGTGCGCAACATGGCCGGGCCGAGCAACCCCCACGCCCGGGTCGCCACCAGCGACCTGGCGGCCAAGGGCATTGCCGGGCAGTGGTCCGAAGTGCCGGGGCAGATGCCCGACGGCGCGGTGATCATCGCCGCCATCACCAGCTGCACCAACACCAGCAACCCGCGCAACGTGATCGCCGCCGGCCTGCTGGCGCGCAACGCCAACAAGCTGGGGCTGACCCGCAAGCCGTGGGTCAAGTCGTCCCTGGCCCCGGGTTCGAAAACCGTGGCCATGTACCTGGAAGAAGCCGGCCTGGGCCATGAGCTGGAGCAACTGGGCTTTGGCGTGGTGGCCTTTGCCTGCACCACCTGCAACGGCATGTCCGGCGCGCTGGACCCGGTGATCCAGAAAGAGATCATCGACCGCGACCTGTACGCCACCGCCGTGCTCTCGGGCAACCGCAACTTCGACGGGCGCATCCACCCTTATGCCAAGCAGGCCTTCCTGGCTTCGCCGCCGCTGGTGGTGGCCTACGCGATTGCCGGCACCATCCGTTTCGATATCGAGAAGGACGTGCTGGGCCTGGACGCCAACGGCCGGGAAATCCGCCTCAAGGACATCTGGCCGAGCGACGAAGAGATCGACGCCGTGGTCAAGGCCGCGGTGAAGCCCGAGCAGTTCCGCAAGGTCTACATCCCGATGTTCGCCATCCACGAAGACACCGGGCCGAAAGTCGAGCCGCTGTACGACTGGCGTCCGCAGAGCACCTACATCCGCCGTCCGCCTTACTGGGAAGGGGCCTTGGCCGGGGAGCGCAGCCTCAAGGGCATGCGCCCGCTGGCGGTGCTGCCGGACAACATCACCACCGACCACCTGTCGCCGTCCAACGCCATCATGCTGGACAGCGCGGCCGGCGAGTACCTGGCAAAAATGGGCCTGCCGGAAGAGGACTTCAACTCCTACGCGACCCACCGTGGCGACCACCTGACCGCCCAGCGCGCGACCTTCGCCAACCCGAAACTGTTCAACGAAATGGTCCAGGAGAACGGCAAGGTCAAGCAGGGCTCCCTGGCGCGGATCGAGCCGGAAGGCAAAGTCACGCGGATGTGGGAAGCCATCGAAACCTACATGCAGCGCAAACAGCCGCTGATCATCATTGCCGGCGCCGACTATGGCCAGGGCTCGTCCCGCGACTGGGCAGCCAAGGGCGTGCGCCTGGCGGGTGTGGAAGCGATCGTCGCCGAAGGCTTCGAGCGCATCCACCGTACCAACCTGGTGGGCATGGGCGTGCTGCCGCTGGAGTTCCTTGCCGGCACCGACCGCAAGACCCTGGGCATCGACGGCACTGAAACCTACGACGTGATCGGCGAACGCACGCCACGGGCGCAGTTGACCCTGGTGATCCATCGCCGTGACGGCGAGCGGTTGGAGGTGCCAGTGACCTGTCGCCTCGACACCGCCGAAGAAGTGTCGATCTACGAGGCGGGCGGGGTGCTGCAACGCTTCGCCCAGGACTTCCTGGAATCGGCCGTAGCCAGCTAAGCAACGTACCGGGGGCGGGCCGCAAGGCACCGCCCCCGGTCATTATCGGGACCTGAAATTCATGGCATTCGTAGCGCAAATCAAGATTCCCGCCACCTACATGCGTGGCGGCACCAGCAAGGGTGTGTTCTTCAACCTCAAGGACCTGCCCGAGGCCGCGCAGCTGCCGGGCGCGGCCCGCGATGCCCTGCTGTTGCGGGTGATCGGCAGCCCCGATCCCTATGACAAGCAGATCGACGGCATGGGCGGCGCCACCTCCAGCACCAGCAAGACGGTGATCCTGTCCAAGAGCATCAAGGCCGATCACGACGTCGACTACCTGTTCGGTCAGGTGGCCATCGACAAGGCCTTCGTCGACTGGAGCGGCAACTGCGGCAACCTCTCGGCGGCGGTCGGCTCGTTTGCCATCAGCAGCGGCCTGGTGGACCCGGCGCGCATTCCGCAGAACGGCGTGGCGGTGGTGCGTATCTGGCAGGCCAATATCGGCAAGAGCATCATCGCCCACGTGCCGATCACCAACGGCGAGGTTCAGGAAACCGGTGATTTCGAGCTGGACGGCGTGACCTTCCCGGCGGCCGAAGTGCAGCTGGAGTTCCTCGATCCGGCGGCCGAGGAAGAGGGCGCCGGCGGTTCGATGTTCCCCACCGGCAACCTGGTGGACGATCTGCAAGTGCCCGGTGTCGGGACCTTCAAGGCGACCCTGATCAATGCCGGGATTCCCACCATCTTCATCAACGCGGCGGACATCGGTTATCGCGGCACCGAGCTGCAGGGCGACATCAATGGCGACCCCAAGGCCCTGGCGATGTTCGAAACCATCCGCGCCCACGGTGCTCTGCGCATGGGCCTGATCCAGCACCTGGACCAAGCCGCCCAGCGCCAGCACACGCCGAAAGTGGCCTTTGTCGCGCCCCCTGCGGATTACCAGGCTTCCAGTGGCAAGACGATCAAGGCCGGGGATGTCGACCTGCTGGTGCGCGCTCTGTCCATGGGCAAGCTGCACCACGCGATGATGGGCACCGCGGCGGTCGCCATCGGCACCGCGGCGGCGATTCCCGGGACCCTGGTCAACCTGGCGGCCGGCGGCGGTGCGCGCAGCGCGGTGCGTTTTGGTCACCCATCGGGCACCTTGCGCGTCGGCGCCGAAGCCACTCAAAGCGACGGTGACTGGACCGTGGTCAAGGCCATCATGAGCCGCAGTGCGCGGGTGCTGATGGAAGGCTGGGTGCGCGTGCCCGGCGACTGCTTCTAAGCAGCAAGCGCTGGCGGTGGTAGGGCTCTCCACCACCGCCGGCGTGACCTTGTCATCCAATCGCTGAGCAACGCCCCTTGCTCGCGATGAATCTCAACGCGGACTCGCTGATCAGGTGCGGCATCCTTAGAGCCTTCGCGAGCAAGCTCGCTCCTACAGAATTTCTTTACCCGTCTTTCTGGACAGCCATTTATCCAGCGGCAATTTGGTGATGGCGAAGCCGCCGAGCAGGGTCGAGGCATACAGCAGCAGGTCGCTGGACAGGCTCAGGCCTTCGTACCAGGCACCGATGATCACCGCGAACACCGGGAAGATGATGAAGACGAAGGACAGGATCACCGGATTCAGGCGCTTGAGCAGGAAGAAGTAGACGATAAAACCGCCCACCGAGGCGACCAGCCCCAGGTACAGCAGGGCGCCCCAGGAGCGCGGGCTGATGGCCGAGAAATCCGGGGTTTCCATCCACAGGCCGGCCAGGCACAGCAGCAGGCCGGCGATGCCGATCGGCAGGGCGTTGTAGGTGATGACGCTAATGGCATTCCCGTGTTTCTTGGTGACGACGTAGCACAAGGCATGCAGCAGCGCCGCGCCGAGAATCGCCAGCACTCCCGAGAGTTCGTTGTGATCGTTGAGCAGGCCCTGGCCGCGAATGATCTGGAACAGGCTGGCAAAACCGACGGCGATGCCGAGTATCTGTGCCAGGTGGATTTTTTCCCGCAGCAGCAGGGCGGAAAAGATCAGGATGAACACCGGCATGCAGCTGAACAGCAGGGCGGTCAGCCCCGAGGACACGTGCACCTCACCGTAGTTGAGCAAGGTATAGGGCAGGCTGAAGTAGCACAGGGTGACGAACAGCAGGAAACCGCGGCTGCCCTTGGGAAACATCAGCGGTTCGCGGCGCAGCCAGGCGAAGCAGGCAAACAGCGGAAAGGCGATCAAAAAGCGCAGTCCGGCTGCGGTCAGGGGCGGCGTGCTGGCCACGGCGACCTTGATCCCCAGCCAGGTGGTGCCCCAGCTCAGGCAGACAATCAGGAACAGGGTGCAGGTCACCAGCGTGGCGAGCCAGGGGCGCGAAGGCGCTTGGGTGATAGGTGCTGCCGTGGTGCTTGTGGTCACGCTGACACTCCTTTCGTGATCGGTAATTGACCCCTATATTGAGCGAGTCATTTCCGGTTATTGAACCTGTAAAGCACGTTATTGGGGTAAATGATGGCTGTCAAAGTAAGTATTGGCATGGTGTCAATGTTGCATTCCGCCTTGCGCGAAGGGGCGGGGCCCAAGTACAAGCGCCTGGCCGACGCACTGGATCAGGGCATTGAGCAAGGGCTGCTGGCCCCTGGCAGCAAGCTGTTTCCCCATTGGCACCATCAGTCGCGCCTATGCCGAGCTGGAGCGCGTGGGGCAGGTGGTGGCGCGGGTCGGTGATGGCACCTACGTGCGTCAGGATGATTTGCAGCGCCCGCGCGACGTGGGGTTTCGCCACGTCGGGGAAGAGTCGCCCGCGATGTTCGACATGAGCCGCAATACGCATATCCCCGGGCCGGAGAGCCGTTTCATCGCTCAGGGCCTACGGGCGCTGGCGGACGATCCCGAGGGGTTGCTGGAGGTGGCGCGCTACAGCCCGGAGGCCGGGCTGGCGCGCTATCGCGAGGCCGGTGCGCGCTGGTTGACCCAGGAAGGGTTGCAGGTCGATGCCTCGCAGGTGATTTGCGTCAACGGCGCCCAGCACGGCTTGCATGTTGCCCTGCTGGCGCTGCTCAAGGCCGGGGATACCCTGGCCACCGAGCACCTGACCTATCCGGGCCTGATCAGTACCGCCCGTATGCAGGGAATCAAGTTGCTGGGCCTGCCCATGGATGAGCAGGGGCTGCTGCCCGAAGCGCTGGAGGAGGCGTGCCGGCACCACCGGCTGGCGGCCCTGTATTGCACGCCGACCTTGCAGAACCCCAGCACTGCGGTGCAGTCCGTGGCGCGCCGGGAGGCGATCGCTGAGGTCTGTCGGCGGCACAACCTGTTGATTCTGGAAGATGAAACCCACGCGGTGCTGATGGCCCGGCGGCCGGCGCCGTTGGCGCATTTTGCCCCTGAGCGCACGGTGCTGATCAGCAGCCTGAGCAAGGCCGTGGCGGCGGGGTTGCGGGTCGGCTTCCTGTGCGGGCCGCCAGCGCTGGTGGGGCGATTGGCCGCAGCGCTGCGGGCGACCTGCTGGATGGCCACGCCGTTAACCCTGGAATTGGCTGCCGGTTGGATCGACAACGGTATTGCCGAACGCCTGCGTCAGCAGCAAATGCTCGAGATCACCCGGCGCAAGGGGCTGGTGGCGGGTCTATTGCAAGGGTTGCAGTGGCGCAGTCCAGAGACTTGCCCGCATTTCTGGATCCGTGTTCCCGAACCCTGGCGGGCCTCGGAGATCGAGGTGCACTTGAAGCAACAGCACTACCTGGTGGCCACTGCCGAGACCTTTGCCGTGGGCCAGGCGGCGGTGCCGCAGTTCATTCGTGCCAGTGTCTGCAACACCACGGCCGATGATCGGAAGCTGACCGAGGGCTTTGCTGCCCTGGCCACGGCGTTGCGCCAGGAGCGCGGATTGCCGGGATGGTGACGGGGTGATGAGGGCAAGCCTCGTGGCAGGGATGACTCCTTGCCACGTCGGGCTGCTTGAAGTTGTGGCGCGGCCTACTTGAAGCGGCGCTCCACGCCTTTTTCCACGAGGATCTTGGCCGAGATCTCTTCCACCGAGAAATGCGTGGAATTGATATGGGGAATGTTCTCGCGGCGGAACAGGTTTTCCACTTCGCGCACTTCGAATTCGCACTGGGCGTAGCTGGAGTAGCGGCTGTTGGGCTTGCGCTCGTTGCGGATCGCGGTGAGGCGGTCGGGGTCGATGGTCAGGCCGAACAGCTTGTGCTTGTGGGCGCGCAGGGCATTGGGCAGTTGCAGGCGTTCCATGTCTTCTTCGGTCAACGGGTAGTTGGCCGCGCGGATGCCGAATTGCATGGCCATGTACAGGCAGGTCGGGGTCTTGCCGCAGCGCGACACGCCCACCAGGATCAGGTCGGCCTTGTCGTAGTAGTGGGTGCGGGCGCCGTCGTCGTTGTCCAGGGCGAAGTTCACCGCCTCGATCCGCTCCATGTAGTTGGAGTTGTGGCCAATGGAGTGGGATTTGCCGACGGAGTAGGAAGAATGCTCGCTGAGTTCCTGTTCCAGGGGCGCGAGGAAGGTCGAGAAGATGTCGATCATGAAACCATTGGAGGTGGCGAGAATCTCACGAATATCCTGATTGACGATGGTGTCGAAAATGATCGGGCGATAGCCGTCTTTTTCGGCGGCCATATTGATTTGCTGTACCATGGCCCGCGCTTTTTCCATGCTGTCGATGTACGGCCGCGTGATTTTGCTGAAGGTAATGTTTTCGAACTGCGCCAACAGGCTCTGGCCGAGGGTTTCCGCTGTGATACCGGTACCATCGGAAATAAAGAAAGCAGATCGTTTCATTTGCGGCTTGGGCCTTAAGCTAGTGACGATTCTTGGATATGATAGGCGCGATTTGTCGGCCGGGAATGGCCCGCATTCTCACTTATTTTCCAGGTCCAGGCCATATAGCGGGCAATCGCTCCCCCGAGCAGCCGGCTTCTGAGCTTTTCCAACACAGTTAGTGGAGAGATCACCTTGGTAGAGTACGTAGTTTCCCTCGATAAGCTCGGCAAACACGATGTTGAGCATGTGGGGGGCAAGAACGCATCCCTGGGCGAGATGATCAGCAACCTCGCAGGTGCGGGCGTATCGGTCCCTGGTGGCTTCGCCACGACAGCTCAGGCTTATCGTGATTTTCTTGAGTTGAGTGGCCTGAACGACCAGATCCACGCGGCACTCGATGCGCTGGATGTCGATGATGTCAACGCCCTGGCCAAGACCGGCGCGCAGATCCGTCAATGGATCATGGAGGCCGAGTTCCCCGAGCGCCTCAACACCGAGATCCGCAGCGCATTCGCCGCCTTGTCGGCAGGCAACCCGGACATCGCCGTAGCCGTGCGTTCCTCGGCCACCGCCGAAGACTTGCCGGATGCCTCCTTTGCCGGCCAGCAGGAAACCTTCCTCAACATCCGTGGCGTGGACAACGTGATCCGCGCGGCCAAGGAAGTGTTTGCCTCGCTGTTCAACGATCGCGCCATTTCCTACCGCGTACACCAGGGTTTCGACCACAAGCTGGTGGCCCTGTCTGCCGGTGTGCAGCGCATGGTGCGCTCGGAAACCGGCACCGCCGGCGTGATGTTCACCCTCGACACCGAATCGGGCTTCCGTGACGTGGTCTTCATTACCGGTGCCTACGGCCTGGGTGAGACCGTGGTCCAGGGCGCGGTCAACCCGGACGAATTCTACGTCCACAAGAACACCCTTGAAGCCGGCCGCCCGGCCATCCTGCGCCGCAACCTGGGCAGCAAGGCGATCAAGATGATCTACGGCGACGAGGCCAAGGCCGGTCGCTCGGTGAAGACCGTGGACGTGGACGCGGCCGATCGCGCACGTTTCTGCCTCACCGACGCCGAAGTCAGCGAGCTGGCCAAGCAGGCGATGATCATCGAGAAGCACTACCAGTGCCCGATGGACATCGAGTGGGCCAAGGATGGCGACGACGGCAAGCTGTACATCGTCCAGGCCCGTCCGGAAACCGTGAAGAGCCGTACCCAGGCCAACGTCATGGAGCGTTACCTGCTCAAGGAAACCGGCACCGTGCTGGTGGAAGGTCGCGCCATCGGCCAGCGCATCGGCGCCGGCAAGGTGCGGATCATCAAGGACGTGTCCGAGATGGACAAGGTCCAGGCCGGTGACGTGCTGGTTTCCGACATGACCGACCCGGACTGGGAACCAGTGATGAAGCGCGCCAGCGCCATCGTCACCAACCGTGGCGGTCGTACCTGCCACGCGGCGATCATCGCTCGTGAATTGGGGATTCCGGCGGTAGTGGGTTGCGGCAACGCCACCGAGCTGTTGAAGGATGGCCAGGGTGTGACCGTTTCCTGCGCCGAAGGCGACACCGGTCTGATCTTCGAAGGCGAGTTGGGCTTCGACGTCAAGCAGAACTCGGTAGACGCCATGCCGGAACTGCCGTTCAAGATCATGATGAACGTCGGCAACCCGGACCGCGCCTTCGACTTCGCTCAACTGCCGAACGCCGGCGTGGGCCTGGCCCGCCTGGAATTCATCATCAACCGCATGATCGGCGTGCACCCCAAGGCGCTGCTGAACTACGCCGGGCTGCCGCAAGAGATCAAGGACAGCGTCGACAAGCGTATTGCCGGCTACCACGATCCTGTGGATTTCTACGTCGACAAGCTGGTTGAAGGCATCAGCACCCTGGCCGCGGCGTTCACGCCGAAGAAGGTCATCGTACGTCTGTCGGACTTCAAGTCCAACGAATACGCCAACCTGATCGGCGGCAAGCTCTACGAGCCGGAAGAAGAGAACCCGATGCTGGGCTTCCGTGGCGCCTCGCGCTACATCAGCGAATCCTTCCGTGACTGCTTCGAGCTCGAATGCCGTGCGCTGAAACGCGTGCGCAACGAGATGGGCCTGACCAACGTCGAAATCATGGTGCCGTTCGTGCGTACCTTGGGCGAAGCCAGCCAAGTGGTTGATCTGCTGGCTGAAAATGGCCTCAAGCGCGGCGAAAACGGTCTGCGCGTGATCATGATGTGCGAACTGCCTTCCAACGCCATCCTGGCTGAGGAGTTCCTCGAGTACTTCGATGGTTTCTCCATCGGCTCCAACGACCTGACCCAGCTGACCCTGGGCCTGGACCGTGACTCGGGGATCATCGCCCACCTGTTCGACGAGCGTAATCCTGCGGTCAAGAAGCTGCTGGCCAATGCCATCGCCGCCTGCAACAAGGCCGGCAAGTACATCGGTATCTGTGGCCAGGGCCCTTCGGACCACCCGGACCTGGCCAAGTGGCTGATGGAGCAGGGCATTGAAAGCGTCTCGTTGAATCCGGACTCGGTGCTGGAAACCTGGTTCTTCCTGGCCGAAGGTCAGGGCGCGGTGTAATCGGTGAACGAAGAGCCGGTTGCGCCTGGGCGGACCGGCTCTTGAAGATTCAAGCAGGGCGTGCTTCTTCTGGATGCCGCCCTTTTTTGTGCAAGAAGAATATGCAAAGCAGCAGCAACCTATTTCCCGTCGCCTTGATCAGTGCCGAGCGTCGAGGCGACCTCAGCGAAGATGTCTATCGCTTGAAACCCGGCAACAGTCCGGACCCTTCGGTCGAACTGGCCGTGACTCGCCTGGGGTTGGCCGATGAGCCAGAAGCCCGGGGCGTGCCTGTGGTTCTGCTCCACGGCAGCTTTTCCAACCGGCGCTTCTGGTATTCGCCCAAGGGCGTGGGCCTTGGTGCCTACCTGGCTCGTGCCGGTTTCGATGTATGGATTCCCGAGATGCGCGGCCATGGCTTGTCGCGCCGCAATGCCGACTACCGCAAGAACCGGGTGGCCGACTACGCGCGCTATGATCTGCCGGCGATTGCCGCCTTTGTCCGTGAGCAAAGCGCTCAGATTCCTCACTGGATCGGTCATTCCCTGGGGGGAACGACCTTGGCGGCGGCGCTGGGCGGGCAGTACCTGGGGGAGGCCGGGGTAGCTTCGGCGGCGTTTTTTGGAACCCAGATCAGCCGTACCTACTGGCCGTTGAAAATCCCCATGGTGGAATGGGGCGGGCGCCTGCTCATCAAGCGCTTTGCCCAGTTGTCCGGTTCGCGGCTCAAGCGCGGCCCGGAGGACGAGCCCATTGGCCTGGCCCTGGAAAGCATGCGCTGGCATGGCCTGTTCGGCCGCTTTGGCGATGCCGACAAGGACTGGTGGGCCGGGCTGGCGGAAGTCAGGGTGCCGGTACTGGCGGTCAGCGCCGCGGGGGATCATCAGGATCCGACCTGGGCCTGTCGCAAGCTGTTCGATCAACTGGCCAGTGAGCAGAAACAATTTGTCTGCCTGGGGCGTGAGCTAGGGTTCAGCAGCAATTTTGGCCATGTCGAGATGCTGGTGAGCAAGCCGGCGCAAGCCGAGGTCTGGCCACTGGTGGCGCGCTGGCTCCAGGATCAGCACACGCCGTTGCTGGCTTCCGCTGCCGAGCAGGTGGCTGAGGTTTGAGGCGAGGGCTCTGACAAGGGCATTTCGTTGGATAGCGCTTGCGGCTAAGATATGACGCGTTGCGCTGTTCTGGTCACATTCGGTTATTGAGTCGACTTTCCGTTCAGGTGGCATGGCTGCAGATGCGCGTCAGGCCGATCTGCTCCTTGGAGGAGCAGGTTAAACCTCGGCCTGCCAGACTCGTATGCCCAGAATGGCCCCTGAAATGGCCGATACCTTCGATCGTGTTCTTTCTGCTACAGGAGTTTCTCGATGAACCATTACCTCACTCCCGACCTGTGCGATGCCTATCCGGACCTGGTGCAGGTGGTTGAACCCATGTTCAGCAACTTCGGCGGTCGCGACTCCTTTGGTGGTGAAATCGTCACCATCAAGTGCTTCGAGGACAACTCGCTGGTCAAGGAGCAAGTGGAGCTCAAGGGACACGGCAAGGTGCTGGTGGTCGACGGCGGCGGCTCTCTGCGCCGTGCGCTACTGGGGGACATGCTGGCCGAGAAGGCAGCGAAAAATGGCTGGGAAGGCCTGGTGATCTACGGCTGCATCCGTGATGTGGATGTCATCGCCCAGACCGATCTCGGGGTTCAGGCCCTGGCCAGTCATCCGATGAAGACCGACAAGCGCGGCATCGGCGATCTCAATGTGGCAGTGACCTTTGCCGGTGTGACTTTCCGCCCGGGTGAATATGTCTATGCCGACAACAATGGCGTCATCGTGTCGCCAAGCCCACTGAAGATGCCTGAATAAGCCATTGGCCTGACAAGGGATGAGGATGTTCGAGGAAGACAACGCGCAATGGGGGCTGGTGCATGCCCTGGTGCTGGATGGTCAAGGTGGTGCGCGTTCGATAGCCCGGACTGAGCTCGACGATCTGCAGCTGCAGGCCCATGAAAGCCTGTGGCTGCACTGGGATCGCAGTCATCCGCAAACCCAGACCTGGCTGCGCCGTTCCAGCGGCCTGAGCGAGTTCAGCTGTGATCTGCTGCTGGAGGAAAATACCCGGCCGCGCCTGCTGTCCTTGCCGGATTCGGAGCTGCTGCTGTTTTTGCGTGGCATCAACCTCAATCCGGGGGCCGAGCCTGAGGATATGGTGTCGGTGCGGATCTTCGCGTCTTCCCAGCGGGTGATTTCCCTGCGTCTGCGGCCTTTGCGCGCCACTGATGAGCTTTTGCTGCAACTGACTGAAGGCAAGGGGCCGAAAACCGCTGCCGAACTGCTTCTTTATATGGCCGAGTATCTGACGCATAAGGTGCAGCATCTGGTCAGTGACCTGTCTGAAGTGGTCGATATCGAAGAAGAAAAACTGGATGCCGACGAACGGTATACCCCGGAGCACGGGAGCATTTTGCAGATCCGCCGTCGGGCTGCCGGGTTGAAGCGGTTCCTGGCTCCACAACGGGATATTTTTGCCCAGTTGAGTCGTATAAAGCTGCCCTGGTTCGCCGTCGACGATGGCGACTACTGGAATGAGTTGCACAACAGCCTGACCCGTTACCTGGAAGAGCTGGAACTGGCCCGAGAGCGCGTGGGGCTTGTGCTGGAGGCCGAAGACCGCCGCTTGAGCGTGCGCATGAACCGCACCATGTATCGCTTCGGGATCATCACCGGGATCTTCCTGCCCATGAGTTTTCTCACCGGTCTTCTGGGGATCAACGTCGGCGGGATTCCATTCTCCGCGAGCCCCTACGGATTCATCATCGCCTGCCTGCTGCTGGTGGCGGTGGCCCTCGGGCAATGGTGGTTGTTCCGCCGTTTGCGCTGGGTGTGATGATGCGTCATGTGACCCGAATAAATCTGACCGCGTCTTTTCCAGACATCACCAGAGGTGCGTATGCACGATCCGTTTGAACAGTCTTTGCGTGACATGCTCAAAGCCTCGCCATCGAGCCGCGATGATGACGCCTGCCTGGGCCGCGTACTGAAAACCGCCAACCGCCAGGTTGGGGCGGGAGATCTGTTCAGCCTGCTGGGCCGCTGGCTGCCGGCGCTGATGATCGCCTTGAATAATGGATCGGCCCATATCGCGCCGGTATCCCGTCGTAAATCTTCTGCTCGCACTGCTGATAAGGCTGATTGAATATGGAACTTGATCTCTGGACGCAGAGCCTCGTCACGGCAATGACAGCCTTGTGGACCAAGGTGGCGAACTTCATTCCGAACCTGTTCGGCGCGCTGGTGGTGCTGTTGCTGGGCTTCGTGGTGGCCAAGCTGCTGGACACCCTGTTGTCGAAATTGCTGGCCAAGCTGGGCCTTGACCGTCTGATGGGCGGTACTGGCTTGACCAAGTTGCTGTCCCGCGCGGGCCTGCAAGTGCCGATCTCGACCTTGATCGGCAAGATTGTCTACTGGTTTGTCCTGCTTATATTTCTGGTTTCTGCTGCTGAATCCCTGGGTCTTGAGCGAGTGTCAGCTACGCTCGACATGCTTGCGCTGTATTTGCCGAAGGTTTTTGGTGCTGCGCTGGTGCTGTTGGTGGGGGTTCTGCTGGCGCAACTGGCCAATGGCCTGGTGCGTGGAGCGGCTGAAGGCGTGGGCCTGGATTACGCCAGTGGCCTGGGGCGCATTGCCCAGGGGCTGGTGATCATCATTAGTATTTCCGTGGCGATCAGTCAGTTGGAGGTCAAAACCGACCTGCTCAACCATGTGATCGTGATCGTATTGATTACCGTTGGTCTGGCCGTTGCGCTAGCCATGGGTTTGGGAAGCCGGGAAATTGCCGGGCAGATTCTTGCGGGAATCTATGTGCGTGAGTTGTACCAGGTTGGGCAACAAGTACGTGTTGGTGAGGTCGAAGGCCAGATCGAAGAGATCGGCACGGTTAAAACTACATTGCTGACCGAGGAGGGTGAGCTAGTCTCTCTGTCCAATCGGATCCTGCTGGAGCAGCATGTAAGTAGCCGCTAACCCGGCAAACCCTGCTAATGTATGCCGCCGCAAAATGCCCTCACCGGGCAGCGGCGGACATTGACCTGACTGTCGGCACGACTCGTTTTGAATAAAACCCAATCGTTATCCACGCGCTATGACCCCCGTGAGCTCTCTGATGAGGAGTTGGTTGCGCGCTCACATACGGAGCTGTTTCACGTAACACGCGCCTATGAAGAGTTGATGCGACGCTATCAGAGGACCCTATTTAATGTTTGCGCACGTTATCTAGGGAACGATCGGGATGCGGATGATGTCTGTCAGGAAGTGATGTTGAAGGTGCTGTATGGCCTTAAGAACTTTGAGGGTAAATCGAAGTTCAAGACGTGGCTATATAGCATCACGTACAACGAGTGCATCACGCAGTATCGCAAGGAGCGGCGCAAGCGTCGGTTGATGGACGCTTTAAGTCTTGACCCCCTCGAGGAGGCCTCTGAAGAGAAGGCACCAAAACCAGAGGAAAAGGGCGGACTTGACCGCTGGTTGGTGCATGTGAACCCGATTGACCGGGAAATTCTGGTGCTACGATTTGTCGCAGAGCTGGAGTTCCAGGAGATCGCAGACATCATGCACATGGGGTTGAGTGCTACGAAAATGCGTTACAAACGTGCTCTTGATAAATTGCGTGAGAAATTTGCAGGCATTGCTGAAACTTAGTTCGGCGCAAATATCTCTTACGTCTAGGTGAGTTCTGATAGACTTACCGCCGAGTTGTCCCCCGGTATGTGGGACTGCTTTACAATCACCAGATGGGGATTTAACGGATGAAACTGAAAAACACCTTGGGCATTGCCATTGGTTCTATTGTTGCCGTGACTTCGTTCGGCGTTCTGGCGCAAGGCCAAGGCGCGGTCGAGGGTGAACTGTTTTACAAAAAACAGTACAACGACAGCGTTAATCACGTTGAAGACGGCTTCAACCCAGGCGCATCGATCGGTTACTTCCTGACCGACGACCTGTCGTTGAACGCTACCTACGACAAGACCAACCACACCCGTTCTAACGACGGTACTGGTAACCAGAAGATCAAAGGCGACAACTTCGGCCTGAACGCTCAGTACCACTTTGGTTCTGTGGGTGACGCTCTGCGTCCATACGTTTCCGGCGGTGTTGCTCACAAGAGCATGACCAACGTGATCGCTGACGGTCACAGCGGCCGCGACCAGTCGACTTTCCTGACTGCAGGCGCTGGTGTTAAGTACTACTTCACCGACAACCTGTTCGCCCGTGCCGGCGTTGAAGCTGACTACAAGCTGGACAACGGCAAGTGGGACTACGCTCCTACTATCGGTCTGGGTGTGAACTTCGGTGGCAGCGGCGGCAAAGTTGCTCCAGCACCGGCTCCAGTACCGGCTCCAGCTCCAGAACCAGCTCCAGAAGCTCCAGTTGCTGAAGTTGTTCGTGTTGAGCTGGACGTGAAGTTCGACTTCGACAAGTCGGTCGTTAAGCCTAACAGCTACGCTGACATCAAGAACCTCGCTGACTTCATGAAGCAGTACCCACAGACCACCACCGTTGTTGAAGGTCACACTGACTCCGTCGGTCCTGACGCTTACAACCAGAAGCTGTCTGAGCGTCGTGCAAACGCCGTTAAACAAGTTCTGGTCAACCAGTACGGCGTTGGCGCTAACCGCGTTCAATCCGTTGGTTACGGTGAGTCCCGCCCAGTTGCCGACAACGCAACTGAAGCTGGTCGCGCTATCAACCGTCGCGTAGAAGCCTCGGTTGAAGCTCAAGCTAAGTAATTAGCCTTGTAGCTTGGAAAAACCCGGCCTAGGCCGGGTTTTTCTTTGCCTGCGATTTGTCCGGCCAGAGCCTCGACTCAGGCTTGGCCGACGCAGGCTTCAAGGGCGGACGCCGTGGCTGCCACGGCCCCAATCACCAGGATCGCCGGGCTCTTGAGCGCAAAGCGCTGGGCATCCCGTTCCATCCCCGCCAGATCGCTGCGACATTCCCGCTGTTCAGGCAGCGAAGCGTTTTCAATCATCGCCACCGGCGTATCGGCCGCCAGGCCGCCTTCACGCAATTGCCCGGCAATCTCCGCCAGCTTCGCCACGCCCATGTAGATCACCAGGGTCGTGCCGCTTTGCGCCAAGGCCTGCCAGTTCAGGCGGCTGTCATCCTGAGTGTGCGCGGTGACCAGGGTCACCCCCCGGGCGACGCCGCGCAGGGTCAGGGGAATCTCGCAGCGCGTGGCGCCCGCCAGCCCAGCCGTGATGCCGTTGACCAGTTCCACCTCGATGCCCCGTTCCTTCAGCCACTGGGCTTCTTCGCCGCCGCGACCAAAGATGCACGGATCGCCGCCCTTGAGGCGCACCACGCAGCGGCCCTGACGGGCATAGCGCAGCATCAGGCGATGAATGAAGGCTTGGGGCGTAGAACGGCATCCTCCTCGTTTGCCGACTGCAATGACCCGTGCCCCAGGGCAGTGCGCCAGCACGGCGTGGTTCACCAGATCATCGATCAGCACCACCTCGGCCTCGCCAAGGGCACGCACCGCCTTGAGGGTCAACAGCTCCGGATCCCCCGGCCCTGCGCCAACCAGCCAGACTTTTGCACTCATATTCATTCCTCACACAGGGAGGCTGGCAGGTTGCACTGCCGCCGCCAGCAGACGCTTGATCTCCGGCACGCAGGAGCCACATTGGCTACCGCAGCCCAATTGCTGTTGCAGTTGTTCAAGGTCCAGGCCTTCAGCGATACCGGCCCCTACCGCCTGATAGCTGACGTTCTTGCAGTTGCACAGGGTTCGTTGCCGTGTTCCGCCCAGGCCGCTGGCCTGCGGCGGGGCGCTCATCGGCGCCAGCAGCCAGCGGCGCAGTTGCTCATCGGCGCGGCCTTCGAGCCACAACTGCTGCAACCAGTGCTGGGCCAGGGTTTCCCCGGCCAGTCGGATCGCGGTGATCCGTCCTTGTTCGATACGCACGCGCTTGCCGATGGCCCGGCGCGGATCGTCGTAGGCCAGGACCGGCCCACCTTCCAGCCCCAACTGCTGGTCGATCAGCTTGAGCAATGCCGGCAGCGGCGCTTCCTGGTGGGCGGCGCGGATCACCAGGGCCGGGCGCTCACGACCGCTCAGGCTGAAACTGACATAGGCAAAGGCTTCGCACAGCGGACGCAGAACCTTGAAGTGGGCCTGTACCTCGCCTTCGATCAGGGCGAACAACTGCCAGGGCAGTTGCACCGGTTCCAGGCGCACGCCGCTGTGCTTGAGCTCCGGCTGTTTGGACAGGGGATCGAAGGCCGATTGAGTCACGGCGTTGACCCCGCCCTTGAGGAAGCGATCGCCCCAGTGCATGGGCAGGAACGCCTGGCCGGGGCGCACGCCGTCATCACGGGCGACGGCGACAATCACGCTGCCACGCCGGCTTTTCAGGCTCACCAGATCGCCCTCGCGCAAGCGTTGCCGGCGCAACTCGTCCGGATGCAGGCTCAACAGCGCCTCGCTGACGTGACCAAACAGCTGCGCCGCAGTGCCGGTGCGGCTCATGCCGTGCCACTGGTCACGCAGCCGACCGGTGATCAGGGTCAGAGGAAAACGCGCGTCTCGCTGTTCCTTGGCGGCCACATAGGGATCGGCGATAAAGCGTGCACGGCCAGAGGCAGTGGGAAATACACCGTTGCCATACAAGCGTGGCGTGCCTTGTGTCACACCGTTGGGGAAGGGCCATTGCTGCGGGCCGAGGCGGTCGATCAGCTGGTGACTGAGGCCGGACAGATCCAGATCGCGGCCCTGGGTCAGGCCTTTGTACTCATCGAACAGCTGGGCGGCGCAAGTGAAGTCAAACAGGCTCGGCAGGCCGGGACGCAGGCGGCGCTCCAGGCGTTGGGCGAAGTCCAGGGTAATGGCCCAGTCAGGCCGCGCCTCGCCGGGCGCGGGCACCGCCTGGCGCACGTGAGAAACCCGGCGTTCCGAGTTGGTCACCGTGCCTTCTTTCTCCCCCCAACTGGCGGCGGGTAGCAGCAGGTCGGCAAAGGCTGCGGTTTCCGTGGTGGCGAAGGCTTCCTGCAGGACCACGAAAGGGCAGGCCTGTAGCGCCGCCCGCACCGTATTCTGGTCCGGCAGCGATTGTGCCGGGTTGGTGCAGGCGATCCACAGGGCCTTGATCCGGCCGCTGGGCAACTGTTCAAACAGCTCGATGGCGCTCAATCCGGGGTGGGCGGGCAACTGCTCCACGCCCCAGTAGGCGGCGACCTCTGCGCGATGCTCGGGATCGGCGGCCTCCCGGTGCCCGGGGAGCAGGTTGCTCAGGCTGCCGGTTTCGCGCCCGCCCATGGCATTGGGCTGGCCGGTGAGCGAGAAGGGGCCGGCGCCGGGGCGGCCGATCTGCCCGGTGGCCAGGTGCAGATTGATCAGCGCGCTGTTTTTTGCGCTACCGGCGCTGGACTGATTCAACCCCATGCACCACAGGGACAGAAAACTCGCCGCGTTGCCGATCCATTGCGCGCATTGCTGCAAGTACTCGACGCTGATCCCGCACAACTGCGCCACCATCGGCGGGGTGTAGTCGCGGACCAGGGCTTTCAACTCGGCCAGGCCCTCGGTGTGTTCGCGGATGAAGTCTCGGTCGATCCAGTCTTCCCACAGCAGTAAATGGAGGATGCCGTGGAACAGGGCCACGTCGGTCCCGGGCAGGATCGCCAGGTGCAGGTCGGCCAGATCGCAGGTATCGGTGCGACGCGGGTCGATCACCAGCACTTTCATCTGCGGACGCTGGCTTTTGGCCTGTTCCAGGCGCCGGAACAGCACCGGATGGGCGTAGACCATGTTGCTGCCGACGATCATCACGCAATCGCTCAGCTCCAGGTCCTCATAGCTGCAGGGCGGCGCATCGGCCCCCAGGCTGCGCTTGTAGCCCACCACCGCCGAGGACATGCACAGCCGCGAATTGCTGTCGATGTTGTTGGTGCCCACCAGGGCCCGGGCCAGCTTGTTGAAGGCGTAGTAGTCCTCGGTCAGCAATTGCCCGGAGATATAGAACGCCACGCTGTCCGGGCCGTGCTCGGCAATGGTTTGGGCAAATATCCCAGCGGCGTGTTCCAGGGCGCTGTCCCAGTCGCAGCGGCTGCGGGGCAGATCCTTGCCCAGGCGCAGCTCCGGGTACAGGGCGCGGGCACCGGGGTCGCCGGTCAGGTGCAGGCTGGCGCCCTTGCTGCACAACTTGCCGAAGTTGGCCGGGTGCGCCGGATCGCCACTGACCCCGAGGATCTGCCTGTCGTCATGCTCGATCAGCACGCCGCAGCCAACCCCGCAGTAGCAACAGGTCGAGGCCGTGCTCTGGCGCGGCATCACCCGGCATCCCGCAAGATCAGTTGCACCCGGCCCGCTAGCACCCTGGCCTGATGCCGGTGGGCACAGCCGACGTCCGGCGCCTGGGCCTCGCCGGATTCCAGGTCGATCTGCCAGTTGTGCAAGGGGCAGGCCACGCGCCTGCCGTAGATCAGCCCCTGGGACAGCGGGCCGCCCTTGTGCGGACAGCGATCGTCCAGGGCGAAGACCTGATCGTCGCCGGTACGAAAAATCGCGATATCGCCCCGGGGCCCCTTGATGACGCGCGAACCCAGGGCGTTGATCTCTTCCAGGGCGCAGATATCCAGCCAGTTCATGCCGGCACCTCCAGGTGTTTCAGGGGGATCGATTCGTACTCTTTTTTCAGCTGCGGCTCGGCCAGGCGCTGTTGCCACGGGTCTTGCTCGAAGGACAGGGCGAACTGCAAGCGCTGGTTCAGCGCCTTGCGCCGTTCGGGGTCTTCCAGCACGGCCTTTTTCACGTGCTCCATGCCGACCCGTTGCAGGTAGTGCACGGTGCGTTCGAGGTAGAAGGCCTCTTCACGGTACAGCTGGAGGAACGCGCCGTTGTACTCGCGCACTTCTTCGGCGGTCTTGAGCTTGACGAAAAACTGCGCCACCTCGGTCTTGATCCCGCCGTTGCCGCCGATGTACATCTCCCAGCCGGAATCGACGCCGATGATCCCGACATCCTTGATCCCGGCTTCCGAGCAGTTGCGCGGGCAGCCGGACACCGCCAGCTTGACCTTGTGCGGCGACCACATGTTGAACAGGTCGTGTTCCAGCTCGATGCCCAGCTGGGTGGAGTTCTGCGTGCCGAAGCGGCAGAACTCGCTGCCGACGCAGGTCTTCACGGTGCGGATGGACTTGCCGTAGGCGTGGCCGGAGGGCATGTCCAGGTCCTTCCAGACCCCGGGCAAGTCCTCCTTGCGAATGCCCAGCAGGTCGATGCGCTGGCCGCCGGTGACCTTGACCATGGGCACCTGGTACTTGTCGGCGACGTCGGCGATGCGCCGCAGTTCGGAGGGATTGGTCACCCCGCCCCACATCCGTGGCACCACCGAATAGCTGCCGTCCTTCTGGATATTGGCGTGGGCCCGCTCGTTGATCAGCCGCGATTGCGGATCGTCCCGGGCCTCTCCCGGCCAGGTGGAAATCAGGTAGTAGTTCAGCGCCGGGCGGCAAGTGGCGCAGCCGTTGGCAGTGCGCCAATTGAGGTAGCTCATGGTGCCGGCGACAGTCAGCAGGTGTTGTTCGCGGATCGCCTGGCGGATCTGGCCGTGGTTCAGGTCGCTGCAGGCGCAGATGGCTGTTTCGCTTTTCGGCTTGACGTCCGCCGCACCACCCACGGTATTGATCAGGATCTGCTCCACCAGGCCGGTGCAGGAGCCGCAGGAGCTGGCGGCCTTGGTGTGTTTCTTGACCTCGTCGACGCTGAACAGCCCGTGCTCCTGGATGGCCTTGACGATGCTGCCCTTGCACACCCCGTTGCAGCCGCAGACTTCGGCGCTGTCGGCCATGCTCATGGCCTTGTCCTGGCCCTGGTGGCCGACGTCGCCAAGAGCGTTCTCGCCGAACATCAGGTGGTCGCGAATGGCGTCGATGGCCTGCTGCTCGCGGATCTGCCGGAAGTACCAACCGCCGTCCGCGGTGTCGCCGTACAGGCAGGCGCCCACCAGCACGTCGTCCTTGATCACCAGCTTCTTGTAGACCCCGCCAATGGGGTCGGCGAGGGTGATGGTTTCGGTGCCGTCGCCGCCCATGAAATCCCCGGCGGAAAACAGATCGATACCGGTGACCTTCAACTTGGTCGAGGTCACCGAGCCCTGGTAGCGGGCGAAGCCCAGCTGGGCCAGGTGATTGGCGCAGACCTTGGCCTGTTCGAACAGCGGCGCCACCAGGCCGTAGGCGATGCCCCGGTGACTGGCGCACTCGCCAAGGGCGTAGATGCGCGGGTCGAAGGTTTGCAGGGTGTCGTTGACCAGGATCCCGCGGTTGCAGGGCAGGCCGGCCCGTTCCGCCAGCTCGGTGTTGGGGCGGATGCCGGCAGCCATCACCACCAGGTCGGCGGGGATGATCTCGCCATTATTGAACTGCACCGAACCGACCCGGCCGTCGCCGGCATCGATCAGCGCCTGGGTCTGCTCGCTGAGGCGGAATTTCAGGCCGCGGCTTTCCAGGGCGCTCTGCAGCAACTGGCCGCTGGTCTGGTCCAGTTGTCGCTCCAGCAGCCACTGGCCAATGTGCACCACGGTCACGTCCATGCCCCGCAGCTTGAGGCCGTTGGCGGCTTCCAGGCCCAGCAGGCCGCCGCCGATCACCACCGCGTGCTGGTGGGTCCTGGCGGCGTCGATCATGGCCTGGGTGTCGGCGATATCGCGGTAGCCGATCACACCCTGCAGGTCCTTGCCGGGGATCGGCAGGATAAAGGGGGTGGAGCCGGTGGCGATCAGCAGCCGGTCGTACTCGGCTTGGCTGCCGTCGTCGGCGATCACCCGGCGTTTGATCCGGTCGATTTCCACCACCTTGCGATTGAGCAGCAGCTTGATGTCGTGCTCCAGGTACCAGTCCAGGTCGTTGAGGACGATGTCTTCGAACGTCTGTTCGCCAGCCAGCACCGGCGACAGCAGGATGCGGTTGTAATTGGTGTGGGGCTCGGCGCCGAACACGGTGATGTCGTACAGCTCGTCGCTCAGCTTGAGCAACTCTTCCAGGGTGCGGACCCCAGCCATGCCGTTGCCGATCATCACCAGTTTGAGTTTTTTCATGGGCTTCTCCGGAGCTCAGGCAGGGTCAGTGCGGCCTGGCTCGACAAATTGCGCGCAAACAAAAAAGGCGTCCCGTCAGTGGCCTGACGAGGACGCCTTTGTCCGATCCCGTTCTCTCGGGAAGCCGGCCTTCGTCGTTGAAGGCCAGGCTTGATGTCTGTTGCCTGATCTCATGCAGCGCTTGTGCCAGGTTGTCCGGGGCGCGGTTTTATCGGGCCCTGGTGGCGTTTCTGTTCCGGCCGAGTCCGGCTGTTGCACCGAATCAAGGCGTCGTGCCCGCTTTCGGCTCTTTGCGGGCGCTGCTGGGGGCGATGAACGGCCTGGGGGATCGCCGCAGGGTCCTGCGGACCCTTGCGCAGCCTCGCCGTGACTCGACAGCAGCTACAGGTCTGCAGGCCGAGGGTTGCATAGCCGTTGTCGCAGGCTGCGAACCGCTGCGCAGAAGGCGCCAGGGAGACTGAGATATCTGCTGGCTTCAGCGATGCAGCAGTGCCAGCAGCAACATCAGGTTCAGCAGCAGGGCGAGCAGGGCAATGCCGCGCCAGACCTTCAGCGGCTCCCGCTCCAGCAAGGGCCGCGGGCGGGGGCTCAGGCTGCGGCGCTCACCCTGTTCCAGCGCCAGCAGCCATTCTTCCGCCGTTTCATAGCGCTGGGCCGGGTCGGCACAGACGCCGCGCTCCAGGCTTTGCTCCAGCCAGTGCGGCAGGTCCGGGCGGTAGCGACCGGGAGGCACCGCAGCGCCGAAGCGCGGGCGCTGGAAGGCTTCGATCTCGCCATGGGGATAGTGCCCGGTCAGCAGGTAATACAGGCTCACACCCACCGCATAGAGGTCCTGTTGCGGGCTCGGCTGGGCGCCGGTGAAGGCTTCCGGGGCGATATAGCCCGGAGTACCGGGTAGCAGGTGCGCCGGGTCCGCCGACAAGCCCGGGCAGTAAGCCAGGCCGAAATCCAGAATCCGCAGTTCGCCGTCGTCCCCCAGCAGCAGGTTGTCCGGCTTGATGTCGCGGTGCAGGATCTGCCGGCGATGCAGCAGGCCAACGGCCCGCAGCAGGCGCTCGGCCAGGGACTGCCACTGGTCCAGGGGCAGGGGGCCGTTGTGGCGAAACAGCTGTTGCAGGGTGCGCCCGGGGTACTCGCGCATCAGGTAATACAGGTACTGGCGCGACGTGCCGCCGTGCACTTGGGGAAAGTGCCGCCCGGCCACGCGGCGCAGCAACCACTCTTCGGACAGCAGCCCCTGGCAGGCCGCCCGGTCGTTGTGCAGGGCCGCCGGCAGGGTTTTCAGCAGCCAGGCCTGTTGCTGTTCGTCACGCACGCGGTATAGCAGCGATTGCTGGCTCTGGCTGAGCAGCGCCTCGACCTGCCAGCCCTCGAACAGCTGCCCCGGTTTCAGCGGCGGTGGCAGGGGCCATTGCCGCAGGTGCAGCAGGGCATCGCCGATGCTGGGTTCACCCAGCGCGTCGACCCGTACCAGCAGTGCGCTGGCGTTGTCCTGGCTGCCGGCCAGGTGCGCGGCGCTGACCAGGGTCGCGACCGCGCTGTCCAGGTCCGGTTGGTCGCGCAGGATGGCGGCGATGGCGCTGTCGCCGAGGGTGGCCCAGACCCCGTCGCTGAGCATCAGGAAGCTTTCGCCCTGGCGCAGTTCGCCATCGAGAAAGTCCACCACCAGGTGCTGGTCCAGGCCCAGGGCGCGTTTGAGCACATGCCGCATGCCCGACTGTTCCCAGACATGGTCCTGGGTGATGCGTTGCAGTTGCTGCTGATGCCAGCGATAGACCCGGCAGTCGCCGACATGGGCCAGGGTGAAGTGCTGCCCCCGCAACACCAGGGCGCTGAGGGTGGTGAGCAGCGGCTGGCCGCCGCCATTGGCCTGGAGCCAGCGATTCTGCGCGCTCAGCAGGCGTTCCAGGGCTTCGGCCACGGCCCAGGTCTGCGGGGTGGCGTAGTAGTCCAGGGCCAGGGCCTGCAGGCTGGAACGCGCGGCGAGGCCGCCATCGGCACATTGGCTGACGCCATCGGCGATGGCGAACAGCAGCCCTTTGCTGGCGGCCAGCTCCGGCACCGGGGTGACCCGGCGCAGGGCGTCCTGGTTTTCCGCTCGCGGGCCGCTGGCGCTGGCCTCGGCGTGGCTCAGTTGCAAGCCCATGGCGTGCTCAGACCCGCGCTGCGGTGATAGCGGCGGCGCCCCAGGTGGTTCTCCAGCGGCGCTTGACCCCATGCAGGCCGAACCAGGCCAGGACCCCGAGGCTGGCGAACAGCCACAGGGCCAGCTGATAGCTGCCGCTGCTCTGCTTGATGGCGCCCATGCCTGCGGCCAGGGCGAAGCCGCCGATGCCCCCGGCCATGCCGATCAGCCCGGTCATGACCCCGATTTCCCGGCGAAAGCGCTGCGGCACCAGCTGGAACACCGCGCCATTGCCCGCGCCCAGGCCGAGCATGGTGCAGACGAACAAGGCCAGGGCGGCGTAGGAATTGGGCAGGTTGAAGCCGACGGCGGCGATGCACACCACGGCCACGCCGTACATCGCCAGCAAGGTACGGATGCCGCCAAAACGGTCGGCCAGGGCACCGCCCAGGGGGCGCATCAGGCTGCCGCCGAAGACGCAGGCGGCGGTGTAGTAGCCGGCGGTCACCGGGCTCAGGCCGTACTGGTCGTTGAAGTAGCCGGGCAGGGCGCTGGCCAGGCCGATGAAGCCGCCGAAGGTCACGCTGTAGAAGAACATGAACCACCAGCTATCGCGGTCGCCCAGGGCCTTGAAGTAGTCGCCCATGGACTTGGCGCGAGGTCGCTCTGGAGCGTTGCGCGCCAGCCAGGCGAACAGCGCCAGGGTCAGGATCAGCGGGATCAGGGCAAAGCCGAAGACATTGCTCCAGCCGAAAGCCGCCGCCAGCAGCGGGGCGATCAGGGCGGCGAACACGGTGCCGGAGTTGCCGGCCCCGGCGATGCCCATGGCCTTGCCCTGGTGTTGCGGCGGATACCATTGTGAGGCCAGGGGCAGGGCCACCGCGAAGGAGGCCCCGGCCATGCCGAGGAACACCCCGAGCAACAAGGCTTGTTCATAGCTGTGGATGCCCAGTTTCCAGGCCACGAACAGGGCGCCGATGACAATCACCTGGCCGATCAGGCCGGCGGTTTTCGGTGACAGGCGGTCGGCCAGCAGGCCCATGATGAAGCGCAGCAGCGCGCCGGCGAGGATGGGCGTGGCCACCATCAGGCCGCGTTGCTGGGTGCTCAGGTGCAGATCGGCGGCGATCTGCACCGCCAGGGGGCCCAGCAGGTACCAGACCATGAAACTCAGGTCGAAATACAGGAAGGCTGCAAACAGGGTCGGGGTATGGCCGGATTTCCAGAAGCTTGAATTCATCGCGCACCTCAGCTGATAGGGGTCGTTGGAGCCGTCATGAGCCTGCAGGTGGAGCGCCGTGTGGCCGCGCCACCGGCCCCGTTCAGTGGGGCCAGAACGACAAAGACGTCGGCGCCCGGCTCGCGGTGGGCGAGCAGGGCGCGCGACGTCTTTGTCGTAGGTGGGCAACCGCCGTTGGTTACCGGTGTGGATCTGGTAGCAAGAGCCGCGCCAACCCCTGTCGCAGGAGCAGGCTGTAGGAGCTGGCTTGCCAGCGAAGGCCCCCTCAAGACTGGCGCAAGGTTCAGCGGCCCATTCGCCGGCAAGCCGGCTCCTACGGGAGGAGGCTCAGCCGAGGAGTTCCTGCATGGCGATGATCTGTTCCGCCACCTGGATCAGTTTCTGCTGTCTGCTCATGGCCTGGCGGCGCATCAGGGTATAGGCCTGTTCTTCGTCGCAGTCCTTCATTTTCATCAGCAGACCCTTGGCCAGTTCGATGCGCTTGCGTTCGGCCAGTTGCTGCTCCCGGGCCTGGAGCTGCGCGCGCAGGGCCTGGTCGCTTTCAAAGCGCGCCATGGCCACGTCGAGGATGGGTTGCAGGCGCTGGACCTGGATGCCTTCGACGATGTAGGCACTGACCCCGGACTTGATCGCCTGGCGCATGACCCCCGGATCGTGTTCGTCGGTGAACATCACGATGGGCCGGGGCTGGTCGCGGCTGACCAGCACCACTTGCTCCATGACGTCGCGGCTGGGTGACTCGGTATCGATCAGGACCACGTCCGGACGCAGCGTTTCGACGCGTCCGGGCAGATCGATGGTCAGGCCGGATTCGTCGATCACCTCGAAGCCGGCCTCGCTGAGTGCGGCCTTGAGCCGGCCGACTTTCTTCGCGGTGTCGTTGATCAGCAGGATACGCAGCATGGTGGCGGGCTCCGGTCAGCGCTGGGCGACAAGGCAAGGTGAGTCGTTGAGAGCGTGCAGGCGGAAGCTGCGGGCATAGGCGGCAGGCTGTGAGCCGTCCCAGACCTTGCCGTCGATCAGTTGGCTACTGCGCATGTCCTGGTTCCGGGCGGCGATGCCCAGCGCGCTGGCGGCTTCGCGGTACAGCTGCAGTTGTTGCACCTGGCGCGCGACGCCGAGGTAGTCCGGGTCCTCGCGCAGCAGGCCCCAGCGGCGGAACTGGGTCATGAACCACATGCCGTCGGACAGGTAGGGCAGGTTGACCGCGCCGTTTTGGTGAAAGCGCAGGGCATGAGGGTCCTGCCAGCGATTGCCCAGCCCGTCGGCGTAGTCCCCCAGCAGTCGCGGTTCGATGCAGGCCAACGGGGCATTCAGGTAGTCGGCGGCGCTCAGCAGCTGGGCGGTGCTGCGGCGGTTTTCCGGACTTTGCTCGATGAAGCGGCTGGCTTCGAGGATCGCCATCACCAGGGCGCGGGCGGTGTTGGGGTATTGCTCGACGAAGGCGCGGGTGCAGCCGAGGACCTTTTCCGGGTGGTCGGGCCAGATCGCCTGGCTGGTGGCCAGGGTGAAGCCCAGGTCCTGCTGCACCGCGCTGGCGCTCCAGGGTTCACCGACGCAGAAACCGTCGATGCGCCCGGCCTGCAGGTGGGCCACCATCTGCGGCGGCGGTACCACCACGCTGTCGACGTCCAGCAATGGATGAATGCCCTGGCTGGCCAGCCAATAGTACAGCCACATGGCGTGGGTGCCGGTGGGGAAGGTCTGGGCGAAGGTCAGGCGCGCCCGGCTTTGGTGCACGTGGCGGTCGAGTGCTTCAGGGCTGGTCACCTTGAGCGCCTGCAGTTCGCGGGACAGGTTGATGCTCTGGCCATTCTGGTTCAGGCCCATGAGCACCGCCATGTCGCAAGGGCTGGTGCCGCCGATGCCCAGGTGCACCGCGTAGATCAGGCCGTACAGGCTGTGGGCGGCATCCAGTTCACCGCTCACCAGCTTGTCCCGCAGGCTGGCCCAGGAGCTCTGGCGCTTGAGGTTCAGGGTCAGTCCGTAGGGCTGGGCAAAGCCCTGGGTGGCGGCGACCACCACCGAGGCGCAATCGGTGAGGGCCATGAAGCCCAGGTCGATGGCGGACTTTTCCGGGGCATCGCTGCCATTGACCCAGGCCAGCGGGGTGTTGGGGCGTTCAGTCATGACGGGGCACCTTGCATAAAAAAGCGTCGTACCCGCAGGCCGGGCCTAGCCCGCGCAGGTGACGACGCCGTTGTCCTTGAACCCGGACCGCCATTGGCTCGGGTTTGATGCTCAAAGGGGTGCAAGGCATATGCCATTGCCGGGGATTTGCTTCTGCGCCTCGCCTGCAAGCCCCGGGCGCGGCTATAATCGGCGGCCAATTTCGCCGCCAACCGAGTTCATCCCGCCCATGTATACCCTGGCCCGCCAGCTGCTGTTCAAACTCTCCCCGGAAACCTCCCACGATCTGTCCCTGGACCTGATCGGTGCGGGCGGGCGTTTGGGGCTTAACGGCCTGCTGTGCAAGGCGCCGGCCCAGTTGCCGGTCAAGGTCATGGGCCTGGAGTTTGCCAACCCGGTGGGTCTGGCCGCTGGCCTGGACAAGAATGGTGCGGCCATCGACGGCTTTGCCCAGCTGGGCTTCGGTTTTGTCGAGATCGGCACCGTCACTCCGCGTCCGCAACCGGGCAACCCCAAGCCGCGGATCTTCCGCTTGCCCCAGGCCGAAGCCATCATCAATCGCATGGGCTTCAACAACCTGGGGGTCGACAACCTGCTGGCGCGGGTTGCCGCCGCGTCATACAAGGGCGTGCTGGGGATCAATATCGGCAAGAACTTCGATACTCCGGTGGAGCGGGCGGTGGACGACTACCTGATCTGCCTGGACAAGGTCTACGCCCATGCCAGCTATGTCACGGTCAACGTCAGTTCACCCAACACGCCGGGCCTGCGCAGCCTGCAATTTGGCGAGTCGCTCAAGCAGCTTTTGTCGGCCCTGAGCCAGCGCCAGCAGGAACTGGCGGTTATCCACGGCAAGCGGGTGCCGCTGGCGATCAAGATCGCTCCGGACATGAGCGACGAGGAAACCGTGGAAGTGGCCCGTGCCTTGCTGGAAACCGGCATGGATGCGGTGATCGCCACCAACACCACCCTGAGTCGCGAAGGCGTCGAAGGCCTGGAGCACGGTGACGAGGCGGGCGGTCTGTCCGGCGCGCCAGTGCGCGACAAGAGCACCCACACGGTCAAGGTGCTGGCCGCCGAACTGGCCGGCCGTTTGCCGATCATTGCCGTGGGCGGCATCACCGAGGGCAAGCACGCGGCTGAGAAAATCGCCGCGGGCGCGAGCCTGGTGCAGCTGTATTCGGGTTTCATCTACAAGGGCCCGGCGTTGATTCGCGAGTCGGTGGACGCGATCGCGGCCATGGGCTGAGAGGGGAAGGACGGCAGGCATAAAAAAGGGCTCCTCGAAGGAACCCCTGGGCCGAAGCCCGCCGCCCGGATGGGGCGTGCGTGGTTAAGTCGTCATCTATTCAAGTTGTAGGTGTCGGAATGTGCCCTGATCAGCCGACAGCGCGAAGTTCGTTGAGTCTGTGGATGCCCGCAGTGCCTGTCATACCGTCCCAGTTGTCGCCGCGTCCTTCGCGCCAGCCGTTGATCCAGGCTTGGCGTACTGACGGTAGAGTAAATGGGCAAAGCTCACGGGACTTGCCATTAACGCCATATTGATATCCGCGTAAAAACGCTCTTTCCAACGGATCACGCTTTAGTCTTCTCATAGGGTGTTTCCCTCACTTGTTGACTGCTTTATGTCCCGTCGACCTTCTTCTGAGGTCGGGCAGAATGTCTCTGCCGTTGGTGCTCGCTGCCGGCGTGGCGAGCCTTGATGTTGGCGCCATTGCGGCGCCAACCTGTGTTGAGTTCTAACCAATAGGTCACAGCAAGTGAATGATCGTTTTGTCATAAGGACGTAACGATATTGCTGTCCAGGCCATAAGCCGAGGGTGGTTTTGTATCCTGTTTGTCAGGCAAAGCCCGCTGTGATCAGCCTCTGACTAGATGATGAGGTTAATGCTTTAGTGAGAATGTCGAACGGTTGCACTCAACTACTATTCGACGAAGGGTCGACTTATGTCATTTTGTTGCCCTGACTTTTTATCTGTCCCGGCCTCAAAGCTCTTTTGCCCTGCAAGAAAGCCTGCCTGCTGGGGTGGGACGGCACAGATTCGTGCCACACGAGCGCTCTTGAAGAAAAGCGCTTGATTGAAAACCGAGCGGGCGATGCGTTGCCCGTTCACTTATTGCCAAAGGCTCTGGTACTCCCATGTCGGATCGTTACGAACTCTTCCTCACCTGCCCCAAAGGCCTTGAAGGCCTGCTGATCGAGGAAGCCGTCGGGCTTGGCCTTGAGCAAGCGCGTGAGCACACTTCTGCCGTGCGCGGCATGGCCGACATGGAGACGGCCTATCGTCTGTGCCTGTGGTCGCGCCTGGCCAACCGGGTGCTGCTGGTGCTCAAGCGCTTCCCGATGAAGGATGCCGAGGACCTCTATCACGGCGTGCTGGATGTCGACTGGCAGGACCATATGTTGGCTGACGGCACTCTGGCGGTGGAATTCAGCGGCCATGGTTCGGGGATCGACAACACCCACTTCGGCGCCTTGAAGGTCAAGGACGCCATCGTCGACAAACTGCGCACCCCGACCGGCGAGCGTCCTTCGGTGGACAAGCTCAACCCGGACCTGCGCATCCACCTGCGCCTGGATCGTGGCGAAGCCATTCTCTCCCTGGACCTGTCTGGCCATAGCCTGCACCAGCGCGGCTACCGTTTGCAGCAAGGCGCCGCGCCACTCAAGGAAAACCTGGCGGCGGCGATCCTGATCCGTGCCGGTTGGCCACGTATTGCCGCCCAGGGCGGCGCCCTGGCCGACCCGATGTGCGGTGTCGGCACCTTCCTGGTGGAAGCGGCGATGATCGCCGCCGACATCGCGCCCAACCTCAAGCGCGAGCAGTGGGGTTTCACCGCCTGGCTTGGTCATGTGCCGGCGCTGTGGCGCAAGCTGCATGATGAAGCGCTGGCCCGGGCCCAGGCCGGCCTGGCCAAGCCACCGCTGTGGATCCGTGGCTACGAGGCCGATCCGCGCCTGATCCAGCCGGGGCGCAACAACGTCGAGCGTGCCGGCCTGAGCGATTGGATCAAGATCTATCAGGGCGAAGTCGGCACCTTCGAGCCGCGTCCGGACCAGAACCAGAAAGGCCTGGTGATCTGCAACCCGCCTTACGGCGAGCGCCTGGGTGATGAAGCCAGCCTGCTGTACCTCTACCAGAACCTCGGTGAGCGCCTGCGTCAGGCCTGTCTCAACTGGGAGGCGGCGGTGTTCACCGGCGCCCCGGACCTGGGCAAGCGCATGGGCATCCGCAGCCACAAGCAGTACTCGTTCTGGAACGGCGCCTTGCCGTGCAAGCTGCTGCTGATCAAGGTCCTGCCGGATCAGTTCGTCACCGGCGAGCGGCGTACCGCCGAGCAGCGCCAGGTGGAACGCGAGCAGGCCCAGGCCGCGGCGGACGAGGCGCCAGTGCGCCAGTTCAACAAGAATGGCAATCCGATCAAGCCGGCTCCGGCCCCGGTGGTCGAGCAGGCACGCCTGAGCGAAGGCGGGCAGATGTTCGCCAACCGCCTGCAGAAGAACCTCAAGCAACTGGGCAAATGGGCCAAGCGCGAAGGCGTCGAGTGCTACCGGGTCTACGATGCCGACATGCCGGAATACTCCCTGGCCATCGATCTGTATCAGGACTGGGTGCACGTGCAGGAGTACGCGGCGCCCAAGTCGGTGGACCCGGAGAAGGCCCAGGCTCGTCTGTTCGACGCCCTGGCGGCGATTCCCCAGGCGCTGAACGTGGACAAGAGCCGGGTGGTGATCAAGCGTCGCGAGCGTCAGAGCGGCACCAAGCAGTACGAGCGCCAGAGTGCTCAGGGCCAGTTCACCGAAGTCCGCGAAGGCGGGGTCAAGCTGCTGGTGAACCTGACCGACTACCTGGATACCGGGCTGTTCCTCGATCATCGGCCCATGCGCATGCGGATTCAGCAAGAAGCCGCCGGCAAGCGCTTCCTCAACCTGTTCTGCTACACCGCCACGGCCAGCGTGCATGCGGCCAAGGGCGGGGCGCGCAGCACCACCAGTGTCGACCTGTCGAAAACCTATCTGGACTGGGCGCGACGCAACTTCTCCCTCAACGGTTTCTCCGACAAAAACCGCCTGGAGCAGGGCGACGTGATGGCCTGGCTGGAGAGTTGCCGCGACGAGTTCGACCTGATCTTCATCGACCCGCCGACCTTCTCCAATTCCAAGCGCATGGAAGGGGTGTTCGACGTACAGCGTGATCAGGTGCAGTTGCTGGACCTGGCCATGGCGCGCCTGGCCCCGGGCGGTGTGCTGTATTTCTCCAACAACTTCCGCAAGTTCCAGCTGGATGAGAACCTCGCGACCCGTTATCAGGTCGAAGAGATCACGGCAAAAACCATCGACCCGGATTTTGCCCGTAACAGCAAGATTCACCGGGCCTGGAAAGTCACCGCCCGCTGATGGCCGGATAAGTCCCCCAAGGCCCGATTTTTCGGGCTTAGGGGGCTGTTTAGCGCTGGTCAAATTAATGGCTAATGGCTATAACTCTCACTTGATCCGGATGACACCCAAACTCGCTGGCGTGATGAGTTCTACTTATGCCGTTGCATGTGGTACGCCCGAAAATCCTGGGTTTCATTAGTGAAGATGTTTCGGCCTGGTTGGTGGCGGTGCTGGTGTTGCTCGCGGGCAGCATTCTCACCGGGCTCTTGGCCTGGTCCACCTACAACCTGAACCAGCAGCAGTTGCGCCAGCGCTTTCAGTTGCTGGCCAGCGAACGCTACAGCCGCATCGAAGAGCGCTTTCAAGACCAGGAGCAACGCCTGGACGGCTTGCGGCGTTTCTTTGTCAATTCCGATCATGTAACTCGCTACGACTTCGAGGGGTACGCCAAGCCTCTGCTGCGTCGGACTCAGGCCTATGCTTTTGCGCCGCTGGTCAGTCGTGCCCAGCGGGCGGATTTCGAGCAGGCGGTGCGCCGTGAGGGGCAGCCCGGATTCGCCATCGTGCAGCTCAATGCGGCGGGGCAGATGGAGCCGGCCGGTGATCAGGATGACTACGCGCCGGTGCTCTATAGCCAGACCCAGAGCCCGTTGGGCTCGCCCCTGGGGTATGACCTGCTGGCCCAGCCGCTGCGTCGGGCCACGCTGGAGCGTGCCCGGGTACTCAATGGCCTGGCGGTTTCGCCGCCCATGCATCTGGTGGCGGTGGATCCGGCCTATGCCCGCGGGGTGCTGCTGGCGGCGCCGGTCAGGCGCGCCCAGGATGACCCTTCGCCCCAGGCCAGGCCCTATGGTTTTGTGCTGGCGGTGATCAGCCTGCGGCAGCTGGTGGCGGACGGCTTGCCGGCCTCGGCCAGTGACAACCTGTCGGTGCGGATTCTCGATCTGTCCACCGAGGGCCAGCATGAGGTGCTGTATGAATCGAACAACCTGCCGGTCACCAGTCACCTGGGTGCCAGCCGTCTGCTGCGTCTGGCAGACCGGGATTATCAAGTGGAAATCCGCCCCAGCGCGGCGTTCCTGCATGCCAATCATTCTTCACTGACCAGTCTGGTGATCCTCGGCAGCTTGCTCAGCCTGCTGCTCAGCGCCTTGCTCTACGTGCTGGTGAGTCAACGGCAACGGGCCTTGGCCCTGGTCGAACAGCGCACCCGGGAGTTGCGCAGTCGCGAGCAGGAGCTGCGCGGAACCCACAGCCAGTTGCGCAGCGTGCTCAATGCCGCTACCCAGGTGGCGATCATCGCCACCGACCTGCGCGGGGTCATCAGCACCTTCAATGCTGGCGCCGAGCAGATGCTGGGTTACCGCAGCAGCGAAGCGGTGGGCCACCTGACCCTGGAAAGCCTGCACCTGCCTCAGGAGCTGGAAGCGTGGGCCCATAGCCTCAGTCAGCGCTATGGCAAGCCCATCGAGGTGTCCCGGGCGATGCTGGTGGAAGAGGGCATGGCCGGTGGGCATGAGGCCCGGGAATGGACCCTGGTGCGACGCGACGGCAGCCACCTGCAAGTGAACATGCTGGCGACTCCGGTGCTGGATGACCAGGGGCTGTGGATTGGCCATCTGGCCATCTGCATCGACATCACCGAGCGTAAGCGGGTGCATGAAGCCCTGGCGGCCAGGGACCGGTTGTTGAAAAAGCTCAGTGCCCATGTTCCCGGTGGCATCTACCAGTTCAAGCTGGATGCCGATGGCCATGCCAGCTTTACCTACGCCAGCGATGGCATTCGCGAGATCTACGAGATCGAGCCGCAGGTGCTGCAGGAGAATGCCGCAGCGGTGTTTGAGCGGATCCATCCCGAGGATGTGCAGCGGGTACGCGAGTCGATCCGGATTTCCGCCCAGCAGTTGAGTCCCTGGCGCGAGGAATACCGAGTCTGCCTGCCGCAACGCGGGCTGCGCTGGATGCGCGGGGCGGCGACCCCGGAAAGCCTGAGTGGCGGCGGGGTTCTGTGGCACGGCTATATCTCGGACATCTCCGATCTCAAGCGGGTCGAGGAGGAACTGCGGGCCTTGTCGGTCACCGACTCGCTGACCGGGATTCACAACCGGCGCTATTTCCAGGAGCAGTTGCAGAACGAAATGCAGCGCCTGGAGCGCGGCGGGGGCGAAATGGCGGTGATCATGCTGGATGTCGATCACTTCAAGCGGATCAACGACCAGTACGGTCACGGCGTCGGCGATCAGGTGCTGCGCGGGCTGTGCGAGCGCATTGGCCGGCGGCTGCGACGCACCGATGTGTTCTGCCGTCTGGGGGGCGAGGAGTTCATGGTTCTGTGTCGGGACACCAACGCCCGACAGGCGCTGGTCCTGGCCGAGGAACTGTGGCAGGGCTTGCGCAGTTCGCCGATCGCGCCGGTGGGCAGGGTCACCGCCAGTTTCGGTGTTGCCAGCTGGCGCGAGGGCGAGGGCGCGGATGGCCTGCTGTTGCGGGCCGACTCCGGGGTCTACGCCGCCAAGCAGGCCGGTCGCGACCGGGTTCAGGCCGAGTTGCCCTGAACGGCGACGGCGGCGCGGGGCAGCCGCCGTCGGCCCGGGGCGTTACAGCGGCGAAGCGCTGGTGGCCAGTTTTGGTTGGCGATACAGATCCAGCAGTACCTGATCCAGCACCGAAGAGGCACCGAACGGCCGTGGATCATTGAGGATGGCAACCACCGCCCAGGTGTTGCCGTTGTCATCGCGGCTGTAGCCGGCAATGGCGCGGACGGTGTTCAGGGTGCCGGTCTTGATGTGGGCTTCACCGGACATGGCGGTGCGCTTGAGGCGCTTGCGCATGGTGCCGTCCATGCCGGCAATCGGCATCGAACTGATGAATTCGGCGGCGTAGGGACTCTTCCACGCGGCTTGCAGCAGGCCGGCCATTTCCCGGGCGCTGACCCGCTCGGCGCGGGACAGGCCGGAGCCGTTCTCCATCACCAGGTGCGGCGCGGTGATGCCTTTCTTCGCCAGCCACTGGCGCACTACGCGCTGGGCAGCCTTGGCGTCATCGCCATCGGCTTCATTGCGGTACTTGGCGCCCAGGCTCAGGAACAACTGCTGGGCCATGGTGTTGTTACTGTACTTGTTGATGTCGCGGATGATTTCCGCCAGGTCCGGAGAAAAGGCCCGGGCCAGCACCTTGGCGTCCTTGGGCACCACCGCCAGGCGGTCCTGGCCCTGGATGCTGCCGCCCAGTTCGCTCCAGATCGCCCGCACCGCGCCGGCGGTGTAGGTGGCGTGGTCCAGCAGCGACAGGTAGGTCTGCGAGCTGCAGCCATCGCCCAACTGACCGCCGACGGTGACGATCACGCTGCCATCGGCCTGGGTCACCGGGTTGTAGCGCACGTCACCGGTGCATTGCTTGGTGTTGACCGCCTTGACCTGATTGTCGATGCGAATCTTGGCGATCGGCGGCTCCACCGATACCAGCACCCGCCCGGAATCGTTGCGGGCAACGAAGCGCAGGGCCTTGAGGTTGACCATCAGCGCATCGGGCTTGACCAGGAACGGTTTGTTCTCGTCGTTGCCGTCGTCATTGAATTCCGGCAGTTGCGGTTGCACGAAGTAGTTGCGATCCAGCACCAGGTCGCCGGTGACTTGCTGCACGCCATTGGCTCGCAGGTCGCGCATCAGCAGCCAGAGCTTTTCCATGTTCAGCTTGGGGTCGCCGCCGCCCTTGAGGTACAGGTTGCCATTGAGGATGCCGCCGCTGAGGGTGCCGTCGGTGTAGAACTCGGTCTTCCACTGGTGGGTCGGGCCGAGCATTTCCAGGGCCGCGTAGGTGGTGACCAGCTTCATGGTGGAGGCCGGGTTGACTGACACATCGGCGTTGAAAATCGTCGGGGTGCCCGGGCCGTTCAGGGGAATCATCACCAGCGACAGGGCGTTGTCCGGGAGTTTGCTGGCTTTGAGTGCTTGTTGGACCTTGGGTGTCAGGGTGGTATTGACCGGAGCCGCGGAGGCAGGGAAGGCCAGGGGGAGGAAAACACTGGCCAGCAGAAGAGGACGCAACGATTTGATCATGTGAAATGGAACCCTGCAGTCGAGGGGAAAAAAGGCGAGGGCATGCAGATAAAATCCCTCAGTGGTCATGAAAGTGTCGGCATTATGCCCCAAGGTATAGCGGCTTGTGCCGTGCCACGGGCCGCCGGGGCGGTATTTTTTTTACCAATGGCACGACCGCGTCCTCATAGAGTCAGGCAATCGCCCGCCTAAACTGGTAAAGTGCCGCCCGTTATTACTTATGAGGATTGTTCCATGGCCACTAACCGTTCCCGCCGTCTGCGCAAAAAACTCTGCGTAGATGAATTTCAGGAGCTGGGTTTTGAGCTGAACCTGGATTTCAAAGAAGATCTGGCTGACGAAGCTATTGACGCTTTCCTCGACGCATTCCTCAAAGAAGCGATGGAAGCCAACGGCCTGGGCTATGTAGGCGGCGACGACTTCGGTCTGGTTTGCCTGAGCAAGCGTGGTTCCGTGAGCGAAGAGCAGCGCGCCACCGTTGAAGCCTGGCTCAAGGCACGCACCGAGCTGACCAACGTTGAAGTCAGCCCGCTGCTGGACGTCTGGTACCCGGACAACGCGATCAACCCAGTCGCGTGATGTCATGCATGAGCGGCCCGTCCGGGCCGCTCATGCGTTGCTGTCCTGCCTGGGCGGCCTGTCGAATTTTCCCTTGTGTTTCTTGCCTCTGCCACGGGCCAGCCCCGGGTTTTGTCGTGGGCGCTATTGGCCGGTGAAGCCCTTCAGGCACTGCGCCAATTCAGAATCATCAAGGTGATCACCCCGGCGACAATCCCCCAGAACGCCGAGCCAATGGAAAACAGCGTCAGCCCCGAGGCCGTGACCATGAAGGTGATCAGCGCCGCCTCGCGCTCCTTGACTTCACTCATGGCAATGCTCAAACCGTTGATGATCGAGCCGAACAGGGCCAGGGCGGCGATGGACAGCACCAGCTCCTTGGGCAGGGCCGCGAACAGCGCGGCCAGGGTCGCGCCGAAGACCCCGGCAATGCCGTAGAAAACCCCGCACCACACTGCCGCGGTGTAGCGCTTGGCGTGATCTTCATGGGCATGGGGCCCGGTGCAGATGGCGGCGCTGATGGCCGCCAGGTTGATGCCGTGGGAGCCGAATGGCGCCAGTAGCAGCGAGGCAAGGCCGGTGGCGGTGATCAGCGGTGAGGCCGGAACCTGATAGCCGTCGGCCCGCAGCACGGCGATCCCGGGCATGTTCTGCGAGGTCATGGCCACTACGAACAGTGGGATGCCGATGCTGATGGTAGCGGCCAGGGAAAAGTGCGGCGTGGTCCAGACCGGGGTCGCCACTTCCAGATGAAAGCCGCTGAAGTCCAGCAAGCCCATGGCGCCCGACAGGGCCGTGCCGATCAGCAGCGCCGCCAGTACCGCGTAGCGTGGCGACAGGCGCTTGACCACTAGGTAGGTGAAGAACATCCCCAGGACCAGACCAGTGCGATGCTGGGCGGCGACGAAGATCTCGCTGCCGATCTTGAACAGGATCCCCGCCAACAGTGCGGCCGCCAGGGAGGCGGGGATCCTTTTCACCAGGCGCTCGAAGCTGCCGGTGAGCCCGCACAGGGTCACCAGCACGGCGCAGGTGATGTAGGCGCCGGCGGCTTCGCCGTAGGTGACGCCGGACAGGCTGGTGATCAGCAGGGCGGCGCCCGGTGTCGACCAGGCAATGGTGATCGGGGTGCGATAGCGCAGTGACAGGCCGATGCTGCAGATCGCCATGCCAATGGAAATGGCCCAGATCCACGAAGAAATCTGACCGCTGGTCAGGCCGGCGGCTTGTCCGGCCTGGAACATCAGCACCAGCGAACTGGTGTAGCCGGTCATCATGGCGATGAAACCGGCCACGATGGCTGAGGGCGAAGTGTCCGCCAGGGGGCGTAATTGCGCGGGGGTGGCGTCGGACATTACTGCTATTCCTTGTTCTTGAAAGACACAAAACCCACGTCCAGCGAACATCGCTCGAATCATGCGCGAGCAATGGGCCAGTGAAGGGGTTCAGGGTTCAAGCCTAAACTTAAAAGCAACTTTGCATTGCAATACAGCCGTGACTACAAATAGCCGTACAGTCGCTGAAAGAGTGCGGGGATCCTTAACACTTTTTATTAATGATCCCCAGTGGTTGTGTACAATGTGCCCCTGTTTTAACGCGATACTTGCCAGCGACCCACCGTGGCGTATTACAGTCACGCCGAAATCGCCGCAGTCCTCCCGACCCGAGTGCCCATGAACGAACAGTTGCAACCTCTCAAGAAACAACCGCGAGCAGGCAAAGCCGGTCGCAGCGGAACCCAGGACGATATTGTCTACGCGCACATCTTTGAGGCCATCCTCGAGCAGCGCCTGGCGCCCGGCACCAAGTTGAGCGAGGAGGCGTTGGGAGAAATATTCGGAGTCAGTCGGACCATCATCCGTCGCGCCCTGTCGCGCCTGGCCCACGAAGGCGTGGTGCTGCTGCGGCCCAATCGTGGCGCGGTGGTAGCCAGCCCGAGTGTCGAGGAAGCCCGTCAGGTGTTTCTCGCCCGGCGCCTGGTGGAGCGGGCCATCACCGAGCTGGCGGTGCAGCACGCCACCGCCGAGCAACTGCTGGAGTTGCGGCAGATGGTCAACGAGGAGCGCGACAGCTTTTCCCGGGGTGATCGTGGCGCCGGCATCCGCCTGTCCGGGGAGTTCCACCTGAAGCTGGCCGAGGCGGCGAAGAATGCACCGCTGATCAGCTTCCAGCGCAGCCTGGTGTCCCAGACCTCGCTGATCATCGCCCAGTATGAAAGCGGCAACCGCTCCCATTGTTCCTACGATGAGCACACGCAACTGATCGACGCCATCGAAGCCCGGGATGGCGAGCTGGCGGTGAACCTGATGATGCATCACATGGATCACATCGACAGCAAGCTCAATCTCGACGAGGAAAGTGCCTCGGACGACTTGCACGCGGTGTTTTCGCACCTGCTGCAGACCAAGAAGCCGGGACGTCCAAGCGCCAAGCTGTAGCCTGGATCCGCTCTGAAAATCCCCCGCTGCGCGGCTCGCGCAGCGGGGGATTTTTGTTTGGCCTCGGGTTTGCCGGTGGATTCGGCAGATTGTTTTAACTTTGCTAAAGTATTGTATACAGTGCCTGCTTCAATGCGCATGGCAGGCGAGCCCGTGCGCCTCTGGTCCTGCGCAAGGAGCCTGCGGCATGAGCGGCAGAACGCTACGTATTCATTCCTCCGCCATCCATTACTTCGACATGGTGCGGCGCTGCCATTCGATTCGCGAGGCGGCCCGGCGTCTGAATGTCGCGTCTTCGGCGGTGAACCGGCAGATTCTGAAGATCGAGGATGAAATCGGGGCGCCGCTGTTCGAGCGGTTGCCCGGTGGCCTGCGCCTGACCCTGGCCGGAGAGATCCTCAGTCGCCACGTCAATCTGGTGTTGCAGGATCTGGAGCGAGTGCGCCTGGAGTTCGATGCCCTGCGTGGCTTGCGCAGCGGGCACGTCGAGATCGCCACCGTGGAGGGCGCCACCGTGGACTTGCTGCCCTCGGTGCTCAAGCGCATGCGCGAGCACTATCCGCAGGTGACCATCGGCGTCACGGTGCAGGGGTCGCAATCGATACCCCTGGCCTTGATCAACAGTCGTGCCGACCTGGGACTGGCCTTTGCCTTGCCCCGCGCACCGGAGATTCGCCAGTTGAGTGTCGGGCATTTTCGTCTCGGGGCCCTGGTCAGTCCCGACCATCCCCTGGCGGAGCGGGGTAGCGTCAACTTCGCTACCTGTGCCGAGCACGGGCTGATCCTGGCCAAGAGCGAGCTGTCGATCCATCACCTGCTGGCGCCGCTGCACAAGCGCCTGGGGCTGCTGGACAAGCCGCCGTTGCAGAGCAACTCCATGGAGCTGGCGCGGCAGATGGCCCGGCACAACATGGGCGTGGCGTTCCAGACCCGGGTCGGGGTCGAGGCCGACCTGGGCAAGGGCGAACTGGTGCACATCCCCCTGAGCGATCAGGGCGGGATCTACAGCGACCTGGGACTCTACGCCCGCAGCGGGCGCGAACTGCCCAGCGCGGTGGAGGCACTGGCTCATCTGCTCAGCGAAGAGATCGCCATTCGCGAACGGGCCGAGCGGGTCTTTGGCCAGCCGGTGCTCTGAGTCCATGGTTACAGGTGCTGTTGCCGTTTTGGCAGCGCCCTGGTCGATATTCTGTTCTTTGGGCCCTGTGGCGCTTGTGCCGATACTGCGTGCGGTCGGCAGCCAGCGAAGCTGCCTAACGCCACACCGCCACAGGACATAATAAAAATGAAAAAGGCATTACAAGGCGCAACCCTGCTGATGACATTGATTGGAGCAGGGGAAGCGGCCGCCCTGGAGTGGATGAACAACAGCGTCGGCTTTCGGTACGGCAAGGAGTTCACCAACCCGAACAACCCGCACTACATCAGCAAGCGCATCTACAGCTTCACCCACGCCAGCGGTTACCAGTACGGCAGCAACTACCTGCACCTGGACGTGCTGCTCTCCGATAGCGACGATCCGCGCAAGGGCACCAACAAGGGCAGCAGCGAAGTCTACGGCGTCTACCGCCACCAGCTCTTTGCCTCCCGGGTCCTGGATACGCCCCTGGGCACCGGCCTGATCAAGGACTACGCGCTGACCCTGGGCTTTGACGCCAGCCGCAACAACAACCTGGGATCGGCGAAGAAGCGCGCCCTGGTCTTCGGTCCGACCCTCAAGTTCAACACCGTCGGCGTGCTTGACCTGAGCTTGCTGTACTACAAGGAAAGCAACCATTCCGGCATCCCCGGTGCCAAGGATCCGGACCACACCTTCGATGACACCTACCTGCTGAACCTGGCCTGGATGCGACCTTTCGAAGTCGGCAGTCACGCGGCCAAGTTCCAGGGTTTCATCAACTACACCGGGGAAAAGGGCCACGACTACAACTACCGCGATACCGCTCCGGAAACCCTGCTGCGCAGTTCGCTGATGGTCGCCGTGCTGCCGGGCAAGAGCGTCAAGCCCAACCTCTATCTGGGCGTCGGGTACGAGTACTGGCACAACAAGTTCGGGGTGGACGGCGGACGGGGGACGCGCACCAGCGCGCCGACCCTGAACATGGAAGTGACCTTCTAGCCGACGCTGCATCGCGGTTCGGCCAGGCATGAAAAATCCCCCGTTCGCGGATTGGCGAGCGGGGGATTTTTTGTGCACGGGCTTAGCGTTGGTGGACTTGCCGACCGGCGGCGTAGGTCTGCAGCACCGTGCGGTCATCCCCCAGGGTCATCAGCACGAACAGGGTTTCGGCGATGTTGTTGGTCTGCTTCAGGCGGTAGCTGAGCAGCGGCGTGGCGTGGTAATCGAGGACCACGAAGTCGGCGTCGGTGCCAGGGTGCAAGGTGCCGATCCTGTCCTCCAGGCGCAACGCCCGAGCGCCGCCCAGGGTTGCCAGGTACAGCGATTTGAACGGGCTCAGGCGGGCGCCTTGCAGTTGCATGACCTTGTAGGCTTCGTTGAGGGTCTGCAGCAGCGAGAAGCTGGTGCCGCCACCGACGTCGGTGCCCAGGCCGACGTTGAGCTTGTGCTTTTCCGCCATCGGCAGGTTGAACAGGCCGCTGCCGAGGAAGAAGTTCGAGGTCGGGCAGAAGGCCACGGCCGAGCCGGTCTGCGCCAGGCGCGCGCATTCCTCGTCGCACAGGTGCACGCCGTGGGCGAACACCGAGCGCTCACCCAGCAACTGGTAGTGGTCGTAGACGTCGAGGTAGCCCTTGCGCTCCGGGAACAGTGCCTTGACCCATTCGATTTCCTGCAGGTTTTCACTGATGTGGGTCTGCATGTAGAGGTCGGGGTACTCGGTCAGCAACTGGCCGGCCAGGGTCAGTTGCTCCGGGGTACTGGTCGGCGCGAAGCGCGGAGTGACGGCGTAGTGCAGGCGGCCCTTGCCGTGCCAACGCTCGATCAGTGCCTTGCTTTCCTGATAGCTGGATTCGGCGGTGTCGGTCAGGTAGTCCGGGGCGTTGCGGTCCATCATCACCTTGCCGGCGATCATCCGCAGGTCGAGTTTCTCGGCGGCTTCGAAAAACGCGTTGACCGACTGCGGGTGCACGCTGCCAAACACCAGGGCGGTGGTGGTGCCGTTGCGCAGCAGCTCCTTGATGAAAATCTCCGCCACTTCATCGGCGTGGGCCTGGTCGGCGAACTGGCTTTCGCAGGGGAAGGTGTAGGTGTTCAGCCAGTCCAGCAATTGCTCGCCGTAGGCACCGACCATGCCGGTTTGGGGCAGGTGGATGTGGGTGTCGATGAAGCCAGGAGTGATCAGGGCATCCGGGTAGTGCTCGACCTGCACCTGGGCGGGCAACGTGGCCAGCAGTTCGCTGGCGTGGCCGAGGGCACTGATCCGGCCGTCCTCGACCACCAGCAGGCCGTCTTCGAAATACTCGTAGGAGGCTTCGATGCCGACTTCGGCCGGGTCGGCGATGCTGTGCAGGATGGCGGCTCGGTAGGCTTTGCGCGTTAAAGGCATGGGGATTCTCGGTGTGTGGCGTTTCAGTTCGAGGCCTGACTGCGGCGCGAAGCCGGCAGCAGTTTGGCAATGGGTTCGGCGCTGGCGCTGGGCTGGCCGAAATGGGCGTTATAGGTGGCGATGATCTCACCGGCGATGGAGATGGCGATTTCCACGGGCAACTTGCCTTTGACCTCACCCAGGCCCATCGGGCAGCGCATGCGTTGCAGGGTGGCGGCGTCAAAACCGCGGTCGCGCAGGCGATGCTCGAACTTGACCCGTTTGGTCTTCGAGCCGATCAGGCCGAAATAGGCAAAGTCGTTGCGCTTGAGCAGGGCGGCGGTCAGCTCCAGGTCCAGTTGGTGATTATGGGTCATGACGATGCAGTAGCTGCCCGGAGGCAGGTTGTCGATTTCTTCCACCGGCTCTTCACTGACGATCTTGTGCACGCCTTGGGGAATCTGTTCCGGGAACTCCTGTTCCCGGGAATCGATCCAGCGCACCCGGCAGGGCAGGCTGGCCAGTAGCGGCACCAGGGCGCGGCCGACGTGTCCAGCGCCGAACACGGCGATCTGCGCCTGTACCTGGCCCATGGGTTCGAACAGCAGCACCGTGGCGCCGCCGCAGCATTGGCCGAGGCTGGCGCCGAGGCTGAAGCGCTCCAGGTGGGTGGCCTGCTTGCCGGCGGCGAGCATCTCCCGGGCGATCTGCATGGCTTTGTATTCCAGGTGGCCGCCGCCGATGGTGTCGAAGGCCCGGGTGGCGCTGACGACCATCTTCGAGCCGGCATTGCGCGGCGTCGAACCGAGCTCTTCGATGATGGTCACCAGCACGCAGGGTTCTCCCAGGGTCTGCAGGTCGGCGAGGGCGCTGATCCAGTTGTACATGTTCACCTCGACATCTTGGTGTCTGTCCGGGTCTTCGCGGGCAAGCCCGCCCCCAAGGCTGTTGCAGGAGCAGGCTTGCCCGCGAAGGCCATTACAGCGGTGCCAGTTCGGCTGGCTGCTCCGCGGCGCTGGTTGCCTGCAAGCGGCGCATCTGCTCGCAGCCCCACAACACCCGTTCCGGAGTCGCCGGTGCATCGATCTGGGGCTGGTGACGGTAGTCGCCGAGGCTGGCCACCGCGTCCTTGATCGCGCACCAGGCGGCGATGCCAAGCATGAACGGCGGTTCGCCCACGGCCTTGGAGTGGAACACCGTGTCTTCCGGGTTCTTGCGATTTTCCACCAGCTTGACCCGCAGGTCCGCTGGCATGTCCGCCACCGCCGGGATCTTGTAGCTGGCCGGGCCACAGGTCATCAGCTTGCCCTTGGCGTTCCACACCAGCTCCTCGGTGGTCAGCCAGCCCATGCCCTGGATGTAGCCGCCTTCCACCTGGCCGATGTCGATGGCCGGGTTTAGCGAGGCGCCGACGTCATGCAGGATGTCGGTGCGCAGCATCTTGTACTCGCCGGTCAGGGTGTCGACTATCACTTCGGCACAGGCCGCGCCGAAGGCGTAGTAGTAGAACGGCCGGCCCCGGGCCTGGGCGCGATCGTAGTAGATCTTCGGAGTCTTGTAGAAGCCGGTGCTGGACAGCGACACCTGGGCGAAGTAGGCCTGCTGGATCAGCTCCTCGAAGGTCAGGATATGCTCGCGGACCCGCACGTGGCCGTTGTGGAACTCTACGTCTTCCTCGCTGACCTGATACTTGCGCGCGGCGAATTCCACCAGGCGGTTCTTGATGGTCTGCGCGGCATTCTGCGCGGCCTTGCCGTTGAGATCGGCGCCACTGGAAGCGGCGGTGGGCGAGGTGTTGGGCACCTTGTCGGTGTTGGTGGCGGTGATCTGTACCCGCCCGATGTCCACCTGGAACACCTCGGCCACCACTTGCGCCACCTTGGTGTTCAGACCCTGGCCCATTTCCGTGCCGCCGTGGTTCAGGTGGATGCTGCCGTCGGTGTAGACGTGGATCAGCGCGCCGGCCTGATTGAGGAAGCTGGCGGTGAAGGAGATGCCGAATTTCACCGGGGTCAGCGCCAGGCCCTTTTTCAGGATCGGGCTGTTGGCGTTGTACAGGCGGATGGCTTCGCGGCGTTCAGCGTACCGGCTGCTGGCTTCCAGTTCGGCGGTCATTTCCTCGAGCATGTTGTGCTCGACGGTCTGGTAGTAGTGGGTGACGTTGCGCTCGGTCTTGCCGTAATAGTTGGCCTTGCGCACTGCCAGCGGGTCCAGGTGCAGGTGGCGGGCAATGGCGTCCATCACCTCTTCGATGGCGACCATGCCTTGCGGGCCGCCGAAGCCGCGGTAGGCGGTGTTCGACGCGGTGTTGGTCTTGCAGCGATGGCCGTTGATGGTGGCGTCGCCCAGGTAGTAGGCGTTGTCGGCGTGAAACATCGCCCGGTCGACAATGGACGCCGAGAGGTCCGGCGAGCAGCCGCAGTTGCCGGCCAGTTCCAGCTGGATGCCGTGCAGGCGCCCGTTGCTGTCAAAACCCACGTCGTATTCGATGTAGAAGGGATGGCGCTTGCCGGTCATCAGCATGTCTTCGACCCGCGGCAGGCGCATCTTGGTGGGCTGGCCGGTGAGGCGGGCGATCACTGCGCACAGGCAGGCGGGGCTGGCGGCCTGGGTTTCCTTGCCGCCAAAACCGCCGCCCATGCGCCGCATGTCGACCACGATCTTGTTCATCGACACGTCGAGCACTTCCGCCACCAGCTTCTGTACTTCGGTGGGGTTCTGGGTCGAGCAGTAGACGATCATGCCGCCGTCTTCGGTGGGCATCACCGAGGAAATCTGGGTTTCTAGGTAGAAGTGTTCCTGGCCGCCGATATGCAGGGTGCCCTGGATACGGTGTTCGGCGCTGGCCAGGGCGCCGGCCGAGTCGCCGCGTTGATGGGTGTGGCTGTCCAGCACGAAGTGGCGCTTGCGCAGGGCTTCGACCACATCCAGTACCGGCTCCAGGTCTTCATATTCGATGATCGCGGCCATGGCCGCCTTGCGCGCGGTTTCCAGGTCGCGGGCGGCTACCGCCAGCACCGGCTGACCGACGAACTGCACGGTATCGATGGCCAGCAGCGGGTCGCCGGGCAGCAGCGGGCCGATGTCCTTGAGGCCGGGAATGTCTTCATGGGTAATGGCGATGCGCACGCCCTCGAAGGCGTAACAGGGGGCGGTATCGATGCTGATGACCTTGGCGTGGGCCCGGTCCGACAGCCGCGCGTAGACGTGCAACTGATTGGGGAATTCCAGGCGGTCATCGATGTACACGGCTTCACCGGACACGTGCTTGTCGGCGCTGTCGTGTTTGACGCTGCGGCCAACGCCGGTGCTTAGGTCCTGTTGAAACAGGGCGCTCAGTTCGGCTTGAGTCTGCTCGACCTTGTGATGATTAGACATAAGCGGTCACCCGGGTTTCGATGTGCGGTGTTTGCAGTTCGACGAAGTATTTGCGCAGCAGGTTCTGTGCGCTCAACAGGCGGTATTCCTTGCTCGCGCGAAAGTCCGAAAGCGGTGTGAAGTCTTGCGCCAGCGCGGCACAGGCACGTTCGACCGTGGCCTGGTTCCAGGGGGCGCCCAGCAGTGCGGCTTCACAGCTTCGGGCGCGCTTGGGAATGGCCGCCATGCCGCCGAAGGCGATGCGCACATCGCTGACCACGCCGTTGTCGATGCGCAGGTTGAAGGCGGCGCAGACCGCGGAAATATCATCGTCCAGGCGCTTGGACACCTTGTAGGCGCGGAACAGTCGCTCGGCGCTGGCCCGGGGCACGATGATCTTCTCGATGAACTCGCTTTCCTGGCGGGCGGTGACCCGGTAGTCGATGAAATAGTCTTCCAGGGCCAGGGTGCGCCGCACTTCGCCCTTGCACAGAACGATCTGCGCGCCGAGGGCAATCAGCAGCGGCGGCGAGTCGCCGATGGGCGAGGCGTTGCCGATGTTGCCGCCCAGGGTGCCCTGGTTGCGGATCTGCAGCGAAGCGAAGCGTTGCAGCAATTCGCCGAAGTCCGGGTATTCGGCGCGCAGGGCGTCGTAGCAGTCGGTAAGGGCGGTGGCGGCACCGATTTCCAGGCGATCGTCGAAGCGTTCGATGCGCTTCATCTCGGCAATGTTGCCGACGTAGATCATCACCGGCAGGGTGCGATGGAACTGGGTCACTTCCAGGGCCAGGTCGGTGCCGCCGGCCAGCAGCCGGGCTTGTGGGTAGGCGTCGTAGAGGTCGGCCAGGTCGGCCACGGTCAATGGCACCAGGCAGCGTTTGTCGCCGCTGTTGAGCTCGCCGGTGTCCTTGGGGGTGATGGCCTTGAGGCGGCTGATGGTTTCGGCCTGGCGCGCGTCGAACTGGTCGCTCTGCCCGGCGCCGCAGGCCTGCTCGGCGGCAGCGAGGATTGGCCGGTAGCCGGTGCAGCGGCACAGGTTGCCGGCCAGGGCTTCATGGGCCTTGTGGGCGTCGGGCTGGCTGCTGTTTTTTTGCAGGGCGAACAGCGACATGACGAAGCCCGGGGTGCAGAAGCCGCATTGCGAGCCATGGCAGTCGACCATGGCCTGCTGCACGCTGTGCAGTTGCCCCTGGTGCTTGAGACCCTCGACGCTGATCAGTTGCTTGCCGTGCAGGGCGGAGACGAAGGTCAGGCACGAGTTGAGGCTGCGATAGCGAATGCTTTCGCGGCCTTGCGCATCCGTCTGCAACTCGCCCACCACCACGGTGCAGGCGCCGCAGTCGCCGCTGGCGCAGCCTTCCTTGGTGCCGGATTTGCCCAGGTGCTCGCGCAGGTAGTTGAGCACGGTGAGGTTCGGGTCCAGGGCGTGCTCGCTACGGAGTTCCTGGTTGAATAAAAACTGGATCACGGAAGGCCTCGCAGACTCTTTATTGTTGTTAAGCGAACTGAGCCGAATTTAGTCATGTCTGACTTTTCGGTCAATGATTTTCTGACTTTCAGGTCAGGAATTTTCCATGCTCAACATTCCAAGTATGAACGGCATTTGAGAAACCCCTTGATTGGCATCCTTCTGCTTGTTTCATGCCAAATTCCCCTGTCGAGGCACTCCGCGATGATGTAGCAATTGCGCTACACTTCGCCGCTTGTGCCGATTAAAGATTTTGAAGGAAAACCATGACGTTCAAGGCGCCGGACAGCCTCGCCGAGCAGATTGCTCACCACCTCGCCGAACGTATCATTCGCGGGGATCTCAAGCCTGGGGAGCGTATCCAGGAACAGAAGGTCACCTTGGCCCTCAATGTCAGCCGTGGTTCGGTCCGCGAGGCCTTGCTGATTCTCGAGCGTCGCCATCTGATCGCCATCCTGCCGCGTCGTGGCGCCCATGTGACCGAGCTCACCGAGCACAAGGTCCGCAGTCTGTGCACCCTGATGAGCGAGCTGTACATCCTGCTGGGCAATTCCGTGGCCAGCGGCTGGGTGCAGCAGAGCGACATGGCGCCGTTCCTGCAGATCCAGCAGCGTCTGGAGAGTGCCTACGAGCGCCAGGACATCCGCGCTTTCGTCGAAGACAGCTTCAGCGTGATGCGGGCGGCCTATCCCTTTGCCAACAATCCGTACCTGCAGGAAACCGTCGAGAACCTGCAGCCGGCGATGAGCCGGGCCTATTACCTGGCACTGGATCAGCGCAAGGCCTCGATGAGCGAGTACCTGGCGCTGTTCGAGCAGTTGCTGGCTGCGGTACTGGCTCGTGATCTGCAGGAGATCCGCCAGGTGTTGACGGCCTACGCCCAGCGCAGCAGCGATCTGGTGGTGTCTGCGTTGGCGGATGCGTAAACGTGCGACTCAAGTGCATCAAGCTGGCGGGATTCAAGTCCTTCGTCGATCCGACCACGGTGAACTTCCCCAGTAATATGGCGGCGGTGGTCGGGCCCAATGGCTGCGGCAAGTCGAACATCATCGACGCCGTGCGCTGGGTGATGGGCGAGAGTTCGGCGAAGAACCTGCGCGGCGAGTCGATGACCGACGTCATCTTCAACGGCTCCACCAGCCGCAAGCCGGTGAGCCAGGCCAGCATCGAGCTGGTGTTCGACAACTCCGACGGCACCCTGGTGGGGGAGTACGCGGCCTATGCGGAAATTTCCATCCGCCGCAAAGTGACCCGCGACAGCCAGAACAGTTACTTCCTCAACGGCGCCAAGTGCCGTCGGCGCGATATCACCGATATCTTCCTTGGCACCGGCCTGGGGCCACGCAGCTACTCGATCATCGAGCAGGGCATGATCTCCAAGCTGATCGAGGCCAAGCCCGAGGACCTGCGCAACTTCATCGAAGAGGCCGCAGGCATCTCCAAGTACAAGGAGCGCCGGCGCGAAACGGAAAACCGTATCCGCCGCACTCACGAGAACCTTGCCCGCCTGACGGACCTGCGCGAAGAGCTGGAGCGCCAGCTCGAACGCTTGCATCGCCAGGCCCAGGCTGCCGAGAAGTACCAGGAATACAAGGCCGAGGAGCGTCAGCTCAAGGCGCAATTGTCGGCCCTGCGCTGGCAGGCATTGAATGAACAGGTGGGCCAGCGCGAGTCGGTGATCGGCAGTCAGGAGGTCAGCTTCGAGGCGTTGGTGGCCGAGCAGCGCAACGCCGATGCCGCCATCGAACGCTTTCGCGACGGGCACCACGAATTGTCCGAACGCTTCAATCTGGTGCAGGGGCGCTTCTATTCGGTGGGCGGCGATATCGCCCGGGTCGAGCAGAGCATCCAGCATGGGCAGCAGCGTCTGCGGCAGTTGCAGGACGACCTCAAGGAGGCTGAGCGCGCACGCCTGGAGACCGAGTCCCATCTGGGCCACGATCGCACCTTGCTGGCGACCCTGGGGGAAGAGCTGGCCATGCTCGAACCCGAGCAGGAAGTCACCGCCGCCGCGGCCGAGGAGGCTGCCGCGACCCTGGAAGAAGCCGAAGCCACCATGCACGGCTGGCAGGAGCAATGGGACGCCTTCAACCTGAGTTCCGCCGAGCCGCGACGCCAGGCGGAAGTGCAGCAGTCGCGCATCCAGCAGCTCGAAGGCAGCATGGAGCGCCTGTCTGAGCGTCAGCGGCGTCTGGCCGAGGAGCGCGAGCTGCTCTCGGCGGATCCGGAAGATGCGGCGATTCTTGAACTCAACGAACAACTGGCCGCCAGCGAAGCGACCCTGGAAGACCTGCAGGCCAGCGAAGAGTCCCAGGTCGAGCGCCTGGAACAGCTGCGTCAGCAATTGCAGCAGGCCACTCAGGCTCAGCAGCAGGCCCAGGGTGAACTGCAACGGCTCAATGGTCGGCTGGCTTCCCTGGAGGCCTTGCAGCAAGCGGCGCTCGACCCGGGCACCGGTACCGCGCAATGGTTGCGTGAACAGCAACTGGCCGAGCGTCCGCGCCTGGCCGATGGCATGCACGTGGAGCCGGGTTGGGAGCTGGCGGTGGAAACCGTGCTGGGCGCCGATCTGCAAGCGGTGTTGGTGGACGATTTCTCCGGCATCGATCTGGCCGGTTTTCAACAGGGCGATCTGCGTCTGCTGAGCCTGCAAGGGGATGTTTCGCGCATGCCTGGCAGCCTGCTGGACAAGGTTGAATCCCAGGTCGATTTGGCGCCCTGGCTGGCTCAGGTCAAGCCGGTGGACAGCCTGGAGCAGGCCCTGGCCTTGCGCGGGCAACTGAGTGCCGGGCAGAGCCTGATCAGCCGTGATGGCTACTGGGTTGGCCGGCATTTCCTGCGGGTGCGTCGCGCCAGCGAAGCGGAAAGTGGCGTATTGGCTCGGGGCCAGGAAATCCAGCAACTGACCCTGGAGCGCGATGAGCGCGAAGCCAGCGTCGAGGCCCTGGAAAGCCAGTTGCTCAACCTGCGGGCCCAGCAGCGTCAGCAGGAGAACGGTCGCGAACATTTGCGCCGCTTGTTGCAGGACGAAGCCCGCCAGCAGGGTGAGTTGAAAGCCAAGTTGTCCGCGGGCAAAGCCAAGGCCGAACAGCTGAACCTGCGCCGCACCCGTCTTGATGAAGAATTGGTCGAGCTGGGCGAGCAGCGTGAGCTGGAGCACGAACAGGTCGGCGAGGCGCGTCTACAGTTGCAGGAAGCTCTGGACAGCATGGCCCTGGATACCGAGCAGCGCGAGCTGCTGCTGGCCCAGCGTGACAGCCTGCGCGAGCGCCTTGATCGGGTGCGCCAGGAGGCGCGCCAGCACAAGGATCACGCTCATCAACTGGCAGTGCGCATGGGCTCCCTCAAGGCTCAGCACGATTCCACTCGTCAGGCCCTGGAGCGCCTGGAGCTGCAATCCGAGCGTCTGACCGAGAAGCGCGAGCAGCTCAGCCTCAATCTGGAGGAGGGCGAAGCGCCGCTGGAAGAGTTGCGCCTGAAGCTCGAAGAGCTGCTGGAAAAGCGCATGACCGTGGATGTCGAGCTCAAGACCGCGCAGATCGCCCTGGAGGATGCCGACCGCGAACTGCGTGATGCCGAGAAGCGCCGCAACCAGGCCGAGCAGCAATCGCAGCTGATTCGCGGCCAGCTGGAACAGCAGCGCATGGAATGGCAAGCCCTGACCGTGCGCCGCAAGACCTTGCAGGAGCAGCTACTGGCCGATGGCTACGACCTGGATGGCGTGCTGGCGACCCTGACCGCCGAAGCCTGCGAGCAGGCCGCCGAAGAGGAGCTGGAGCGGATTGCCGCGCGGATCCAGCGCCTGGGCGCGATCAACCTCGCGGCTATCGATGAGTATCAGCAGCAGTCCGAGCGCAAGCGTTATCTGGACGCCCAGGACGCCGACCTGGTGGAAGCCCTGGAAACCCTGGAGAACGTGATCCGCAAGATCGACAAGGAAACCCGTAATCGCTTCAAAGATACCTTTGATCAGATCAACGGTGGTTTGCAGGCACTCTTTCCAAAGGTTTTCGGTGGCGGCAGCGCTTATTTGGAACTGACGGGCGAAGATCTACTCGATACAGGGGTGACGATCATGGCTCGTCCTCCAGGGAAGAAGAACAGCACCATTCATTTGCTCTCGGGTGGTGAAAAGGCGCTGACTGCATTGGCCCTGGTATTTGCCATCTTCAAGTTGAATCCGGCGCCGTTCTGCATGCTCGACGAAGTTGACGCCCCGCTGGATGACGCTAACGTTGGACGCTATGCAAAATTGGTTAAAGAGATGTCGCAGACAGTGCAGTTCATCTATATCACCCACAACAAGATCGCTATGGAAATGGCTGATCAGTTAATGGGCGTGACGATGCACGAACCCGGATGTTCGCGCCTGGTAGCCGTGGATGTCGAGGAGGCGATGGCGATGGTGGACGCTTGAGTCCGTGCGACTGAGGCGCTAGTTGGGGGCAAGTCGGGGAATTTTCCCTATTGCCAACCTGGCCAGCCGGCATATTGGCCGTAACCGTTGCGACAGACGGTGTAAAGTTGCCTTTGGTCGTGCTAGTTTAATGTCAATTTTTCCTATGCGTGGGCAAAACGCCATTCAGAACATAGAGTTGGCGCCACGTTTTAAAGCGGTTTGCAGATTGTAAGCCCCTTATTTTTCAGCATTTTTCATAGAGGCACGGGATTACATGGAAATCGGTCTGCGCGAGTGGCTGATCGTCATCGGCATTATTGTTATCGCCGGTATTCTTTTTGATGGCTGGCGACGTATGCGCGGCGGCAAGGGGAAGTTGAAGTTCCGTCTTGATCGAAGTCTGTCCAACCTGCCGGATGACGAAGGCAGTGCCGAACTCCTGGGGCCGCCCCGGGTGCTGGATACTCATAAAGAGCCGCAACTGGACGAGCATGACCTGCCGTCGGTGAGCATGCCGGCCCGCGAGCCTCGGGAGAGTTCGTCTTCCAAGCGCGGCAAGCGTGGCGGCGAGCCTCACCAGGGCGACCTCAATCTGGATCTGGACCTGGACAACGGCCCAAGCTTCAGCAGCCGCGACGATGATTTCCCGGCAGACGAAGGCAACAAGGCGGCCAGTCACAGCGACAAAGAACAGCCGCAAGCCGAAGAGGTGCTGGTGATCAGCGTGATCTGCCGCGATGCCGCCGGTTTCAAGGGGCCGGCGTTGCTGCAGAACATCCTCGAAAGCGGCCTGCGCTTTGGCGAGATGGATATTTTCCATCGTCACGAAAGCATGGCCGGCAACGGCGAAGTGCTGTTCTCGATGGCCAACGCCGTCAAGCCGGGGGTATTCGACCTGGACGATATCGACCACTTCAGCACCCCGGCAGTGAGCTTTTTCCTCGGCCTGCCAGGTCCGCGTCACCCGAAACAGGCGTTCGATGTGATGGTGGCCGCGGCGCGCAAGCTGTCTCAGGAACTCAATGGCGAGCTCAAGGATGACCAGCGCAGCGTTCTGACTGCCCAGACCATCGAGCACTACCGTCAGCGCATCGTCGAGTTCGAACGTCGCGCCCTGACCCAAAAGCGCTAAGCTTCCACAGCCGGCTCCTCCCGCAGGAGCTGGCTTGTGTAGGCGCTGGTTTGTGTAGGAGCTGGCTTGCCAGCGAAACCCACGCCCCCCAATTTCAGATCGAGCAGCCTAGGCTGCTCTTTTGCTTTATGAGAGAACCCCATGACCGCCGCTGAAACCCGCATTCTTGAGCTGCGCGCCGAGCTGGACCAACACAACTACCGCTACCACGTACTGGACGAGCCGAGCATTCCTGACGCCGAGTACGATCGCCTGTACCACGAGCTCAAGGCCCTGGAAGCCGAGCATCCCGAGCTGGTCACCAGCGATTCTCCAACCCAGCGGGTCGGCAGTGCGGCGCTCTCGGCCTTCACCCAGGTACGCCACGAGATCCCCATGCTCAGCCTGGGTAACGCCTTCGAAGAAGTCGACATGCGCGAGTTCGATCGTCGGGTCGTCGAGGGGCTGGACCTGCCGGCGGGAGATCTGTTCGGTGCTGGCGCCGCGGTGGAGTACAGCTGCGAGCCCAAGCTCGATGGCCTGGCGGTGAGCCTGCTGTACCAGGACGGCGTGCTGGTCCGCGGCGCCACCCGGGGCGACGGCACCACGGGCGAAGACATCAGTGTCAACGTGCGTACCGTGCGCAACATTCCGCTCAAGCTGCAAGGCAGCGGTTGGCCGGCGACCCTGGAAGTGCGGGGTGAAGTCTTCATGTCCAAGGCCGGCTTCGAGCGATTGAACGAGGCGCAACTGGCTTCGGGCGGCAAGACCTTCGCTAACCCGCGCAATGCTGCGGCGGGCAGCCTGCGTCAGCTGGACTCGAAGATCACCGCCAGCCGGCCCTTGGAATTCTGCTGCTACGGTCTGGGCCAGGTCAGCGCCGACATCGCCGACACTCACATCGGCAATCTGCAGCAGCTCAAGCAGTGGGGGCTGCCCATCAGTCGCGAGTTGCGTCTGGCCAAGGGCATCGACGAGTGCCTGGATTACTACCGCGAAATCGGCGAACGCCGGAACGCACTGGCCTATGAAATCGACGGCGTGGTGTTCAAGGTCAACAGCATCGCCTCCCAGCGTGAGCTGGGCTTCCGTGCCCGCGAGCCGCGTTGGGCCATCGCCCACAAGTTTCCGGCCATGGAAGAACTGACCGAGCTGCTGGATGTGGAATTCCAGGTCGGCCGCACCGGCGCGGTCACCCCGGTAGCCCGTCTGAAACCGGTGAAAGTGGCGGGCGTTACAGTGTCCAACGCCACCTTGCACAACATGGATGAAGTGGCGCGGCTGGGGCTGATGATTGGCGACACGGTGATCATCCGTCGTGCTGGCGATGTGATTCCGCAAGTGGTGCAGGTGGTCGTCGAGCGCCGTCCGCAGGACGCCCGGCCAGTGCAGATTCCCGAAAGCTGCCCGGTCTGCGGTTCACATGTCGAGCGCACCCAATTGGTCAAGCGCAGCAAGGGGCGGGAAACCGTCAGCGAGGGCGCGGTGTATCGCTGTGTCGGTCGCCTGGCCTGCGGTGCCCAGCTCAAGCAGGCGATCATTCACTTTGTCTCCCGTCGCGCCATGGACATCGAAGGCCTGGGGGACAAGACCATCGAGCAACTGGTGGACGAACAGCTCATTGCTTCGCCCGCGGATCTCTACCAGCTCAAGTACGAACAGATCATCGACCTGGAAGGCTTCGCTGAAGTCTCCAGCAACAAGCTGCTCAAGGCCATCGAGGACAGCAAACGTCCGGCCCTGGCACGCTTCATCTATGCCCTGGGCATTCCCGATGTCGGTGAGGAAACGGCCAAGGTCCTGGCGCGCTCCCTGGGCACTCTGGAGCGTGTCCAGCAGGCCTTGCCGCAGGTTCTGACCTACCTGCCGGATGTGGGGCTGGAGGTGGCTCACGAGATCCACAGCTTTTTCCAGGACAGCCATAACCGCCAGGTGATCGGTACCTTGCTGGCCGCGGACCAATGCGGCCTGCAACTGCAGGATCAGGGTGAGCTCGGGGCCGAGTTCGCCGCCAGTACCACCCTGGGTGGAATGCTCGACAAGCTCAATATCCCCTCGGTGGGCCCTGGGGCGGCGCAGAAGCTGGCGGACAAGTTCGGCTCCCTGCAAGGCGTGATCGATGCGGACTGGCTGGACATGCGCCAGGCCCTGCCGGAGAAACAGGCCAAGGCGGTGCGCGAGTTCTTCGACAACCCGGCCAATGCCCAGTTGGCCCGGGCCATCGAAGACCAGCTCACGGCGTTTGGCATGCACTGGCTGAGTGAGAAGAAGGTGGTCGAAGGCCTGCCCCTGGCTGGCAAGACCTGGGTGCTGACCGGCTCGCTGGAACTGATGAGCCGCGATGTGGCCAAGGAAAAGTTGGAAAGCCTGGGGGCCAAGGTGGCGGGATCGGTTTCGGCGAAAACCCACTGCGTGGTAGCAGGGCCCGGCGCCGGCTCCAAGCTGGCCAAGGCCAATGAGCTGGGGCTCAAGGTTCTGGACGAAGCTGCCTTCGTGGCCTTTCTCAGCGAGCACGGCGTTCCCATTCCGGCCTGATCCGTGGCCGCCGACTTGCCCGCAATGGCAAATCGGTCGGTTGGCGCCTGCCAGACCGAGGGAACGATAGGGCAGTCAGGATGATCTAGTCCTGGCAGGCCCCACGGAGGATGCGCCATGTACCGTTTCTTCGATCAGCTCAGTTCCCGCATCGCCGCGCCCTTTGTCGGTGATCGTTCACGCAGTGGCAAGCTCTGGGCCTGTCGCTGCGGGCAGTCGCTGTTCTTTCGCAACAGCCAATGCCTGGCCTGCGTGGCCGTGCTCGGTTATGCGCCGCAATTGGGCCTCTTGTCTTCCCTGCGGCCCGGCCCTGTGGCGCAAACCTGGGTGCTCGATGCCGAGCCCGAGGCCGGCGCTTTCAAGCGCTGCGCCAATCTGGATACGGCGGCGGCCTGTAACTGGCTGCTGCCCGCGCACCTGACCGGCAGTCTGTGTATAGCTTGTCGCCTGAACCGCACCATTCCCGACTTGTCCGTCCCTGAGAACCCCGAGCGCTGGCGTAAGGTGGAAGTTGCCAAGCGCCGCTTGGTGGCGCAGCTGCTTGCCCTGGGGTTGCAGCTGATTCCCAAGAGTGACGATGAAGAACGGGGTCTGGCCTTCGATTTTATTGGTGTCGATCTTGAGGGCAGGGCGCCCATGACCGGGCACGCCGGTGGCCTGATCACCCTGGATATCAAGGAGGCCGACGATGCCCATCGCGAGCAGGTGCGCACGCAGATGCGCGAGCCCTATCGCACCCTGCTTGGGCACTTTCGTCATGAAGTGGGGCACTACTATTGGGATCGGCTGATTGCCGACAGCCCCTGGCTACAGCCGTTTCGCCGCCTGTTCGGCGACGAGCGCGGCAGTTATGCCCAAGCCCTGGAACGTCACTATCAGAAAGGCCCACCGAGCGATTGGCAGCAAAGCCACATCAGCGCCTACGCCACCATGCATCCCTGGGAAGACTGGGCGGAAACCTGGGCTCATTACCTGCACATGATGGACGCGGTGGATACGGCCCTGGGTTTTGGCATGAGTGCCCGAGACGTCGATCTCGATTACCAGCCGTTTCCCCTGAGCAGTCTTTATGACCCGCAGCATCCTGACGGTCCGGCGTTCCTGGCCTTCGTCAATGCCTGGATCGAACTGGCGGGCATGCTCAACGAACTGTCCCGCAGCATGGGGCAGGCGGATTTCTATCCCTTCATCCTGCCATCGGCGGTGATCGGCAAATTGCACCTCATCCATCTGGTGATCCAGCAGCAAGGTGGTCGCGCCGAAGACGTGCTGTCCCTGGACGGATGATCCCTCCACGCTGTAGGAGCGAGCTTGCTCGCGAAGGCAATGAGCTGATTTACCTGATCCTGCGGAACATGCTGGCTTCAGCGGTAGCGGGCGGCTGGGTCGGGCTTGCACCTCGGAGCACATCCAAGTGCTTGAAGCTCATCGGATTTTTTAATCTGCAACGAGCGGTTGTAAGTTCGACTCAGATAGGTACAATGGCGCGGCTCGCCGACAGGCGAGTGTCGTTATGGTGACCCCATCGGTCCCCCCGCAACGATTACCCGTGAACCTGGTCAGAGCCGGAAGGCAGCAGCCACAGCGGGAACATTGTGTGCCGGGGTGTGGCTGGTGGGGTCGCCTCCAATCTTTCAAGCGATTGATTCTTAACGGTTTTTTCACCCTTTACCCGTTGGTGGTACAAGGAGTGAGGCAGCCGTGTCGATTTCCTCCTCCTTCTATCTGTTGTTGTCTCGCAAGGCCGGTCTAAAGCGGCACGAATCGTCGTGCGTTTCGCGTTCCTCATGAATAGTTCGGCTGCGTAGCTGTGGTACGCCAATGCCTATCGCGGGTAAGCTCTCGCGCTTTTTCACCAGGGACGGAGTGCCGATGGCGCTGACCAGTAAAATCTGTGCATACGAGAATCGCTGGCCTGCGGCCTTCGGTGCCGAGCGAGCGCGCATCGTCCATGGCTTCGGCGCCGAGCTGATGGATGTTCATCATGTGGGCAGCACCGCTGTTCCGGGGTTGGCGGCCAAGCCGGAAATCGATCTTTTGCTGGTGGTCATGGAGCACCGGGATGAGGCAGCGCGCAATGCCTACATGGCGACCCTGGGCTATGTCCGGGGCAGCAATCTGTCCCCTGGGCATCACTTTTACCGCCGGGATGTCGAGGGCGTGCGCACCCATAAAGTGCATGTCTGCATCTGTGGTCATGAGCAGATCGGGCGCATGCTGGTTTTTCGCGATCTGCTGCGGCAAGACAGCGATCTGCGCCAGCAATACCAGGATCTGAAGCTGGCGCTTGAAGCCGACAATCGCGGGGGGATTGGCGAGTATCTGGCGCAGAAGGCTCCCTTCATCGATGCCGTGATGGCGCGCCAGGGCTAGATCGCGGCTCGCAACTCTCGGGGCGAGAGCCCGTAGTGCTTGCGAAAGCGCACGGCAAAGCGTGAGGCCGAGGCGTAGCCGCTGGCGGCGGCGATTTCGCCGATCGGGCGTGGTGTGGTTTGCAGCCATTGCAGGGCCATGCCCAGCCTGACGTTTTCGAGGATGTTGCTGAAGCTGTCGTTCTCGTTCGCCAGCTGGCGGCGCAATGTCGAAGCCCCGAGGTTCAGGCGCTCGGCGACGCAGGCGACGGTCCAGTCCCGCGCCGGATTGCTCATGAGGATCTGCTGCACCCGTTCGCACAGCGGGTCGTGACGATCCAGCAACAAAGGGCCGGCCCAGCCGCCAAGGGCCAGGGCCAGCAGCACCGCCTCGCCGTAGTGGTTGCGCAGGGCATCCGGCGCATCGCTGGCGATGCATTGCAGGAGGTGGTCCCAGGCCAGGGCCGTGTGTCGCTCCAGGGGGATGCACAGGTCTGCGCCGCTGCGTCCGGGGCGGGCGACGATCTGCGGCTGGTAGCGCAGGCTGAACGCGCGCAAGGCCGGGGCGGGGAAGGTCACGACATCGGCGATGTAGTGGCCTTGCGCCCCTGGTGCGTTGCTGATGCCCACTTCGCGCCCGGCCGGCAGTAGGATCAGGTGCTGGCCGCCCACGCGCATTTCGCGATCGTCCCAGGCCATGCGTTTTTCGCCCTGACGCACCCGGCACAGGGCGCTGACGAAAATCGGTACTCGTTGCAGGGCGTGGGCCTGCCTGGCACGGATGACGCAGGCGTCGATACGGCTTTGGTGGTGCTGCAGGCCAGCCGGTGCGTTCATCGTCAGCGTCCGTAGGTAGCGGTCAGTGTGGTCTTGGCCAGGGCGTTGGCGTTGAGCATGTAGCCCACCATCGCTCCGCTGGCCTGGGCGTCGAGGGGCAGTTTATCCACCTTCAGTGCCCAGACGGTGAACTGGTAGCGATGAGGTTTGTCGCCCGTGGGCGGGCAAGCGCCGCCAAAGCCGGGTTGGCCGTAATCGGTGCGTCCCTGCGCGGCTCCCGGCGGCAGCTGTTCGCCACTGGGGCTGCCCGCGCCCCTGGGCAGGCCCTGGGTGGTGCTGGGGAGGTTGAACAGGGTCCAGTGCCACCAGCCGCTGCCGGTGGGAGCGTCCGGATCGTAGACGGTGACGGCGAAGCTGCGGGTGCCCGGCGGGGCATTTTTCCAGGACAGTTGAGGAGAGGTGTTGTCGCCTTCGCAGCCGAAGCCGCGGAAGACTTCCCGCTGACTCAAGGGCTGGCCATCGCGGATGTCGTCACTGCTGACGCTGAACTCGGCGGCGTGGGCGCCAAGGCTCAGGCCTAGGGAAAGTGCGCCAAGAAGAAATCGGTTGTTCATGGTGGGCTCGTCCGGCGGGTGGGGATGAGAGGCCAGTCTATGGGCGGACGGAGCCGGGTACTGTGCCGTGGCGCTCGTGAATTGTGCCGAAACGCTCGCTGGCTCGACGAGGCGGTCGTCATGCCCTCAGATGCTCCTGCAGCAGTCGGGCAAACGCATCCCGCGCGTTGTGTCGCTGTACGTCCTGATGCCAGACGAAGCGGTTGTCCACGGGGAGCAGGTCACTGAAACGTTGGATGTTCAGGGTCGCCGACTGTGCATAGCGTTCCAGCACGCCTTCCGGAATCAGCGACACGCCGGCCCCGACACTGACACAGCCGATGATCGTGCCCCAACTGGCGTACCCGGTAATGGGCAGGTTCAGGCCGTGCCTGGCCAGCCAGTTTTCCAGGGCGTGGCGATAGGGGCAGCCCTGCGGCCACATGAACAGGTGCTGCCCCTGCAGATCGCTGGCGCTGTGGATCGGAGCGCTGCCGGCGCTGGAGATCAGCACCAGGGGCTCATGGTAGAGCACCGTCTGCTTGAGCCTGGGTGGCAAGGTGTCGACGGCCACCAAGGCGCCGTCGATGCGCTGCTGTTGCAGCTGCGTAAAGAGCTGCGACCAGGTGCCGGTCACCAGTTCCACGCTCACTTTGGGGTAGCGTCGATGATATTGCGCCAGCAGCGGTGGCAGGCGCCCGCCCGCGCAGGACTCGATGGCGCCCAGGCGCAGCAGGCCGCTGGGTTCCGCCTGGTCGTCCAGCGCACGCTTGGCCTCATCGACCAGCGCCAGAATGCGTTCGCTGTAGCCGAGGAATATTTCTCCAGCAGCGCTGATCTTCAGGCCGCGCCCGACCCGGGTGAACAGCGGGGTGCCGAGTTCGCACTCCAGCTGCTTGAGGCGGTTGGTGATGTTGGAGGGCACGCAATGCAGTTGTTCGGCGGCGCGGGCGATGCTGCCGGTGCGGGCCACGGCGTTCACCATTTTCAGTTGGCTCAGCTCCATTGCTCGGTTCCATTGCTCATTTTCAGTGATGAATGGCCTCAGTATCGGTTAGTTGTGGTGAGTTGTGGAGGGCGAGAGACTGGGTTTCCTCTCTCTCTGTCTGGGCGCCTGTGCCGTGAAACATTCACCAGGATTCAAGCTGTTGCTGGCTACCGCTGCGGTGATTCTGTGCTGGGCCTATTCGCCGGTGGGCATTCACATTGGCCTTGAGGGCTACAGTCCCGGGCATCTGGCGTTGTTGCGTTTCCTGGTTGCCTCGCTGTTGATGGCCGCGATGGCTGTGGTGCTGAAAATATCCCTGCCGCGTTGGCGCGATTTGCCCGGGCTGCTGGTGCTGGGGTTCTTTGCCATCGCCCTGCATCACGTCAGTCTCAATTATGGTCAGCAGGGCTTGAGTGCCGGTGCTTCCAGCGTGCTGGCACAGACGGCGCCGCTATTTGGCACGCTGATCGCCTTCTTCTGGCTCAGGGAGGCGGTCAGTGCCTGGCGCTGGGGCTGTGTGGTACTGGGGGTGTTTGGTGCGGTGCTGGTGGTTGTGGCCGACAAGGGGGTGGGAACGATCGAGCCTCGCGGGTTGCTGGTGTTGCTGGCGGCTTTTTCCTGGGGGCTGTACTTCGTCTTGCAGCGGCGTCTGTCCGGACGTTACGGGGTGCTGACCACCGTTTGCTACATGGTCTGGGGCGGCACCTTGCTGTTGTCGGTTTATGCACCGGGATTGGCGCGGGAGGTCGTCCAGGCGCCGTGGCGGGTGAATCTGGCGGTGCTGCTGTTGGGGTTGTTCCCCAGTGCGCTGGCGTATCTGGCCTGGGCCTATGTGTTGGCGCGGGTGGAAGTCAGTCGGGCGTCGATGGCCATGTACCTGATACCGCCAGTGGCGATGCTGCTGGCGGCAACTGTGTTGGGTGAGGAGGTGCAATCTGCCGTGCTGCTGGGGGCGACGGTGGTGCTGGGTAGCGTGATGGCGATGCAGTTGGAGGGGCGCTGGCGGCAATGGCGTCTCGGGCGACCGAGGATCCTGCCTGGGCTGAAGCGGGGTGGGCGGGTGAAGCTGGGTGATTCGTGAGGTGCAACGCCCCGTCAGGCAGGGGCGTTGCGCTTGGGAATCAGCCTTTTTTCTTGAACAGCCGGCCGACAAATGCGGCCAGGGCGAGGACGCCGATGACAATGAACTTCTTGCCGGCCAGCAGCAGTACCCCCAGCTTGGCAAACAACCCGGCCTTGCTGGCCAGGCCGCCGGCTACCAGCGCGGCCAGCCCGTAGGAAGCCAGCTTGTCGGTGCTTGGGTTGTAGTCGGCGTAGCGGTTGCCGTCGGTGAAGTTGGTGAAGGCCAGCACCTTGGGGATCTCGCGCTTGATGGTGGCCAGGTCGTCCATGGAGGCGACCGCGTTGAGCTCCAGCACACCTTCGCGACCCAGCACGCGGATGCTGTAGTTCAGGGTGTTGCTTTCGGCGCCTTCGGCCTTGAGTTCGCGGGCCCAGTACATTTTGTGGGTCTGTGCGTCGTAGCTGGGCTGCTCGGCCCAGCCCAGCAGGTGGATGGCGCCATAGCCCTGTTCCTTGCGCTGCTTGTTGTCTTGCTCGTCGGCTTCCTGCATTTGCTTGAGCAGGTCCTGATAGTCGATCTTCGCCGCGTCGTCGTCGGAGATGTGCCCATCATTCTTGTAGCTGATGATCACGCCCCAGCCTTCGGCGGACAGCGGGCTGACGGCGCTGGGCACGATCATGCCCAGGGTGGTGAAGCCGGGCGGGTTGCCCCAGCCTTCGGTGAGCAGCTTCTCGGTGTCCTTGGGGTTGAGGTAGTAAAACTCCTGGCTCAGGTCGAGGCTGGCGATATCCCCGGGCAGCTTGACCTGGCCATGGCGTGGCGAGAGCGAGGCGAGAAACTGTTCGGCGGTCTGGGGTTCGCTGTCCTTGCCTTGGCTCGGTGTGGCGGCGCAGGCAAAGAGTGGCGTGGCACAGAGGATGGCCATCGCCAGTAATAGACGCAGGTACTTCATCGTATTCCCTTACAAATTGTGACAAGTCGGCGGGGAGGATAGCGATGAGTGTCCGGGGGCTCAATGAGACGTTTCTATTTATTTCAATGCAGGAGCGAGGAGGGCGCTGGTGGCAGCGCCTCTCTCTCTGTGGAGTGGTGCCGGAGGTAGCTCAGTCGACGCTGAGATAGAGCACGCGCAGGCGGTGTCCGTCCGGATCGAGAGCGAGCAGGGTGTAGCCGAAATCCATCTGGGTGGGTGGCTGGGCGATGGTCAAGCCCAGGCTCTGCCAGTGGCGGTGCAGGTCGTCCACGGCTTCGCGGCTGTCCAGGGCCCAGCCCAGTTCACCGCCACCGCCGGTTGCCTGGGCGCTGGGCTCGACCGTGTGGCGTGACCACAGGCCGAGTTTGATCCCCGAATCGAGGATGAACAGTGCGAAGGTGGGGGAGGATTCTACCGGTTGCTTGTCCAGCAGGCGGCTGTAGAACTGCGCGCTGATAGCCGGGCTGTCTACATAAAGCAGGAAGTAGGTGTTGCTGGTCATGACGACTCCAAGGGGCTGTGTGCTGTGGGGCACAAGCTTATGTGCCGGGTCTGTCAGATCCTGTCAGGAGTCGTTAATGGACGAAGAAGCCTGTTTGTCGGATTCGATAGACAGGCCTCTTTCGATTGATTTGTTGCGGGGCTCAAGGCTTGGACAAGGCCTGGTCTACCGCTGCTATCAGCTTTCCCAGATCCTTAGGGGTGGCTTTGTGAATGACACCGAACAAATAAGCCCGCTGTTCCTCTTCATCGCCCAGATCGGCGAAGAAGGCTTTCAGCTTCACTCCCAGTACTTCGGCTAGCAGAAATAGAGCTTCAACGCTGGGGGTGTAGGTGCCGGTTTCGAAGCGGCTGATGGTTTTTGGGTCAAAACCGGTTTTTTCACCTAGTTCAGCCTGAGTAAGCCCCGCTACCTTTCGATAACGCTTGATGGCTGCACCCAAACTTGAAATTTGCATCGCTCAATTCCCATTTAGAATCAAGAACTTAACGATAAATATTGGCATTAGACAACACCATGGTTCATCACCTTGCTTTGCAAAATGTGATGCATTTCGTAGAATCGGCGCTTCGGACAGGTATTTGGTGATCTAGTTTCAGCAGGCAGGTTTATGAAACAAGAAATCATTGCATTTCCCTTGTTCACCTAAACCGAGGGCTTGGCAGAGGCTCGAACGTCTCGTAAATCCCGCCAACGCTCCGTCCGCCGTCCCCACCTGACGCCTTATCTGATCCTAGTTGATCCTCGTCGAATCGACGGTCATCTGCCGCGCAAACCGCTGTACGGCTGCAATCAGGGCGAACCTTCCGATTGAGTCGTACCGCCAGGAAAGTACATCGCGAATCAGCCTGCAGCCGGCCTCCCGGTATGGTTGATCGCAGGCTGTCTATGGAGTTCTAAAGTGCGTCTCAATTTGCCGGTCAACTCTGTTGAGCAGACCTTTCCCGACCAGCAGCGGCTCATATCCGCCACCGATACCAGCAGCCATATCACCTATTGCAATGCCGAGTTCGCTGCAATGAGCGGTTTCAGCCAGGCCGAACTGATTGGCAGCACCCACAACCTGGTGCGCCACCCGGACATGCCTGCGGCGGTGTTCGAGTCGATGTGGAGGTATCTGAAGGCCGGTCAGAGCTGGATGGGGGTGGTGAAAAACCGCTGCAAGAACGGCAATTTCTATTGGGTCAGCGCCTATGTCACGCCGATTCTAGAGGACGGGCGACTGGTGGGCTACGAGTCGGTCCGGGTCAAGCCGACCCGGGAGCAGGTCAATCGTGCCGAAGCCTTGTATGCCCGTATGCGCGCCAACAAGTCACCGGTCAGCGCTTGGCGTCGACTGGAGGCTGGAGCCCGGCCATTGCTGTTGCCGGCGGCCCTGGCCGTGGCGTGCCTGGGGGCGTTCAGCTGGTTGCCGACTTTGGCGGCCCAGGGTCTGACCGTTGCCGGTTTCATTGCCGTCGGACTGTCCGCCCAGCGCCGTTTGCGACAGCAGCTCAAGCACATCCTCAGCAGCACCCCGAATACCTTCGCCGATCCGATCTGTGCCCTGGCCTACAGCGAAGCGCTGGGGCCGGCAGGGCAATTGCAGATGATCCTGATCAGCGAGGAGGCGCGGCTGAAAACTGCCCTGACGCGCCTCAGCGATCTGGCCCGGCAGATGGCCACGGCTGCCGCCGACTCCAGCCAACTGTCCAGCCACACCGAGACGGCACTGCTGGAGCAAAGGGCCGAGACCGACATGACGGCAGCCGCCATGACCCAGATGGCCGCCTCGATCACCGAGGTTGCCGAGCACGTGCAGCACACCGCCAGCGAGGCTCACACCGCCAATCTCCTGGCTCGGGAGGGCAGCCAGGTGGCGGGCTCTTCCCGTGACGCCATCCAGTTGCTGGCCCGCACGGTCACCCAGATCAACCAGGCGGTGGGCGACCTGGCCGGGCAGACCCAGGACATCATGGTGGCGGCGAGCATGATCCAGGCGATTGCCGACCAGACCAACCTGCTGGCCCTGAACGCTGCCATCGAAGCCGCCCGAGCCGGTGAGCAGGGGCGCGGGTTCGCCGTGGTTGCCGATGAAGTGCGGGCCCTGGCGGGCAAGACCCGGCAATCGACCCAGCAGATCCAGGGCATCATCCAGAGCCTGCGGGCCGGTGCCGATGAGGCGGTGCAGATCGCCAACCTCGGTATCGAAGAGGCGGAGCAGGGGGTGCAGCAGGTATTGCAGGCGCAACAGGCTCTGCATGGCATCGGCGCCGCGGTGGAGCGCATCACCGATATGAGCCAGCAAATGGCCGCGGCCTCCCAGGAGCAATCCCATGTGGCCGAGTCGGTGTCCGAACAGATCAATCGTGTCGCCGCCACGGTACAGCGCACCGCCAGTAACGCCAGCGCCGGGGTGGTCCGCGGCACCGAGCTGGAAAACATCTCTTCCGGGCTGCGTGCCCTGGTCGAGCGGTTCAACCGCTAGCGACAGTGATCTCGACTCATGGATGAGAAATACCGCAGGGCCGTCGATGCCGCCGCCATCTTCTCCGAGACTGATCTCGGCGGCTGTATCACCTATGTCAACGACCTGTTTTGCCAGATTTCGGGCTACAGCCGGGATGAGCTGATCGGGGCCAACCACCGGATGCTCAGCTCGGGGCTGCACCCGCCGGAATTCTTCAGCGAGCTGTGGCAGACCATTTCCCAGGGCCGGGTGTGGAAGGGCGAGATCTGTAACCGGACCAAGGATGGCAGCCTGTACTGGGTCGACAGCACCATGGTGCCCCTGATCGACCAGCGTTCCGGCAAGGTGATGCGCTACGTGTCGATTCGCTTCGATGTCAGCGAAAAGCGCCAGTTGCTGCATTCGCTGCAATGGCGGGTCGGGCATGACGTGCTCACCGGTCTGCCCAACCGGGCCTTTCTTTCCGACTTGCTGCATCAGGCCCTGGAGTTCTCCCGCCGAGAGGACATCCCCCTGGCGGTGTGCATGCTCGACCTCGACGGCTTCAAGGCCGTCAACGATGGCTACGGCCACGCCTGTGGCGACTTGCTGCTGGTGGAAGTGGCGGCGCGGCTGCGTTCGATCATTCGCGGTGAGGATGTGGTGGCGCGCCTGGCCGGCGACGAGTTCGTGCTGATCCTGCGCTATGTGCGCGACATGCTGGAGCTGCGTGCAGCGCTGCAACGGGTGCTGGCCACCATCTCCCAGCCCTATTCGATCCAGGGCAAGGACATCAATGTCTTTGCCAGCATCGGCGTGACCCTGTTCCCCACCGATAACCACGACGCCGACACCCTGCTGCGCCATGCCGATCAGGCCATGTACGTGGCCAAGCAGAGCGGGCGCAACCGTTTCCATCTGTTCGATGTGTTGCGTGATCGTGAGGTCATGGTCACCTACCAGACCGTGGAACAGGTGCGTCAGGCGCTGAACGCCGGTGAGTTGCAGCTGTACTTCCAGCCCAAGGTCAACCTGCGCAGCGGTGCGGTGCTGGGCTTCGAGGCGATGCTGCGCTGGCAGCACCCGCAACGGGGCATGCTCGGCTCCCAGGAGTTTCTGCCGCAGGTGGAGGAAACCGACCTGATCGTCGACATCGGCGAATGGGTCATGGACCAGGTGATGATGCGCCTGCAGGACTGGCAGGCGGCGGGCCATGGCTGGTCGGTGAGCCTGAACGTCGCGGCCCGGCATTTCCAGCGCCCGGATTTTGTCGAGCGGCTCAAGGAGATGCTCGAACGCTACCCGCAGGTTTCGCCGGCGTTGCTGGAGCTGGAGATCGTCGAGTCGGCGGCAATCGAGAACATCCAGCGGGTCAGCGATTGCCTCGATGCCTGCCAGGCGCTGGGCGTGCAGTTCTCCCTGGGGCACTTCGGCACCGGGCATTCGTCCCTCAGTTACCTCAAGCGCCTGCGCACCCAGACCATCAAGATCGATCGGCTGTTTGTCCGCGACATGCTGCATGACCAGGATGATCAGGCGCTGATCCAGGCCCTGATAGGGCTGGCCCGGGCCTTTGGTCGGCAAGTGGTGGCCGAGGGCCTGGAAAGCCTGGCCCACGCCGAGCGCTTGATGGCTCTGGGCTGCGAGGTGGCTCAGGGTGACTTCATCGCCGTGCCCATGCCGGCTGACGCGGTGCTGCAGTGGGGATGCGCTTTCCAGCCACCGCAGGCATGGCGCCACGGCGAAATTCAGGGGCCGGCGGCGTCGGAGGTGCTGGCACTGGACATCGGTTCGACGTAGCGCTGGACGATGGCATCGATTTCGCCGGACATTTTCATCTGCAGCAGGGCGCGCAGGATGCGCCGGGCCGGCACTGCCGGGTCGTTACGCACGTAGCAGCTCACGGCCTGCTCCTGCAGCAGCGCGACGCGGTGCAGCGGTTTGCCGGAGGCCTGGGTCTTGTTGAACCAGTCCAGGGTCCATTGGCTGGCGATTGCGTAGTGATAGCGCCCGACCTGGAGTTTTTGCAGGACCTGCTCCTCGTTGCGCGCATCGTCACGAATCAGCCGGGCACTGTCGAACAGCGGTTGCAGGGCGGTGTAGGTGTAGCTCAGCACGGTGCCGATGTGCTGCGTCGGCAAGTCCTGGGGATTGAGCGGAGCCTGATGCGGGTGGTCGCTTACCAGCAGGTTGCGTTGCACGAACAGCGGCACGCTCCACAGATAGTCCCCGGACAGGTTCGGCAGCCAGGCCTGGGCGGCGAAGCAGCGTATGTCGACCTCGCCCTGGGCCATGGCGTTCTGCACCCGGGCCCGGGCCAGGACGTGAAACTCGGGGCGGGTGCCCAGGTGGCGGGCCAGGCTGTTCATGGTGTCGTAAAGGATGCCTGAGGTGGGTTGCTCGCCTTCGATCTCGATGCTCGGCATGGCCCAGCTGTCGGCAATCACAAAGCGTAAAGGCGCCTCGGCGGCTTCCAGGCTGGCGCTCAACAGCAGCAGGGCGCTCCAGGTCAAACGCATAGGGTCTCCCACGGTTAAAACGGCCGAGCCATCCTTGGCAAAATGCAGCTTAGACAGATTAGACAAGCGCGCCGGATGCAATTTCGCCCTTGCTCCGCTAGCATTACCGGCTTCCGCTTTCCAGTTGCGACGGTTTTCGATGAGTTATCAGGTTCTTGCACGTAAATGGCGTCCGCGCTCGTTCCGCGAAATGGTCGGCCAGACCCATGTGCTCAAGGCTCTGATCAATGCCTTGGACAGCCAGCGGCTGCACCACGCCTACCTGTTTACCGGCACCCGCGGGGTGGGCAAGACCACCATCGCGCGGATCATTGCCAAATGCCTGAACTGTGAAACAGGCATCACTTCCACGCCGTGCGGCACCTGCTCGGTGTGCTGCGAGATCGATGAGGGGCGTTTCGTCGACCTGATCGAGATCGACGCCGCGAGCCGGACCAAGGTCGAGGACACCCGTGAACTGCTGGACAACGTGCAGTACGCACCGAGCCGCGGGCGCTTCAAGGTCTATCTGATCGACGAAGTGCACATGCTTTCCAGTCACTCGTTCAACGCATTGCTCAAGACCCTTGAAGAGCCGCCGCCCTACGTCAAGTTCATCCTGGCGACCACCGATCCACAGAAGCTGCCGGCGACCATCCTGTCGCGTTGCCTGCAGTTTTCCCTGAAAAACATGACCCCCGAGCGCGTGGTGGAGCACCTCAGCCATGTGCTGGGCGTGGAGAACGTGCCGTTCGAGGACGATGCGCTGTGGCTGCTGGGCCGCGCCGCCGACGGCTCGATGCGCGATGCCATGAGCCTGACCGACCAGGCCATCGCCTTCGGTGAGGGCAAGGTCATGGCCGCCGATGTGCGGGCCATGCTCGGCACCCTCGATCATGGCCAGGTCTACGACGTGCTGCATGCTTTGATCAATGGCGACGCCAAGGCGCTGCTGGAAGCGGTGCGTCATCTGGCGGAGCAAGGCCCGGACTGGAACGGCGTACTCTCGGAAATTCTCAACGTGCTGCATCGGGTAGCGATCGCCCAGGCCCTGCCGGAAGGGGTCGACAACGGTCATGGCGACCGTGATCGGGTGCTGGCCCTGGCCCAGGCGCTGCCGGCCGAAGACGTACAGTTCTATTACCAGATGGGCCTGATCGGCCGCCGCGACCTGCCCTTGGCGCCGGACCCGCGAGGGGGCTTCGAGATGGTCCTGCTGCGGATGCTGGCCTTCCGCCCGGCGGATACCGCGGATGCGCCGAGACAGCCGCTAAAGCCAGTGGGGATCAGCCAGGCCACAGTTGATTCCGCCCAAGCCGTGGCGGCACCCGCTCCTGCGGTGCCTGTGGCTGCCGTTGCTCCGATTGCCAGCGCGCCGGTCGCGGCTGCCGCGTCCATTCCAGTGCCAGTGCCAGTGGCCGCTCCCGTGCCTGTCGTGCCGGAGGTGACTCAAGCGCTGGTCGTTGAACCAGAGCCGGCGGTCGCTGAAGAAGTGATCGACCTGCCTTGGAATGATCCGGTAGAACCGCCGGCCGAGCAGCAGGCTGCTGTGGAGCCGCTGCTGGATGTGGTGGCCGAACAGCCCGAGCTGACGCCGATGCCGACTCCTGCACCGGACAGCGTGGTGCCGGACGCGCCGGAGTGGGTCAGTGCGCCGGTGCCCGAGCCGAGCGTGGCCGAAGTCGATGCCGCCACACCGGGAATCGACCTGGACGACGAACCGCCCCTGGACGAGGACTACATCGAGCCGGACATGGATTCGGCCTACAGCTACCTCGACGAGCTGGCCAGTGAGCACGCCGCCGAACCGGCCCCGGAACCCGAGCCGGAGCCCGCCGCCAAGCCGGCCACCGGCCTGGCCCTGGAGTGGCTGGAACTGTTTCCGAAGCTGCCGATTTCCGGCATGACCGGTAGCATCGCTGCCAACTGCACCTTGATGGCTGTGGATGGCGACAATTGGCTGCTGCACCTGGACCCGGCCCATAGCGCGCTGTTCAACGCCACTCAGCAGCGGCGCCTCAACGATGCGTTGAACCAGTACCATGGCCGCACCCTGAACTTGGCCATCGAGCTGATCAAGCCCGAGCAGGAAACCCCGGCCCAGGCGGCTTCACGGCGCCGCGCCGACCGTCAGCGCGAGGCGGAGGATTCGATCCACGGCGATCCGTTCATCCAGCAGATGGTCCAGGAGTTCGGCGCCTTGGTGCGCCACGATACTATTGAACCTGTCGAGGCCCCGGCCGCGCAGGGTTGATTGCTTAAAGGGCGTCGGGCCGCGAGCCGGGCGCTGTTTCCATCCCCGTACTTTGAGGTAATTCCCATGATGAAAGGTGGCATGGCCGGCCTGATGAAGCAGGCACAGCAGATGCAGGAAAAAATGGCCAAGATGCAGGAAGAACTGGCCAACGCTGAAGTCACCGGCAAGGCCGGCGGCGACATGGTCACTGTGGTCATGACCGGTCGTCACGACATCAAGCGCGTAAGCATCGACCCGAGCCTGCTCGAAGGCGTCAGCGAAGATGACCGTGAAGTGCTGGAAGACCTGTTTGCTGCGGCGGTCAACGATGCCGTGCGCAAGATCGAGTCCAACAGCCAGGAAAAAATGTCCGGCATGACCGCCGGCATGCAACTGCCTCCAGGCATGAAGCTGCCGTTCTGATTCGCCCCGGCGCTTCGGATGGATGCACACAAGCCAGGCTTCGAGCCTGGCTTTTTTGTGCCGTCGAACAACCCCGCTTGGAAGGAGTGAACCTCATTGTCCCTTTGGGGAGGCTGCGCCCTATACCGTCCTCGCCAATCCTTGAAGCCAGATCGCCTGCCGCTGTTGCAGTGCGTCTTGTTGGCCAAGCGGGTACGGCGACCGTCATCCGCAATTCATCAGGGCCATGGCGCCCCGGGGGCGCGAAGCCTTCATCGGTCTGTTGGAGGGCGGCAACTTCGGCAAGCTGATGGTCAAGGTTGCGCCGGACGCGAGCATTTGACGCTATGCCGAGGCGCGGGTATAAACCGCGTCTCGTCGTTTTGTCGGACCTTTGCCCATGAGCTTCAGCCCCCTGATTCGCCAACTGATCGACGCCCTGCGCACTTTGCCAGGCGTGGGTCAGAAAACCGCCCAGCGCATGGCCTTGCAACTGCTTGAGCGTGATCGCAGCGGCGGCTTGCGTCTGGCCCAGGCCCTGAGCCAGGCCATGGAGGGGGTCGGGCACTGCCGTCAATGCCGGACCCTGACCGAAGACGAACTGTGCCCGCAATGTGCCGATCCGCGCCGTGATGACACGCTGCTGTGCGTGGTGGAAGGTCCTATGGATGTCTATGCGGTGGAGCAGACCGGCTATCGCGGTCGTTACTTCGTGCTCAAGGGCCATTTGTCGCCTCTGGATGGCCTGGGCCCGGAAGCCATCGGCATTCCGCAGTTGTTGGCGCGGATTGAGGAGCAGGGCAGCTTTACCGAGGTCATCCTGGCCACCAACCCGACGGTAGAGGGCGAAGCCACGGCCCACTACATTGCCCAACTGCTGACCAACAAAGGCCTGATCACCTCGCGCATCGCCCATGGCGTGCCGCTGGGTGGCGAGCTGGAGCTGGTGGACGGCGGCACCCTGGCCCACTCCTTTGCCGGTCGCAAACCCATAGCCCTGTAGCCTTCGTTGGCCAGAGCCGGCTTACCGGCTGGCGCGGAGATACGGATCGTCTTGAAAACCAAGCAAGCGCTTGGTAAGTTCCCTCGACCCTTCAGAGGAGCTTGCCGATGTCTGCCTGCCAGGAATACTTCGATCCCAGCCACCAGTTGGTCCGCGACAGCGTGCGACGTTTCGTCGAGCGCGAAATTCTCCCCGAGATCCAGCAGTGGGAGGAGGCCGAAAGCTTTCCCCGTGAGCTGTATCTCAAGGCCGGTGCCGCCGGGATTCTCGGTATCGGCTATCCCGAAGCCCTGGGCGGCAGTCACGAAGGTGATCTGTTCGCCAAGATCGCCGCCAGCGAAGAGTTGATGCGCTGCGGCTCCGGCGGCTTGGTGGCAGGACTGGGGTCACTGGATATCGGCCTGCCGCCCATCGTCAAATGGGCCCGTCCCGAAGTGCGCCAGCGGGTTGTGCCCCAGGTGCTGTCCGGAGAGAAGACCTGCGCGCTGGCGGTGACCGAGCCCAGTGGCGGATCGGATGTGGCCAACCTGCAGACCCGTGCCGTGCGCGACGGTGATCATTATCGGGTCAGCGGCAGCAAGACCTTCATTACCAGCGGCGTGCGCGCCGATTACTACACCGTCGCGGTGCGCACCGGAGAACCGGGCTATGGCGGCATCAGCCTGCTGCTGATCGAGAAGGGCAGTCCCGGCTTCACGGTGGGCCGGCAGCTGAAAAAGATGGGCTGGTGGGCCTCGGATACCGCCGAGCTGTTCTTCGACGATTGTCGGGTGCCGGTGGGCAACCTGATCGGTGCCCAGGACATGGGCTTTGCCTGCATCATGGGCAACTTTCAGAGCGAGCGCCTGGCCCTGGCGCTGATGGCCAACATGACCGCGCAGATGGCACTGGAGGAGAGCCTGAAGTGGGCCCGGGAGCGCGAGGCGTTCGGCAAGCCCATCGCCAAGTTCCAGGTGCTCAAGCATCGTCTGGCGGAGATGGCCACGGCCCTTGAGGTGTCCCGGGAATTCACCTATCGCCAGGCAGCGCAGATGGCTGCTGGCAAAAGCGTGATCAAGGAGATTTCCATGGCCAAGAACTTCGCCACCGACACCGCCGACCGTATCACCCACGATGCGGTGCAGATACTCGGCGGCATGGGCTACATGCGCGATAGTCTGGTGGAACGCCTGTATCGGGATAACCGCATCCTCTCCATTGGCGGCGGCACCCGCGAAGTGATGAACGAAATCATCAGCAAGCAGATGGGGCTCTAGTCGCACGCTGGAATCAGTAGCAGTTTGTCGTTCTTCTACTCAGACAAGCAGGTTGAGCAATCGGGCCGGCACCGGCAGGCAGCAGGGGGCGACTGTCGGTGTTGGCTTCAGCGTTCGCTCAGAGAGAACTGGGTCAGGCAAAAAGTCGGGATGCCCATGTCTTCCAGCTTCTGCGAGCCTCCCAGTTCCGGCAGGTCGATAATGGCGGCGGCCTCGTAGATCTTCGCGCCCATGCGGCGTACCAGGTTGGCGGCGGCGATCAGGGTGCCGCCGGTGGCGATCAGGTCATCGAACATCAACACCGAGTCGCCTTCGCACAGGCTGTCGGCATGCACCTCCAAGAAGGCTTCGCCGTACTCGGTCTGGTAACCCTCGGCCAGCACATCGGCCGGCAGCTTGCCCTGTTTGCGGAACAGAATCAGTGGTTTGTTCAACTGGTAGGCGATGATCGAGCCGATCAGGAAGCCTCGGGCATCCATGGCGCCGATGTGGCTGAAGTCTGCTTCGACATAACGCTGGGCGAAACTGTCGGCCACCAGGCGTAGGGCCCGGGGAGACTGGAACAAGGGAGTGATGTCACGGAAGATCACCCCGGGTTTCGGGAAGTCGACGACGGGGCGGATTAGGGATTTGATGTCAAAGGAATCGAAGGCCATCTGCAGGTGTCCTGGCGGGCAATTTGGGCCGCGCCAGTATAGCCGCGACCGAGCGGCTTGGCTCAGTCGCGAGTGCCGTGGATCAGCCTTCCACCGAGCCCCCGGCCAGGGCGCACAGCTGGATCGGATCGAGGATGTGCACTTCCTTGCCTTCGGCGGCAATCAGTTCGTTCTGCTGGAAGCGGGTGAACACCCGGGATACGGTTTCCACCGCCAGGCCCAGGTAGTTGCCGATTTCGTTGCGCGACATGCTCAGGCGGAACTGGTTGGCCGAGAAGCCGCGGGCGCGGAACCGGGCCGACAGGTTGACCAGGAAGGTGGCAATGCGTTCGTCGGCGGTCTTTTTCGACAGCAGCAGCATCATTTGCTGGTCATCGCGGATTTCCCGGCTCATGACACGCATCAGTTGGCGACGCAGTTGCGGCAGTTGCAGGGCCAGTTCGTCGAGACGTTCGAAGGGGATTTCACATACCGAAGTGGTTTCCAGGGCCTGGGCCGAAACCGGATGGCTTTCAGTGTCCATGCCGGACAGCCCCACCAGCTCGCTGGGCAGGTGGAAACCGGTGATCTGCTCTTCGCCGCCGTCGCTGAGGCTGAAGGTTTTCAGGGCGCCGGAACGCACGGCATACACCGAATCGAAGCCGTCACCCTGACGGAACAGAAATTCGCCTTTTTTCAATGGGCGGCCACGTTTGACGATTTCGTCCAGCGCGTCCATGTCTTCCAAATTCAAGGAAAGTGGCAGGCACAGAGGGGCCAGGCTGCAATCCTTGCAATGGGCCTGGTTATGAGCGCGCAGTTTAACTGGCTCGGACATTCTAGAATCCTTGTGGGAAAACACACATAAGCCGTAAGGGTAACTCACGGGAGGAGGTTCCGGCCAGTCCGTGCCGTATTGACTGTGAGTCGTAAAGCAATCCTTTTGTGGGTCGATAACCTGTTAACGAAAACAACTTGGAGCGCCGCAACTATGTCCTTTGTTGGCGGTATTACTAATGGCAGCAATAACTTGCAGCTACTTTCTGAATCTTCGAAAAGCAACGAGGCCGATGAACTAAGAGGTTCGTCATTAGTTGCAGAGCCGGTGCTCGGAGAGGGCGTCAAAGTGTCGCTGTCGGGGGCCGGACTGCAGAAATCCTCCCGTGCTGCGGGCGATGACAGTGACATCGAGGAAAGCGGCCTGCCCGAAAATATTCAAAAGCTCCTCAAAATGATCAGAAAATTGCAACAACAGATTGCTGAAAAGCTGGCCCAGCTTCAGGCCGTCATGGCCGACAAGCGCCTGAGCCCGGATGAGGTCAAGGCCAGGATCGGCAGCCTGCAAACGGCCCTGGCGGCCCTCAACAGCGGATTACTGACCGCCAACGCCTCATTGGCCAAGGCGATGAGGGATGCCGGCTTGAGCCCCGAGCAGGTGGTGAAGGCCTCTGCTTTGCTCATGAAATCCTAGATAACCCGAGAAAAACGCTGGCGATTCTGCTGCCCCAAGTAAGCATCGAAGATCATGCATACCGAACGCACCAACAGGCGTCCCGCCGGAAGTACGGTGATGGCCTCGGGGCTTAGTTGAATCAGCCCATCGTCGTCCATCTCCTGCAAGTCCGGCCATAGTTCATTGAAGTAGCCGCGAAAGTCGATATTGAAGGCTTTCTCTATATCTTCGAACTTAAGACTAAAGTTGCAGATCAGTTGTTGAATAACTTCACGGCGCAGACGGTCGTCGGCATTGCAGACCAGGCCGCGACTAGTGGCCAGTTGTGCGCCCGCCAAGGCATTTTGATAGTGCGTCAGATCGCTGCTGTTCTGGCAATAGAGATCACCGATCTGGCTGATCGCGGAAACGCCCAAGCCGATCAGGTCGCAATGGCCATGAGTGGTGTAGCCCTGGAAGTTGCGCTGTAGGGTCGATTCTTCTTGGGCGATCGCCAACTCGTCATCGGGAAGGGCGAAATGGTCCATGCCGATGTAGCGATAACCGGCAGCGGTCAGCTGTTCGATGGTGCGTTGCAGCATTTCCAGTTTCTCTGCCGGGGCCGGCAGTTCACTGCCGTTGATCCGTCGTTGCGGCATGAAGCGCTCGGGCAGGTGGGCGTAGTTGAACACCGAGAGCCGGTCGGGCTGCAGGCTGATGACTTCTTCCACGGTGCGGGCAAAGTGTTCCGCAGTCTGTTTGGGCAGGCCGTAGATCAGGTCGATGTTGATGGAGCGAAATTGCAGGGTGCGAGCCGCCTCGATCACCGCTCGGGTTTCCTCCAGGCTCTGCAGGCGGTTGACTGCGCGCTGCACGGCCGGGTCCAGGTCTTGTAGACCGATGCTGACCCGGTTGAAGCCCAGCTCTCGCAGCAGACCCATAGTCGACCAGTCGGCTTCGCGAGGGTCGATCTCGATACCGTAGTCGCCGGAGTCATCTTCGAGCAGGTTGAAATGCTTGCGCAGCAAGGCCATCAGCTGGCGCAACTCGTCGTGATTGAGAAAGGTCGGAGTGCCGCCGCCGAAGTGCAACTGCTCGACCCGCTGGTTGGGCGCCAGGTGGCAGGCGATCAGTTGCATCTCCTGTTCCAGGCGTTGCAGGTAGGGCAGGGCACGGCTGCGATCCTTGGTGATGACCTTGTTGCAGGCGCAGTAGTAGCAGATGTTGGCGCAGAACGGGATGTGCACGTACAGCGACAGCGGGCGCTGGGCCTTGCGGCTGTCACGCAGGGCGTGCAGCAGATCGAAGGCGCCGACCTGGCTGTTGAATTGCACGGCGGTCGGGTACGAGGTGTAGCGCGGTCCCGCCAGGTCATAGCGGCGGATCAGATCTGTGTCCCAACGAATGGCGTCGAGCATGCGGGAATTCCCCCGGATAGGCTGGCAGTGTTCGCGAGTCTAGGAGGTTAGGGGCGCGGCCATCTTGACTTGTATCAAGGGTGTTCGGGAGCTGCCGGGGTAGCGCCGGCGGGGCGTGCGAGCCCGGTTGCCGGGCTCGGTCCCGGGGTCAGTGGCCCATCAGCCAGTGCTGGTGAGGACCGGGCAGGGTCCAGAGGCCGAAGAGAATGACCAACAGGCCACCGGCCAGGCGCACGCTGCGCCGCCGCAACAGGGCCGTGACCCGCTCCGCCGCCAGGCCGGTGGCCAGCAGGACCGGCCAGGTGCCGAGGCCGAAGGCCAGCATCAACAGGGCGCTGTCGAGGGCATTGCCCTGGCTCGCCGACCACAGCAGGGTGCTGTACACCAGGCCGCAGGGCAGCCAGCCCCAGAGCGCCCCGAGGAGCAATGCGCGAGGCAGGCTGGACACCGGCAACAGACGATTGGCCACTGGCTGGATATGCCGCCACAGGCCCTTGCCCAACCCTTCGATGCGGGTCAGGCCGCTCCACCACCCGGCGAGGTACAGGCCCATGGCAATCAAAAGCAGTCCGGCCAGTATCCGCATGAACAGCGCGACCGGGCTGTTGGCCACCGCCCAGCCGGCCAGGCCCAGCAACAGGCCGGCCAGGGCATAGCTGAGGATGCGACCCAGGTTGTAGGCCAGCAACAGGCGAAACCGCCGGCTGCGCTGTTCCCGGGGGATCGCCAGGGTCAGGGCGCCCATCAGGCCGCCGCACATGCCCAGGCAGTGACCGCCGCCCAGCAGGCCGAGTATCACCGCAGAAACCAGCAGGGGCGCCAGTTCAAGCATGGGGTGGTTCCGTTTTGCGGGTGGCTTCGGTCGGGGCGTCGGGCTGGCCCTTGGCTTCGTCCACCGCGGCGGTGTGGCTTGGGTCCTGGTCGTCGAACAGGATGCTGTGGGCCGGACCGTCGAGGTCGTCGTACTGACCGCTGTCCACGGCCCAGAAGAAGATGTAGATGGCGATGGCCACGATCAGCAGAGCGGCCGGGATCATCACATAAAGAGCTGGCATCTGGACTCCAGGCCCGGCGGCTCAGGCCGGCAACGGGCGGGGTTCGGGGGTACTGGCACTGGCGGCCGGCCGCGGCATGCGGGTCAGGCGCAGGGCATTGAGCACCACGGTCAGGGAACTGATGGACATGCCGACCGCGGCCCACACCGGGGTGATCCAGCCGAGGGCGGCGAACGGCAGCATCAGGCCATTGTACAGTCCGGCCCAGAGCAGGTTCTCGATAATCACCCGACGGGTCCGGCGCGCCAGGCTGAAGGCCTGCACCAGTGCGTCCAGGCGATTGGACAGGAGCACCGCATCGGCGCTGGTCTTGGCCAGGTCGGTGGCTGAACCCATGGCGACACTGATATCGGCGGCGGCCAGCACCGGGACGTCGTTGACGCCATCGCCAAGCATCAACACTTTACGGCCCTGTTGATGCAGTTGTTGCAATACCTGCAGTTTGTCGTCCGGACGCAGGCCGCCCCGGGCCTCGTCGATCTGCAGCTCGGCCGCGACGCTGGCGACCATCGGCGAGCTGTCTCCGGACAGCAGCAGGGTATGCCAGCCGCGAGCCTTGCAGGCGGCCAGGAGCGCGGGGGCGTCGCTGCGCAGCCGGTCATCGAGCACCAGCCAGGCGAGGGCGCCCTGGCTATCCCCCAGCAACAGCCACTGCCCGGCTTCGTCGGGCATGCTCGGTACCGGGCAGCCGCTGAGTTCGCAGACGAACGTTGGCTGGCCGATGCGCAGGCGCTGTTCACCCACCAGGCCTTCCAGGCCCAGGCCTGGGCTGCTGGTGACGTCTTGCGCGGCTACCGGGGCCCGGCCGAAGGCTCGTGCGATCGGGTGTTCGGAGCGGTTCTCCAGGGCGGCGGCGAGACTCAGGCAGGCATCGCTGGACAAGCTCCCCAGGGGGCGGATGGCGCGCAAAGCCAGGCGCCCTTCGGTCAGGGTGCCGGTCTTGTCGAAAATCACTGTGTCGATCTGGTTCAAGCCTTCCAACACATGGCCACGGGTCAGCAGCAGACCAAGCTTGTGCAAGGTGCCGGTGGCGGCGGTCAGGGCGGTGGGGGTGGCCAGGGACAGCGCGCAAGGGCAGGTGGCGACCAGCATGGCCAGGACGATCCAGAAGGCTCGCGAAGCGTCCAGTTGCCACCACAGCAGGCCGATGGCTGCAGCTGCGATCAGCGAGAACAACAGGAACCACTGGGCCGCACGGTCGGCCACTTCGGCCAGTCGGGGTTTTTCCGCCTGGGCACGGTCCAGCAGGCGGACGATGGCGGACAGTCGGGTGTCCTGGCCCAGGGCCTGAACTTCCACCGTCAGCGCGCCTTCGACGTTCAGGGTGCCGGCAGTGACGCTGTCTCCCAGGCTGCGTGGCTGTGGCAGGTACTCGCCGGTGAGCAGGGATTCGTCGATGCTCGACTGGCCATCGAGGATCTTGCCATCGGCCGGCAGCACCGCGCCGGGGTGTACCAGCACCCGGTCGCCCAGGCGCAGTTCGGTGAGCAGGATACGTTCACTCTGACCGTCCTGGCCCAGGCGCAGGCAGGAGGCAGGCAACAGGTTGACCAACTGCGCGGTGGCTGCTGCGGTGCGTTCCCGGGCCCGACGTTCCAGGTAACGGCCGGCGAGGAGGAACAGGGCGAACATGCCTACAGCGTCGAAGTACAGTTCGCCGACACCGCTGATGGCGGTCCAGATGCCCGCCAGGTAGGCCCCGCCTATGGCCAGGGATACCGAGACATCCATGGTCAGGTGACGGGTACGCAAGTCACGCATGGCGCCTTTGAAGAAGGGCGCGCAGCTGTAGAAGACGATCGGGGTGGTGAGGAACAGCGCGACCCAGCGCAGGATGGTGTGCAGTTCCGGGCTCAGGTCGATATTGAATTCCGGCCAGGTGGCCATGGTTGCCATCATTGCCTGGAACCACAGCAGTCCGGCGACCCCCAGCTGGCGCAGGGCCAGGCGGTTCTCGCTGGCCAGTTGCTCGGAGGCACGGTCCGGCTGGTAGGGGTGGGCCGCGTAGCCGATGTGGCGCAGTTCGCTGAGCACCTGGCTCAGCGGCAGTTGGCTGTCGGCCCAGCGTACGTGCAGGCGGTGGTTGGACAGGTTGAGTCGGGCCTCGGCCACTGCCGGCAGGCTGCGCAGGTGTTTTTCGATCAGCCAGCCGCAAGCGGCGCAACTGATGCCCTCCATGAGCAGGGTGGTTTCCGCCAGTTCGCCCTGGTGACGGACGAAAGGCTGCTGCACGTCGGCACGGTCATACAGTGCCAGCTCGTCGACCAACTGCACGGGCAGGGCTTCGGGATTGGCCGAGGCTTCGCTGCGATGGCTGTAGTAGTGCTCCAGACCGCCGGCGACTATGGCCTCGGCCACTGCCTGGCAACCCGGACAGCAGAACTCCCGGGATTGGCCGAGCACGACGGCGGTGAACCGGCTGCCGGCGGGAACCGGCAGGGCGCAGTGGTAGCAGGGCAGTGGCGTGGTCATCGGCGATCTTTGTGGTCGGGGAAAAACTCATCGCCGGCCGCTCGACTCCAGTCCCGAAAGGGAGGTAGGCGGCGGACCGGCGATGGATGACGGGGGTGGATCAGTTCAGGTCTTCCGCTCCTTGCAGCGGCTCGTCACCCAGCAGCAGGTCCTTGTCGTGGCTGACCTGTTCCTCTTCGAACATGCGCCAGGTCTTGTCGCCTTCGACGCCCAGCAACTCGACGAAGCGTCGGCCTTCGACCTGATCGTTCAGCTGGCCGATGTAGCGGCCGTGTTCGGTTTCGCTGCGGGCCAGGGTGATCTTGCGGTCTTTTTCCGGCTGGGTCGGCGAAATCAGGTTCAGCTCCAGGGTCTTGGGCTGGCTGTCGCCGCTCAGGCGCAGCTCCACTTCGCCGGTCAGCTCGTCCAGATGCACGCTGGCGCGCATCTTCAGGGTCTGGGCCAGCAGTTCGCGATCCAGGGAGCGGTTGATGCCCTTGCCGGCCTCGTAGTAGTTGTCATTGACCAGGTTGTCCGGGTTGTTCACGGCAATGGTCACCATGGACAGGGTCAGGGTCACCGAACAGGCGAGAATGCCAATGATGATCCAGGGCCAGAGGTGTTTGTACCAGGGGCTGGTGGCGGTAGCTGCGGGCATGATCACTTCTCTTGGCTCTTAACGGATTTGTGGGCCGATGAATCGGCTCTTGGCTTCAACGTGGACGCTGCTGTCGTCAGCATCCTCAAGGATGAACTTCACCTCGTTGGTGGTCGAGGGCAGGTGCTCAGGAGCAATCGACAGCTCCACCGGCATGCTGACGATATCGCCGGCCACCACGTGGATTTCGCGTTTGCCCTGCAGCTTCAGATCCGGCAGGCCCGCGGCGTCCAGCACATAAGTGTGATCGCGCTGGTCCTTGTTCATGATCTTCAGGCTGTAGACGTTCTCGATCCGCCCTTCGGCGTTTTCGCGGTACAGCACGCGGTCCTTGCTGACGTCGAAACCCACCAGCGAGCGCATGAAGAATGCGCTGATCAGCAGGCTGATCATGGCCAGCAGCACCAGCGCGTAGCCAATCAGGCGAGGGCGCAGTTTATGGGTTTTCTGTCCGGAGAGGTTGTGCTCGGTGGTGTAGCTGATGAGCCCGCGGGGGTAGTCCATCTTGTCCATGATGCTGTCGCAGGCGTCGATGCAGGCGGCGCAGCCGATGCATTCGATCTGCAGGCCGTCGCGGATGTCGATGCCGGTTGGGCAGACCTGGACGCACATGGTGCAGTCGATGCAGTCGCCCAGGCCCTGGGCCTTGTAGTCGGCGCCTTTCTTGCGTGGACCACGGCTTTCGCCACGGCGTGGGTCGTAGGAGACGATCAGCGTGTCCTTGTCGAACATCACGCTCTGGAAGCGCGCGTAGGGGCACATGTAGATGCACACTTGTTCGCGCAGCCAGCCGGCGTTGCCGTAGGTGGCCAGGGTGAAGAAACCGACCCAGAAATACGACCAGCCATCGGCCTGGCCGGTGAAGAAGTCGATGACCAGTTCGCGGATCGGCGAGAAGTAGCCGACGAAGGTCATGCCGGTGACGAAACCGATCAGCAGCCAGAGGCTGTGCTTGCTCAGCTTGCGCAGGAACTTGTTGGCGCTCATGGGCGCCTTGTCCAGCTTGATACGCTGGTTGCGGTCGCCTTCGGTGACCTTTTCGCACCACATGAAGATCCAGGTCCAGACGCTCTGTGGGCAGGTGTAGCCGCACCAGATACGTCCCGCATAGACGGTGATGAAGAACAGGCCGAAGGCGGCAATGATCAACAGGCCCGAGAGCAGAATGAAGTCCTGGGGCCAGAATGTTGCGCCGAAAATGAAGAACTTGCGCTCTGGCAGGTTCCACCAGACGGCCTGGTGGCCACCCCAGTTGAGCCAGACGGTGCCGAAGTACAGGAGGAACAAACCAGCGCCGCCGAGCATGCGCAGGTTGCGGAACAGGCCAGTGAAGGCGCGGGTGTAGATTTTTTCCCTGGAGGCGTAGAGATCGACGCTGTTGGTCGCGTTTTTGGCAGGCGGGGTAACGTCTTGTACGGGAATCTGGTTGCTCATCATTGCATCCCACGGCAGTGGAAAAATGCCTCGGTCAGTACGTGCCGACCGCGGTCAAAAGGGGTGTTGCAGTGGCGCAATGATACGCCTGTAGCTCTAGCGCAAGGGTGCGACCTTTGGTCGCGTTGGGAGAAATCAACTGATGGTGTAATGACTTGAATCAATTGACTTGTGGATTATGGACCCTTTTGCCCGTCGCGCCGTTCAATTCTTCCAGGGGGGCGGGCAGGTGAGCGCCGCAGGTTTTGAAGTCCGCCATATTTTAGAAACCTGGCTACCGGGGTGCCGGAAAGGTTGATCTGCCGTCGCGCATCAGCCGATGCCAGGCGCAAACAAAACGGCCCCGCCAATGTTGATTGGCGGGGCCGTCGGGTGTTGCTTTCAGGCGTCGGTCTTACTCGGCGTCGGCCTGCTTGTCACCGTGGGACAGGCTGTAGACATAAGCCGCCAGCAGGTGAACCTTGTCGTTGCCTTGCAGTTGTTCCTGCGCAGGCATCACGCCCTGGCGGCCGTAACGAATGGTCTGCTGCAGTTGCGCAAAGCTCGAACCGTAGATGAAGGCTGCCGGGTGAGTCAGGTTGGGCGCGCCCATGGCTGGGGTGCCTTTGCCTTCCGGACCGTGGCAGACCGCGCAGTTGGCGGCGAACAGCTTCTGGCCATTGACCGGATCGGCCTTGATGCCTTCCGGCAGCTTGCGGCCGTCGAGGTTGGTCAGGACATAAGCGGCAACGTCGCTGACGCCTTGTTCCTTGATCACGTCCAGCCAGGCCGGCATCACCGCGTGGCGACCGCCCATGATGGTGGCCTTGATGGTTTCCGGCTCGCCGCCCCAGCGCCAGTCGGCGTCGGTCAGGTTGGGGAAGCCGTAGGCGCCCTTGGCGTCGGAGCCGTGGCAGACCGAGCAGTTGGAAGCGAACAGGCGACCGCCCATTTTCAGGGCTTGCGGGTCCTTGGCGACTTCCTCGATCGGCATGGCAGCGTACTTGGCGAAGATCGGACCGAACTTGGCGTCCGACTTGGCCATTTCCTTTTCCCACTCGTGCACGCCGGTCCAGCCGGACTGGCCATTGGCGAATGGGGTCTGCTTCTCGTTATCGAGGTAGTTGTAGCCCGGCAGTACGCCTTTCCAGTTGCCCAGGCCGGGATACAGCACCAGGTAGCCCAAGGCGAAGACGATGGTGCCGACGAACAGCATGAACCACCATTTCGGCAGCGGGTTGTCGTACTCCTCGATCCCGTCGAAGGAGTGGCCGACCGTCTCGTCGGTCTGCTCGGCGCGCTGGCCCTTGCGGGTCGACAGCAGCAGCCAGGTCAGGGCGAAGATGGTACCCAGACTGAGGACTGTGACGTACAGACTCCAGAACGTAGTCATTCTTTGTTACTCCTAGAAGCTTGCTCGACGTGCTTGATGGCGTCGGGATCATCCGCGAACGGCAGCAAGGTTGCGTCTTCAAACTCGGACTTGCGCTTGGGGCTGAACACCCAGAGTGCCAAACCGATGAAGGCCACCATCACAACAAGGGTGCCCAGGCCACGAATCATCCCGATATCCATCTAGATCACCGTTTGCTTTTGATGATGGTGCCCAGGCCTTGCAGATAGGCCACCAGCGCGTCCATTTCGGTTTTGCCCTTCACAGCATCCTTGGCGCCGGCGATGTCTTCGTCGGTGTAAGGGACGCCGAGCGTGCGCAAGACTTCCATTTTCTTCGCGGTGTCTTTGCCGTCGAGCTTGTTTTCTACGAGGAACGGATAAGCCGGCATCTTCGACTCGGGGACGACGTTGCGCGGGTTGTACAGGTGCGCACGCTGCCAGTCATCGGAGTAACGGCCGCCCACTCGGGCCAGGTCCGGACCGGTACGCTTGGAACCCCACAGGAACGGGTGGTCCCAGACGCTTTCGCCGGCCACCGAGTAGTGGCCATAACGTTCGGTTTCGGCGCGGAACGGACGGATCATCTGCGAATGGCAGCCGACACAGCCGTTGGCGATGTACACGTCGCGGCCTTCCAGTTCCAGCGCGGTGCGCGGCTTCATGCCTTCCACCGGCTTGTTGGTGACGTCCTGGAAGAACAGCGGGACGATCTGGGTCAGGCCGCCGATGCTGACGGCGATGACCATGAAGAAGGCCAGCAGGCCAATGTTCTTCTCGACTACTTCGTGCTTCATCAGTGAGCTCCAACTACAGCGATCTGAGCGGCGGCTTCAGCTTCAGCCGGGTTCGAGGCGCGAACGGTGCGGAACACGTTGTACGCCATGATCAGCATGCCGGCGGCGAAGAACGCACCGCCCAGAGCGCGGACGATGAAGCCCGGGTGACTGGCTTGCAGCGCTTCGACGAAGGAGTAGGTGAGGGTGCCGTCGTCGTTGATGGCGCGCCACATCAGGCCCTGGGTGATGCCGTTGACCCACATCGAGGCGATGTACAGCACGGTACCGATGGTAGCCAGCCAGAAGTGGGTGTTGATCAGGCCGATGCTGTGCATCTGCTGACGGCCGAAGACTTTCGGGATCAGGTGGTACAGGGCGCCGATGGAGATCATCGCTACCCAGCCCAGAGCGCCGGCGTGTACGTGGCCGATGGTCCAGTCGGTGTAGTGGGACAGCGAGTTGACGGTCTTGATCGCCATCATCGGACCTTCGAAGGTCGACATGCCGTAGAACGCCAGGGACACCACCAGGAACCGCAGGATCGGGTCGGTGCGCAGCTTATGCCAGGCGCCCGACAGGGTCATCATGCCGTTGATCATGCCGCCCCAGCTCGGAGCCAGCAGGATGATCGACATGGCCATGCCCAGGGACTGGGCCCAGTCCGGCAGCGCGGTGTAGTGCAGGTGGTGCGGACCGGCCCAGATGTACAGGGTGATCAGCGCCCAGAAGTGCACGATGGACAGGCGATACGAGTAGATCGGACGCTCGGCCTGCTTGGGTACGAAGTAGTACATCATCCCCAGGAAACCGGTGGTCAGGAAGAAGCCCACGGCGTTGTGCCCGTACCACCACTGGATCATCGCGTCAGTCGCACCGGCGTAGGCCGAGTAGGACTTGAAGAAGCTGACCGGCAGGGAGGCGTGGTTGACGATGTGCAGCATCGCGGTCACCACGATGAAGGCACCGTAGAACCAGTTGCCGACATAGATGTGCTTGGTCTTGCGCTTGGTGATGGTGCCAAAGAACACCAGGCCGTAGGTGACCCAGACGATCGCCAGCAGGATAGCCAGGGGCCATTCCAGTTCGGCGTATTCCTTGGTGGTGGTGTAACCCAGTGGCAGGGTCACGATCGCGCCGACGATCACCGCTTGCCAACCCCAGAAGGTGAAGGCCGCGAGGCTGTCGGAAATCAGTCGCGTCTGGCAGGTTCGCTGCACGACATAGTAAGAGGTGGCAAACAATGCACATCCACCGAAGGCGAAGATCACCAGGTTGGTGTGCAGCGGGCGCAAGCGTCCAAAGGTCGTCCATGGCAGACCGAAGTTCAACTCCGGCCAGACCAGTTGCGACGCGATGAAGACACCGAGCCCCATGCCAAGGATCCCCCAGACCACCGTCATGATGGCGAACTGGCGGACTACCTTATAGTTATAAGCAGTCGGACTGATTGCTGTGCTCATTCTAAGGTTCCACGGTTTGGGTGTTTTATTAGGGATAAAAATCGGCCGCAAGTATGGAGAAAGCAGGGGGTCATTGCAACGCGCCATGACCTGGGTCAATGCGTTCCATGCCTGATTCTGCGGCCTTTCCCTATGCCGAGTAGGGACAAAAAAATGCCCTCGGACAGACTGTCGCAGTGGACAGGATTCGGGGGGTGTCAGGTTGGTTGTAACCGGGTGTGTGGAAGCTGATGGATCAGCTGACAGGCGGTAAGCGAGTCGACAGCCGGTATAAACCAGCCTTTGCGGCCTGTCATCGAGCGGAAGCTTCGAACGTCACGGATACCGTTGGCCTGTGACCAGCCCTTGCCAGTCCCCATCGGGGCAAGCTTAGACCTGAATCGGATGAGTGCAAACGAAGGGGGGAGAGAGGGTGCGACACTTGGTCGCAAAGAGGCAGGAGGGAAAGCTTCAAGCGGCAAGCTGCAAGTGAAATCTCGCAGCTTGCCGTTGATCCCTTACTTGGCGCTTTCAGCTTGTGGCTTGTTGCTGCTGTTGTGGGACAGGCTGTACACGTAGGCGGCCAGCAGTTGCACCTTGTCATTGCCGAGCAGTTCGCTCTGCGCTGGCATGTGGCCCTGGCGACCATGACGGATGGTCTGTTGCAGTTGCGCCAGGCTGGTGCCGTAGATGAAGCCGGCCGGCTGGGTCAGGTCGGGCGCGCCCATGATCTGGGTGCCCTTGCCGTTGGCGCCGTGGCAGGCTACGCAGGTGGTGCTGAACGCTTGCTGTCCGGCCACCAGGTCGGCGTCGCTGTCGGCAGGCAGGGGCAGGCCGGCCAGTTCGTGACGGACATAAGCCGCTACGTTCTTCACGCCTGCTTCCTTGAGCACTTCACCCCAGGCCGGCATGGCCGCCATGCGGCCGCCCATGATGGTGGCCTTGATGGTGTCGGCACTGCCACCCCAGCGCCAGTTGTCGTCCGCCAGGTTGGGGAAGCCGAAGGCACCCTTGGCGTCAGAGCCGTGGCACACCGAGCAGTTGGAGGCGAACAGGCGTCCGCCCATCTTCAGTGCCTGCGGGTCCTTGGCTACCTCTTCCACGGGCATGGCTGCGAATTTGGCGAAGATCGGCCCAAATTTCACGTCGGCCTTGGCCATTTCCTTTTCCCATTCCTTGGTCTGGGTCCAACCGTCTTCATAGCCCGGCAGGACGCCTTTCCAGTTGCCCAGGCCCGGGTAGAGGATCAGGTAGCCCACGGAAAACACCAGGGTCCCGGCGAACAGCAGGAACCACCATTGCGGCAGGGGGTTGTCGTACTCCTCGATGCCATCGAAGGCGTGGCCCATGGTCTGGTCCACGCTGCCCTTGGTTTCACCCTTGCGGGTGCCGACCAGTAGCCAGGTCAGGCCGATCAGGCTGCCGATGGTCAGTACGCAGATCCACGTACTCCAGAAGGTGGTCATGGCCGAATGCTCCTTGTTGCAGGCTCTTGAGGTTGAGCGTCATCAGTTGTGTTGCCGGCCGGTGCCGCACCCGGCATCGGGTCGTCGGCGAAGGGCAGCAGGCGTGCCTGGGCAAACTCGGGATTGCGTTTTGAGTTGAACACCCAGATCGACAGGCCGACGAAGGCGATCATCACCACCAGGGTCCCGAGCCCGCGGATCATGCCGCTATCGAGTTCAAAACCCATGGCTCACCTCTTGCTCTTGATCGCAGTGCCAAGCACTTGCAGGTAGGACACCAGGGCGTCCATCTCGGTCTTGCCCTTGAGCGTGGCGGTAGCGCCGGCGATGTCTTCGTCGGTGTACGGCACACCCAGGGTGCGCATGACCTTGAGCTTGGTTTCGGTATGGCTGCTATCCACCGGTGCGTTCACCAGCCACGGATAGGCCGGCATCTTCGACTCGGGCACGACGTTGCGCGGGTTGTACAAGTGCGCGCGGTGCCAGTCATCGGAGTAGCGGCCGCCAACCCGGGCCAGGTCCGGACCGGTACGCTTGGAGCCCCACAGGAACGGATGGTCCCAGACGCTCTCACCGGCTACCGAGTAGTGGCCATAGCGTTCGGTTTCGGCGCGGAACGGACGGATCATCTGCGAGTGGCACTGTACGCAGCCTTCGCGGATGTAGATGTCGCGGCCTTCCAGTTGCAGCGCGGTGTAGGGCTTCATGCCTTCCACCGGCTTGTTGGTGACGTCCTGGAAGAACAGCGGGACGATCTGGGTCAGACCGCCGATGCTCACCGCGAAGACCATCAGCAGCATCAGCAGGCCGACGTTTTTTTCAATCGTTTCGTGTTTCATGGCGGACTCCTCAGGCCATCTGCGCAGCGGCGTTGACTTCGGCTGGCACTGCGGCACGCACGGTGCGCCAGGTGTTGTATGCCATCAGGAACATGCCGCTGAGGAAGATCGCACCACCGACCAGTCGCACGATGAAGCCTGGGTGGCTGGCCACCAGGGTTTCGACGAAGGAGTAGGTGAGGGTGCCGTCTTCGTTGACCGCGCGCCACATCAGGCCCTGAGCGATACCGTTGACCCACATCGAGGCGATGTAGAGCACGGTGCCGATGGTGGCGAGCCAGAAGTGGGTGTTGATCAGGCCAGTGCTGTACATCTGCTCGCGGCCGAAGACTTTCGGGATGAGGTGGTACAGGGCGCCGATGGAGATCATCGCTACCCAGCCCAGAGCGCCGGCGTGTACGTGGCCGATGGTCCAGTCGGTGTAGTGCGAGAGAGCGTTGACGGTCTTGATCGCCATCATCGGACCTTCGAAGGTCGACATGCCGTAGAACGCCAGGGACACCACCAAGAAGCGCAGGATCGGGTCGCTGCGCAGCTTATGCCAGGCACCCGAGAGGGTCATCATGCCGTTGATCATGCCGCCCCAGCTTGGCGCCAGCAGTACCAGCGACATCACCATCCCTAAGGACTGAGCCCAGTCCGGCAGCGCGGTGTAGTGCAAGTGGTGAGGACCGGCCCAGATGTACAGGGTGATCAGTGCCCAGAAATGCACGATGGACAAGCGGTAGGAGTACACCGGACGCTCGGCCTGCTTGGGTACGAAGTAGTACATCATCCCCAGGAAGCCCGCGGTCAGGAAGAAGCCCACGGCGTTGTGGCCGTACCACCATTGCACCATCGCATCGGTTGCACCGGCATACACCGAGTAGGACTTGGTGAAGCTGACCGGCAGTTCCAGGTTGTTGACGATGTGCAGGATGGCCACGGTGATGATGAAGGCGCCGAAGAACCAGTTGCCCACATAGATGTGCTTGGTCTTGCGCTGCATCAGGGTGCCGAAGAACACGATGGCGTAGGCCACCCAGACAATGGTGATCAGGATATCGATCGGCCATTCCAGTTCGGCGTATTCCTTGGAGCTGGTGTAGCCCAATGGCAGGCTGATGGCCGCCAGGAGGATCACCAGTTGCCAGCCCCAGAAGCAGAACGCGGCGATTTTCGGCGCGAACAGCTGAGTCTGGCAGGTGCGTTGCACCGAGTAGAACGAGCTGGCAAACAGCGCGCAGCCACCAAAGGCGAAGATCACGGCGTTGGTGTGCAAAGGACGTAGACGGCCGAAGCTGGTCCACGGTAGGTCGAAGTTGAGTTCAGGCCAGACCAACTGGGCAGCGAGAAAAACCCCGAGCCCCATGCCGACGATGCCCCACACCACCGTCATAATGGCGAATTGGCGGACCACCTTGTAGTTGTAGGCGGTACTGATAGAAGTGTTCATGGTTCCCCATCCACGGTTCAGCTGAAGTGAAAGCGACTGCGCACGGCAAGGCGCGCTCACTTCGTCTGGAGTTATAGGCAGACTAAAAGCGAGGCAAGCATGAGCAATGAGCACAAGGCCAGTATTGACGGGGATCAATGGGCGCAGTGCGTGCAGGAACGCGGCTGGTTATGGGAGGTCGCCGCTGTTGCCGACCCGTTGCAGGCACCAACGCTGATCCTGGCCCACGGTGCCGGCGCGCCGATGGACAGCGGGTTCATGAACGACATCGCTGTACGCCTTGCCGGGCATGGGGTGAACGTCTTGCGCTTCGAGTTTCCCTACATGGCCCAGCGGCGCCTGGACGGCGGCAAGCGGCCGCCCAACCCGGCTCCCAAGCTCCTGGAATGCTGGCGTGAGGTGCATGCTCTGGTGCGACCTTATGTCACTGGGGTCCTGGCGCTGGGTGGCAAATCCATGGGCGGGCGCATGGCCAGCCTGCTGGTCGACGAGCTGGCGGCCGATGCCCTGGTGTGCCTGGGTTATCCCTTCTATGCGGCGGGCAAGCCGGAGAAGCCGCGGGTGGCGCACCTGGCCGAACTGGCGACGCCGAGCCTGATCGTGCAGGGCGAGCGTGACGCCCTGGGCAACCGCCAGGCGGTCGAGGCCTACTCACTGGCACCGAGTATCGAGCTGTATTGGCTGGTGGCCGCTGATCACGATCTCAAGCCGCTGAAGGCCTCCGGCTGCACCCATGAGCAGCACCTGGAGTCTGCGGCGGCCAAGGTCGCGGCGTTCCTGCAAACACTGGCCTGATCCTGTAGGAGCGAGCTTGCTCGCGAAGCGTTCACTCGGCCCTCGAATGTGTATCGCGGTGAAGATTTTTCGCGAGCGAGCTCGCTCCTACAGTTGTTCGGCGGGTTTGCGGGCATAAAAAAACCGTAAGCCGATGCTTGCGGTTTTTTATCGCCAGCCCGAGGGCTTAGCGGTTGAAGCGCTCCACCAGCGAGTACTGGGTGTGCGCGGTGCGGGTCAGGGCTTCGCTGAGCTCGGCCGAGTGCTGGGCCTGCTCCGAGGTCTGGTCCGCCAGTTGCGCGATGGTGCTGATGTTGCGGCTGATCTCTTCGGCCACCGAGCTTTGCTCTTCGGTAGCAGCAGCGATCTGGGTGGTCATGTCGGTGATATTGGCTACCGCTTCGCTGATGCCCACCAGCGCCTGGTCGGCTTCCAGTACCCGCGCGACGCCTTCTTCGGCCTGGCGATGACCGGCGTCCATGGTCTGCACGGCCGTGGCGGCGGTTTGCTGCAGCTTGGCGATCAGGGTGTGGATCTGCCCGGTGGACTCGCTGGTGCGTTGCGCCAACTGGCGCACTTCATCGGCGACCACGGCAAAGCCGCGACCCATTTCTCCGGCGCGGGCCGCTTCGATGGCCGCGTTCAAGGCCAGCAGGTTGGTCTGGTCGGCGATGCCCTTGATCACATCGACCACGCCGCCGATCTCGTCGCTGTCCTTGGCCAGCTGGGTCACGGTCAGGCCGGTTTCGCCCACCACCACCGACAGGCGCTGGATGGCTTCGCGGGTTTCCCCGGCGATGTCCCGGCCACGGCCGGTGAGGCGATTGGCTTCCTGGGTGGCGTCGGCGGTGCGTTGTACGTGGCTGGCCACTTCCTGGGTGGTGGCGGCCATCTGGTTGACCGCGGTGGCCACCTGCTCGGTCTCGACCCGCTGACGCTCCAGGCCGCTGGAGCTGTTGTGGGCCAGGGTGTCGGACTGGCGGGCCTGCTCGTTGAGGTGCTCGGCGGTGTCCTGCAGGCGAGTCAGACAGGTCTTCAGGCGCGCTTCCTGGCTCAGGATCGACATTTCCAGACGTGCCTGGGCGCCGCGGCTGTCGGTATACATCTGGGCGATCAGCGGGTCGGAGGTGGTCTGCTCGGCCAGGCGCAACAGGCGCTTGAGGCCTCGTTGCTGCCAGCCCAGGCCCAGCAGGCCCAGCGGCACCGAGAGCGCCGCCGCCAGGGCAAAGCCCCAATGGGAGTTGAGCCAGGCACCGATCATGAAGCTCAGTTGGCTGACCAGGATGAACGGCAGCCAGTCCTGCAACACCGGTAACCACTTGTCACGCTTGGGAATGGCCGACTTGCCGGTGTTGATGCGTTGGTAGAGGGCTTCGGCGCGGCGCACCTGCTCGGCGGTAGGCTTGACCCGTACCGATTCGTAGCCCACCACCTGGTTGCCTTCGAACACCGGCGTCACATAGGCGTTGACCCAGTAGTGGTCGCCGGTCTTGCAGCGGTTCTTGACGATGCCCATCCATGGCAAGCCTTGTTTCAAGGTGCCCCACATGTGCGCGAACACTGCCGCCGGCACATCGGGGTGACGGACCAGGTTGTGCGGTGCGCGAACCAGTTCTTCACGGGAGAACCCACTGATCTCGACGAAGGCGTCGTTGCAGTAGGTGATCACGCCTTTGGCGTCGGTGGTGGAAATCAACCGTTGTTGAGCCGGGAAGGTACGTTCGCGCTGAGTGACAGGCTGGTTATTACGCATGGTTTTTCAATCCGCAAGGCTTTGATGGGTTGTCGGCCGCTTCAAACGATTATTGAAATTATTTTTCAATAATCGGCGCTGGGTCTTATTGGCAGAATGTGTCGCTTGCAAAAAACGCCTGCGGGTTTCAGCAGGCGTTGGCGAGGGGTAATCATTGACCTTCTTCCTTGGCAGTCAATACGTCTGAAGTACTGGTTTGGCTAAATGACTGGCCGCTTATCCGGCCAGCATCGGATAGGTGAACAAGCCGAAATGCAGCAGGTTAAGACCGAAGTGAGTGGCAATCGCCGCGCTCAGGCCGCCAAAACGATAGGCCAGACCGTAGCCGACCCCGGCGATGCCCGCCAGTAGGGTCCATTGCCACCCTGCGCCCAGGTGCACCAGGCCGAACAGCAGGGCCGCGCACAGCAGCGCCAGGTTCTCACCGTAGGGCAGCGCCTTGAAGCGTCGGCTCAGGCCACCCTGGATGTAGCCTCGGAACAGCGCTTCCTCCACCAGGGTCACTAGCAGCAGGTTGTTGAGCACCCACAGCCAGGCTTGATCCGGCCACTTCGGGGCCCAGCTGATGATCCCCAGCAACAGAGCACCGCCCAATGCGGCCACCGCGCACAGCGTCAGGGCCAGGACCGTCGCGTAGAGCGACAGGCGCAACGAGCGCCGGCCAACGATCCATGGGCACGCCAGCAGCAACCAGAAACCGATCAGCGGCTTGTCCTGGTTCAGGTACATGGAAAACGGCACGGCATCATCGGTAAAACGTTGCGGGTCGATTGCCCGGCCGTTGTAGAAGCCAGGCAGCCAGTGCATGGCCAGGGCCAGGGCGAGCACCACGAACAGGCCGTGCCCCAGATACTGACCGACCCGACTGCGTTGCTGGCGCACGGCCAGGCCGGCACACAGCAGGAGGAGGATCGAAAGGGCGGCCAGCAGGCCCAGTTGGCCATAGCTCAGGGCCAGTGCGTAGCCAATAGAAAGGAGTGCCAGATACATCCATGGCAGAGCGGTCATGTGGAATCCTTGTTGCGAAGAATGGGTATTGCAGAGACGTGGTACAGCGCCGGATCTGTAGTCGTTTTTGCGACCGGTCGGTCAGTTCCGGCGGGCGGCAAGTATAACCAGCTGAGTTTTGTTCGACAGCCCGACGAAAAACACCGCCCGCAGGCGGTGTCTGTTTTCGTGGCGGATCAGGATGCAATCAATTGCCGCAGCACGTAGTGCAGGATCCCGCCGGACTTGAAGTACTCCACTTCATTCAAGGTATCGATGCGGCACAACACCTCGATTCTTTCCTGGCTGCCATCTTCGCGGGTGATGACCAGGGGCAGGTTCATTCGCGGTGTCAGTTCCACATCGCTCAGGCCGAGGATGTCCAGGGTTTCCTTGCCGGTGAGCGTCAGGCTCTTGCGGTTCTGGTCGAGCTTGAACTGCAAGGGCAAGACCCCCATGCCCACCAGGTTGGAGCGGTGTATCCGTTCGAAACTTTCGGCGATCACCGCCTTGACCCCCAGCAGGTTGGTGCCCTTGGCGGCCCAGTCGCGGCTGGAGCCGGTGCCGTACTCCTGGCCGGCAATCACCACCAGCGGCGTGCCGTCGGCCTGGTAGCGCATGGCCGCGTCATAGATCGCCAGCTTCTCGCCGGTGGGGATGTACAGCGTGTTGCCACCTTCCTCGCCGCCGAGCATTTCGTTGCGGATGCGGATATTGGCGAAGGTGCCGCGCATCATCACCTGGTGGTTGCCACGCCTTGAGCCGTAGGAGTTGAAGTCCCGTGGCTCCACACCCTTGTCCCGCAGGTAGCGGCCGGCCGGGCTGTCGGCCTTGATATTGCCGGCGGGGGAGATGTGGTCGGTGGTCACCGAGTCTCCCAGCAGGGCCAGTATCCGCGCGCCGCTGACATCCTTGATGGACGGCAGCGGGCCGGCGATGTCCTCGAAGAACGGCGGGTGCTGGATATAGGTCGAGTCGTCCTGCCAGACGTAGGTGGCGGCCTGGGGCACTTCGATGGCTTGCCACTGGGCATCACCGGCAAACACTTCGGCGTATTCCTTGTGGAACATCCGGGTGTTGACCTGGGCCACGGCGTCGGCGATTTCCTGGCTGCTGGGCCAGATGTCCCGCAGGTATACCGGCTGGCCGTCCTTGCCGTGCCCCAGGGGTTCGCTGCTGAGGTCGATGCGCACCGTACCGGCCAGGGCATAGGCCACCACCAGCGGTGGCGAGGCCAGCCAGTTGGTTTTTACCAGAGGATGTACCCGGCCCTCGAAGTTGCGGTTGCCCGACAGCACCGAAGCCACGGTGAGATCGGCCTGCTGAATGGCTTTTTCGATCGGCTCCTGCAGCGGTCCGGAGTTGCCGATACAGGTGGTGCAGCCATAACCCACCAGGTCGAAGCCCAACTGATCCAGGTAGTGCGTCAGGCCCGCGGCCTTGTAGTAGTCGGTCACCACTTTGGAGCCGGGAGCCAGTGAACTCTTGACCCAGGGCTTGCGTTGCAGGCCCTTTTCCACGGCTTTCTTGGCCACCAGTCCGGCGGCCATCATCACGCTGGGGTTGGAGGTGTTGGTGCAGGAGGTGATGGCGGCAATCACCACCGCACCGTTTTTCAGGCGATAGGTCTGGCCTGCATCCAGGTAGTCGGCTTCGCCCACCAGATCGGCATTGCCCACCGCCACACCGCCGCCACCCTCGCTTTCCAGGCGGCCTTCTTCCTTGCTGGCGGGTTTGAACTGCAGGTCGAGAAAGTCGCTGAAAGCCTGGGCCACGTTGGGCAGCGCCACCCGGTCCTGTGGCCGTTTCGGTCCGGCGAGGCTGGCTTCGACGCTGCCCATGTCCAGGGCCAGGCTGTCGGTGAATACCGGCTCCTTGCCCGGCAGGCGCCACAGGCCCTGGGCCTTGCTGTAGGCCTCCACCAGCTTGACCAGTTCGCTCGGGCGCCCGGACAGGCGCAGGTAATCCAGGGTGATGTCGTCCACCGGGAAGAAACCGCAGGTGGCGCCGTATTCCGGTGCCATGTTGGCGATGGTGGCGCGGTCCGCCAGGGGCAGGTCGGCCAGGCCATCGCCATAGAACTCAACGAATTTGCCCACTACACCCTTCTTGCGCAGCATCTGGGTCACCGTCAGCACCAGGTCGGTGGCGGTGATGCCTTCCTTGAGCTTGCCGGTGAGCTTGAAGCCGATGACTTCCGGAATCAGCATCGACACCGGCTGGCCGAGCATCGCCGCTTCCGCCTCGATGCCGCCGACGCCCCAGCCCAGTATCCCGAGGCCATTGATCATGGTGGTGTGCGAGTCGGTACCCACCAGGGTGTCGGGGAAGGCGTAGGTGCGGCCGTCCTCGTCCTTGGTCCAGACCGTGCGCCCCAGGTATTCCAGATTGACCTGGTGGCAGATGCCGGTGCCCGGCGGTACCACGCTGAAATTGTCGAAGGCGTTCTGGCCCCAGCGCAGGAAGGCATAGCGTTCTCCGTTGCGCTGCATCTCGATATCGACGTTCTGTTCGAAGGCGCTGCTGCTGGCGAACTTGTCCACCATCACCGAGTGGTCGATCACCAGGTCCACCGGCGACAGCGGATTGATCCGCTGCGGATCGCCGCCGGCCTTGGCCATGGCGGCACGCATGGCCGCCAGGTCGACCACGGCGGGCACGCCGGTAAAGTCCTGCATCAGCACCCGGGCCGGGCGGTACTGGATCTCGCGGTCGGAGCGGCGCTCCTTGAGCCAGGCGGCGAGGGCCTTGAGGTCGGCGCCGGTGACGGTCTTGTCGTCTTCCCAGCGCAGCAGGTTTTCCAGCAGGACTTTCAGCGACATGGGCAGGGCATCGATATCGCCCAGGCTTTTGGCGGCGTCCGGCAGGCTGAAATAGTGGTAGGTCTTGTCGTCGACCTTCAGGGTTTTAAGGGTTTTCAGGCTATCGAGGGATGGCATTGAATGACTCCTTTTGGCCCGCACGGCTACGGGCCTGTGATACGGACAGAGAGTTAACCTAGCTCTGTTTGCGGCTTATGGCTAATCACTGGACTGCTGGCGCAAGTCCAAGGTTCCGAACTCGGTTATGATGCGCCGGTTTTCGTGACAGGCTTTGCTACAGGGCAGGTTTGCGCATCGATTCGTCGCCATTTGCCCAGGAGATTCAATGAACACCCTGTTTATCCATTGCCGGCCCGGTTTCGAGGGCGAAGTCTGCTCCGAGATCGCCGATCACGCTGCCCGCTTGAATGTCGCCGGCTACGCCAAGGCCAAACCCAGCAGCGCCTGCGCCGAGTTCATCTGCACCGAGGACGACGGCGCCCAGCGCCTGATGCAGGGCTTGCGCTTCTCGCAGCTGATCTTTCCCCGGCAGTGGGCCCGTGGCGGCTTCATCGAGTTGCCGGAAACCGATCGCATCAGCGTGATCCTGGCCTATCTGGCCGATTTCCCCCAGTGCGGCAGCCTGTGGCTGGAGGTGGTCGATACCAATGACGGCAAGGAATTGTCGAACTTCTGCAAGAAGTTCGAAGCTCCGCTGCGCAAGGCCTTGAGCGCCGCTGGCAAGCTGGTGGAGGATGCCGCCAAGCCGCGCTTGCTACTGACCTTCAAGAGCGGCCGTGAGGTCTTTGTCGGTCTGGCGGAGGCCGGCAATTCGGCCATGTGGCCGATGGGCATTCCGCGGCTGAAATTCCCCCGGGAAGCGCCGAGCCGCTCGACCCTGAAACTGGAAGAGGCCTGGCACCACTTCATCCCCCGTGATCAATGGGACGAGCGCCTGCACAGCGACATGACCGGGGTTGACCTGGGGGCGGCGCCGGGAGGCTGGACCTGGCAACTGGTCAATCGCGGCATGCTGGTGACCGCCGTCGACAATGGCCCGATGGCCGAAAGCCTGATGGATACCGGCCTGGTGCAGCACTTGATGGCGGACGGCTTCACCTTCAAGCCACGGCAGCCGGTGGACTGGATGGTCTGCGACATCGTCGAGAAGCCGGCACGCAACGCGGCGCTGCTGGAAACCTGGATCGGCGAGGGCCATTGCCGCGAAGCGGTGGTCAACCTGAAGCTGCCGATGAAGCAGCGTTACGCCGAAGTGAAGCGTTTGCTGGAACGCATCGAAGAAGGCTTCAAGGCCCGGGGGATTCGTGTGGCGATTGGCTGCAAGCAGCTGTATCACGACCGTGAGGAAGTGACCTGCCACCTGCGGCGCCTGGATGTGAAAAAGCCCAAGTCGGCGTAGTACCCGCAACACCGCCCGCTTCCTGGCAGGAGCCGGCTTGCCGGCGAAAAAAGGCCCCACACCTGTACAAGGCTGGAGGGCGCTTTCGCTGGCAAGCCAGCTCCTACGGGAGGGCGGGGGGCGTGGAGCGACGGCAACAGATGACCCGATGGCGCCATTGCGTGACAATGCCCGCCTGTTTCAGGAGTGAACCATGAGTCAAATCATCGATACGCCGGTCGACGGCACCCTTGACGCCACCGGCCTCAACTGCCCCGAGCCGGTGATGATGCTGCACCAGCACATCCGTGACCTGCCGGCAGGCGGGCTGTTGAAAGTGATCGCCACCGACCCGTCCACCCGCCGCGACATTCCCAAGTTCTGTGTGTTTCTCGACCACGAACTGGTGGCGCAGCAGGAAGAGGCCGGGACCTATCTCTACTGGATTCGCAAGAAGCTCGATTAACCGGCCGAACGGTTGATGCGGATCTGCTTGCGCGCGCTGCGGGTCAGGCGGATCAGCAGCATCAGCGCGGCGCAGGTCAAGCCGGCAATCAAGCCTTCCCACAGGCCGCTCGGGCCACGCGCCGGGCCGAACCAGTCGGTCAGGCCCAGGGCGTAGCCGACCGGCAAGCCGATGCCCCAATAAGCGAACAGGGTCAGGATCATGGTCACCCGGGTGTCCTGATAACCCCGTAGCGCGCCGGCGGCGGTGACCTGGATGCCGTCGGAGAACTGGAACAATGCCGAGTAGACGATGAGCATCGAGGCGACCTGGATCACCAGCGGGTCGTTGGTGTAGATCGAGGCGATGGGTTCGCGCAGCAGGTACATCAGGCTTGCCGACAGGCAGGCGTAGGCCAGTGCCGCGCCCATGCCGACCCCGGCGCTGAAGCGTGCGTCGCGCGGTTGCTGACGGCCCAGAGACTGGCCGACCCGCACCGTTACGGCCATGGCCAGGGAGTAGGGGATCATGAACATCAGGGCGCTGACGTTGAGGGCGATCTGGTGTCCGGCCACTACCGTGGCACCCAGGCTGCCGATCAACAGGGCGATCACCGCGAAGATGCTCGACTCGGCGAATACCGCAATACCGATGGGCAGGCCGACGCTGAGCAGGCGACCGATCACTGCCCCTTGCGGCCAGTCGAACTGGCTGAACAGCTGGATCTTGCGATAGGCCTTCGCCCAGCCAATCCAGCCGGCCATGCCCAGCATCATGGCCCACATGACGATGGCCGTGGCCCAGCCACAGCCCACGCCACCCATGGCCGGCACGCCGAAGTGGCCATAGATGAAGATGTAGTTGATGGGGATGTTCAGGGCCAGGCCACCCAGGCCGATGACCATGCTCGGCACCGTGCGTCCCAGGCCGTCGCTCAGGCAGCGCAGCACGTAGTACAGCGCCACCGCCGGCAGGCCGCTGGCGATGCCGTGCAGATAGCCCATGCAGGGCTTGATCAGTTCGGGGTCGACGTTCATCAGGTGCAGGATCGGTTCGGCGCTGACCAGCATCAGTGTCGCCGAGATCCCGGCCACCACGGCCAGCCACAGGGCCTGGCGCACCACCGGGCCGATCTCGTGCAGCTTGCCGGCGCCAAAGCGCTGGGCCACCTTGGGCGTGGTGGCCAGCAGGGTGCCGGTCATCAGCAGGAACACCGGAATCCAGATCGAGTTGCCTAGGGCCACGGCCGCCAGGTCCCGCGAGCTGACCCGGCCGGCCATCACCGCGTCGACAAAGCCCATGGCAGTGGTGGCCACCTGGGCAATCATGATGGGCAGGGCCAGGACCAGCAGGTCGTGCAGTTCGCGACCAACCCGTGCAGGGCGGCTGATGGTAGTGGCGGTGGGAGTGTCGGTCACGGAATTCACGGGGCGTTGCGTCCATAGGTGGTGTTGCGCAGGACGCAGCATTCTACGCGCTGGCACCGTGGTCAGGAAAAAATCCAGTGTTGTGGATTTGTAAGGGTGCCAGCGCTGCAAACGGGCGCTGGACTTCAAGCGGTGCTGGCTCGCCCTGGCATCTGCGCCTAAACTGCGGCTCCGCACGAGGAGCCTGCCATGTTGATTGTTGCCGATGAAAATATTCCCCTGATCGAAGAGTTCTTTGCCGAATTTGGCGAGATTCGGCGTTTTCCCGGGCGCGCCATCGATCGGGCTGCCGTGGAGCAGGCTGACGTGCTGCTGGTGCGCTCGGTGACCCAGGTCGATCGTCAACTGCTGGAAGGCACTCCGGTGCGGTTTGTCGGCACCTGCACCATTGGCACCGATCACCTGGACCTGGATTACTTCCAACAGGCCGGTATCACCTGGTCCAGTGCCCCGGGCTGCAATGCCCGGGGCGTGGTGGACTATGTGCTGGGCAGCCTGTTGACCCTGGCCGAGATCGAAGGCGCGGACCTGGCGCAACGCTGTTATGGCGTAGTGGGGGCCGGTGAAGTTGGCGGGCGCCTGATCAAGGTCCTGCGCGGCCTGGGTTGGCAGGTGCTGGTCTGTGATCCGCAACGTCAGGCGGCAGAAGGCGGTGACTATGTCAGCCTGGAGCAACTGATCGAACGATGCGACGTCATCAGCTTGCATACCCCGCTGACCCGCCACGGCGAGCATGCCACCTGGCACCTGCTGGATCGGCAACGCCTCGACCGGCTCAAGCAGGGCACCTGGCTGATCAATGCCGCCCGCGGTCCGGTGGTGGATAACCGGGCGCTGCGTGAAGTACTGCTGCAGCGTGAGGATTTGCAGGCGGTGCTGGATGTCTGGGAGGAGGAGCCGACCGTGGATCGCGAACTGGCGGACCTGTGCGTGCTGGCCACGCCGCACATCGCCGGTTACAGCCTGGACGGCAAGCAGCGTGGCACGGCGCAGATCTACCAGGCCTATTGCCGTTTCCTGGGGCAGGCCGAGCAGGTCAGCCTGGCCAGCTTGCTGCCGGCGCCCTGGGTGCCGCAAGTGAGCCTCAATACCAATGCTGACCCGGCCTGGGCCCTGGCGATGATCTGCCGGGCGGTGTACGACCCGCGCCGTGATGATGCGGATTTTCGCCGCAGCCTGGTGGACGATGTCGCCCGGCAGCGCACTGCCTTCGATGGCCTGCGCAAGCATTACCCGGAGCGCCGCGAAATTGATGGCCTGCAAGTGCGGATTCAAGGGGAGTCGCCGATGCTGAGCCGGATCGTCCGGGCCCTGGGCGCCGATCCGGTCTGAGCCCGTTCGCAGCCTGAAGCGCGGGCATAAAAAACCCGGCCACAAGGCCGGGTCAAGAGGACGTGAGGCTATGTGTCAATCTTGCCGAGCAGGCTTGACCAGTCGCTTTTCCAGTTCGCGGCAGGCGTTCTGGATCATGTCTTCAGTAATAGGTACTTCGCGACCCTGAGCGTCGATGATGGCACACCCTAGAGACTGGTTTGGCTGGGTACGGATCACTTGAATCTTGTCATTGCTGCTGTGTTGCAAGGACATGGCCTGTCTCCTCATCAGGTTGTGTGCTTACTTTAGAATCGCCGGGTGACCAAGCTGTTACAGACCGCCACGAGGACTGACCCGGCCACTTCACTCCACCAGAAATGCCCAGGGAGTGCCAGCCACAGATTAGACCGATAATCTCTAGGCTCTAGTGTCAGCGGTCATAATCAACCTGACTCATTGTGATTTAGCAAAGTTCCTGCGAATTCATCTCGTTGCCGCCGCTGCAGCGGATCAGTCGCCGGTGCGTCAATGGATGAACTGCATGCTCTCTTCTCGTCACCGCCGGGCGCTGCATCTGGCCAGCCGCTTTATCGCTCCCTACCGTTGGCAGGCGCTGGGCGCCTTGCTGGCCTTGATTGTCACTGCCGGCATCACCCTGTCCATGGGGCAGGGCATCCGTCTGCTGGTGGACCAGGGCTTCATGACCCAGTCGCCGCATTTGCTGAATCAATCCATTGGCTTGTTCCTGCTGCTGGTCCTGGCCCTGGCGGTAGGCACCTTTGTGCGTTTCTACCTGGTGTCGTGGATCGGCGAGCGCTGTGTGGCGGACATCCGGCGCCAGGTGTTCAATCACCTGATCTACCTGCACCCCGGGTTTTACGAGAACAATCGCAGCTCGGAGATCCAGTCGCGACTGACGGCTGACACCACCTTGCTGCAGTCGGTGATCGGCTCCTCGCTGTCGTTGTTCCTGCGCAATGCGCTGATGGTGCTGGGGGGCATTGTCTTGCTGTTTGTCACCAACCCCAAGCTCACCAGTATCGTGGTGGTGGCCTTGCCGCTGGTGCTGGCGCCGATTCTGATTTTCGGTCGCCGGGTCCGCAGTCTGTCGCGCCTGAGCCAGGACCGGATCGCCGATGTTGGCAGCTACGTCTCGGAAACCCTGGGCCAGATCAAGACGGTCCAGGCCTATAACCACCAGATCCAGGACGAACAGCGTTTCGCCGTGACGGTGGAGGAGGCCTTCGATACGGCGCGCAAGCGCATCGTCCAGCGCGCCTGGCTGATTACCCTGGTGATTGTCCTGGTCCTGGGGGCGGTGGGAGTGATGCTCTGGGTCGGTGGCATGGATGTCATTGCCGGGCGCATTTCCGGCGGTGAACTGGCGGCGTTCGTCTTCTACAGCCTGATCGTCGGCAGTGCCTTCGGCACCTTGAGTGAAGTGATTGGCGAGTTGCAGCGGGCCGCGGGGGCGGCGGAACGCATTGCCGAATTGCTGCGCGCGGACAGCAGCATCCAGCCGCCCGACAGCGGACTGGTGAGCCTGCCGGCGCAGGTGCGCGGTGATCTGCAACTGGAGGACCTGGGGTTCGCCTACCCGTCGCGGCCTGATCGCTATGCTGTCGACGGTTTGACGCTGACGGTGCGCGCCGGGGAAACCCTGGCACTGGTAGGACCTTCGGGAGCGGGCAAATCCACGCTCTATGACCTGTTGCTGCGTTTCTACGATCCACAGCGGGGGCGGATACTGCTGGACGGCGTCCCCCTGACCCAGCTCGACCCGCAGGATCTGCGCCGCTGTTTTGCCCTGGTGTCGCAGAACCCGGCGCTGTTCTACGGCAGCATCGAAGAGAACATCCGCTACGGCATGCCTGGCGCGACCCTGGCTGAGGTTCAGGAGGCGGCGAGGATCGCCTATGCCCACGAGTTCATCGAGCAGATGCCCGATGGTTACCGAACCCATCTGGGAGATGGCGGCATGGGGCTCTCCGGCGGCCAGCGGCAACGCCTGGCCATAGCCCGGGCGCTGTTGGTGGACGCGCCGATCCTGTTGCTGGATGAGGCCACCAGCGCCCTGGATGCGCAGAGCGAGCATCTGATCCAGCAGGCTTTGCCCAGCCTGATGAAGGACCGCACCACTCTGGTGATCGCCCATCGCCTGGCCACGGTGAAGAATGCCGACCGCATTGCAGTGATGGAACAGGGCAAGCTGGTGGCGGTGGGGACTCATCAGCAACTGATCGCCAACAGTCCGCTGTATGCGCGACTGGCGGCCCTGCAATTCAGCGATGGCCCGCCGGTCTCTGTGTAGGAGCCGGCTTGCCGGCGAAAGTGCCCATCAGCCTGGCGCCGAGCGCGAAGGCTTCGTCGCTGGCAAGCCAGCTGCTGCGGTAGGTGAGGGCCCAATAAAAAGCCCGCATCGCTGCGGGCTTGTGGAGTGCCGGGTTTCACTGGTCGTCGAAGTAGCGCTCATGCCAGTCCACCAGCGGCTGCGGTGAGTTGAGCTTCTGGCCATAGATCACCGAGTACGACAGCACGTTCTGGACGTACTGGCGGGTTTCGTCGAAGGGGATGCTTTCCACCCACACATCGAAACTCAGGTGATCGGCGCCCTTGAGCCATTGGCGTACCCGCCCGGGACCGGCGTTGTAGGCCGCCGAGGCCAGCACCCGGTTGCCGTTGAACTGGCTGTGCACCTGGCTCAGGTAGGCGGCGCCCAGTTGGATGTTCTTGTCCGGGTCGAGCACCTGCTGGGGCGAGGCCAGGGGGATGCTGAACTTGCGCGCGGTTTCCTTGGCGGTGCCGGGCATCAGTTGCATCAGGCCGCTGGCGCCGACGTGGGAGCGGGCGTCGTCCATGAAGGCGCTTTCCTGGCGGGTGATGGCGAACACCCAGCTGGAATGCAGGCCGCGGACCTTGGCTTCGCGCACCAGGGTGTCGCGGTGGGCCATTGGGAAACGGATGTCCAGGTCATCCCAGTATTGGGCCTGGCTGATGGTGCGGATGGCCGGGAAGTACCATTTCAGGTCGTAGGCTAGTCTGGCCTGGGCCACCATCTCGTCGCGGTTGAAGTGCCGACTGACGTGGTACCACTCGCGGCGTCCGTCGACGATCTGGCCTCGGGCATGAAACTCCAGGGCGCGGCGCACGCCCGGGGTATTGCGGACTTTGTTGATGATCGCCTGGCTCAGCATCAGCGGTTGGTTGTTCAACTGATAGGGAGCCTTGGCGTGATCGGCGGCAAGGAAGCCATAGAAGTCCCGCTCCCGGGCCAGCCCCTTGAACAGCACCTGGGCCTGAGGGTTTTGCGGTTGGGCCAGTTCCAGGCTGCGAGCCTGCCAGTAGCGCCAGCGGTTGGTGGTGGCCAGGTCCTGAGGCAGCTTGCGGGTCAACTGATAGGCATCCTCCCAGCGTGCCAGGCGCAACAGCAGGCGCAGGCGCCATTCGGACACGGTGTTGTCGCGCAGCTCCGGGTCGTACTTGGTCATCACGTCCAGGGCGCGGCTGTCGAAGCGCCGGGCCAGGGTCAGGCCGATTTCACGGGCAATCGCCACTTTTTCGTCACGGGAGAAGTGCATGCTGCTGGCATAGCCGTCCAGCAGGGCCATGGCCTTGTCCGGGTCCTGGCGTGCCAGCCGGCGCAGGCCTAGGCCGACCACATCGGACATGGCCTCATCGGTCGGCTGGAAGCGCGAGGGCTGGCTCAGCAGTTCGGGTTTTTGCGCCACATCGACCAGCAGGCGACCCTGAGGCGCAAGTGTGGTCATGCTTTTCACCAGGCTGTTGGCCAGTGGATAGTTGCGCGCCTCGGCGGCCAGTTTGGCCCGTTGCCAGCGTTTTTGTTCGGTCAGTTGGCCTTCGGCGGCCCATTGCGCGAACAAGGCGTCACAAGCGGCCGGTTGGGATTTGCCGGTCAGCCAGAGCTTTTCGGTGGCGGCGTAGCCTTCTGCCTTGAGATTGTGGCCCAGCTGGTACTGGCCGTTGAGGCAGTCCAGCTCGGTGAAATTCAGTTTAGGGTCGTAGTACTTGGTGAAGGTCGCCCAATCGCCGCGTTCGGCCAGCCAGCGCAACCAGCGCAGTTTCATCCAGTTGGCCTGGGGCAGGTCGCCATGTTCGGCGAGGAACTTCTCGATCTCGGCGTTGCTGGCGGATTTCAGCCGGGCGGTCAGCTCGTCATAGGCCAGGTAGGGTTCCAGCGGGTAGTCGCGCAGCGCATCGGCGTAACGGAAGTAGGGGCCGGAATCACCCTTGGCCAGGGCGCGCTTGGCTTCATCGTAATACTGGCGTTGTAGAGTCAGGTCTGCCGCCTGGGCGGATTGGACGGCTGCGGCGGTGAGAAGCAGGCAAGATAAAACACTGAAAAGGCGACTGCGCATGAGACATCCGGGCAGAGAAATCATGACAAGTGCCGACAAGGCCAACACTGATTGCTCACTAGCTTAGCCTTTTGCCAGCAACCGGTGAAAGCTTTGCCGAACCCTCGGCATCAGTTGGCAACAAAAGTGTCTCGGCGGTGGCCGGCGGCGAAATAGCCGGCCTTATGCGGGCTCAAGTCAGGTAGAATGCGCGCCCGGTTTTTGGAGAAGAACATGACCCTGCTCAAATTCAGCGATGTGTCCCTTGCTTTCGGCGCCATGCCGTTGTTGGACAAGGTGTCCTGGCAGATCGCCCGTGGTGAGCGGGTGTGCATCATCGGCCGTAACGGTACTGGCAAATCCAGCATGATGAAGCTGGTCAAGGGCGATCAGAAGCCCGACGACGGCTCCGTATGGCGCACACCCGGTCTGAAGATCGGCGAGTTGCCCCAGGAATTGCCGGTGGCCGACGAGCGGACCGTATTCGACGTGGTTGCCCAGGGCCTGGACGGTGTCGGCGAGCTGCTGGCCCAGTACCACCACCTGAGCCAGAACATCGTCACCGACGCTGATCTGGAAAAACTGATGCACGTCCAGCACGACCTCGAAGCCCGTGACGGCTGGCGCCTGCAGCAATTGGTGGATAGCACCCTGAGCCGTTTGCAGTTGCCGGCCGACAAGACCCTCGCCGAGTTGTCCGGTGGCTGGCGTCGTCGCGTGCTGCTGGCCCAGGCCCTGGTGTCCGAGCCGGACCTGCTGCTGCTCGACGAGCCGACCAACCACCTGGACATCGGCGCCATTGCCTGGCTGGAAGAGGCGCTGAAGGATTTCCAGGGCGCCGTCCTCTTTATTACCCACGACCGTTCCTTCCTGCAGAACCTGGCCACCCGCATCCTCGAACTGGATCGTGGCGGCCTGATCGACTGGAACGGCGACTACGCCAGCTTCCTGGTGCACAAGGAAGCCATGCTGGCGGCGGAAGAAACCGCCAACGCGCTGTTCGACAAGCGTCTGGCCCAGGAAGAAGTGTGGATTCGCCAGGGCATCAAGGCCCGGCGTACCCGTAACGAAGGCCGCGTGCGTGCGCTCAAGGCGCTGCGCGTGGAGCGCAGTGAGCGCCGCGAGCGTACCGGCAAGGCCAATATCCAGCTGGAAACCGCAGACAAATCCGGTAAGCAGGTGATGGTGCTGGAGAACGTCAGCTTCGCTCACCCGGATGGTCCGTTCCTGGTCAAGGACTTCTCCATGGTCCTGCAGCGCGGCGACCGAATCGGTCTTCTGGGCGCCAACGGCACCGGCAAGACCACCTTGCTCAAGCTGATGCTTGGTGGCCTGGTGCCCAGCAGCGGCAAGGTGGAAGAGGGGACGCGGATCGACGTGGCCTACTTCGACCAGTTGCGCCACCAGTTGGACCTGGAAAAGACCGTGATCGACAACGTTGCCGAAGGTCGCGACTTCATCGAGATCGATGGCCAGAGCCGTCACGTGCTGAGCTATCTCGGTGATTTCCTGTTCAGTCCGCAACGTGCTCGTACGCCAGTCAAGGCCCTGTCCGGTGGTGAGCGTGCCCGCCTGTTGCTGGCCAAGTTGTTCAGCAAGCCGGCCAACCTGCTGGTGCTCGACGAACCGACCAACGACCTGGATGTGGAAACCCTCGAACTGCTGGAGGAAGTGCTGCTGACCTTCCAGGGCACGGTGCTGATGGTCAGCCACGACCGGGCATTCCTCGATAACGTGGTGACCAGCACCCTGGTCTTTGAAGGCGAAGGCAAGGTTCGCGAGTACGTGGGCGGTTATCAGGATTGGCTGCGTCAGGGCGGTTCGCCACGGTTGCTGGGCGTGACCGAGAACAAGTCCGGCAAGGCCGAGCTGAATTCTGCCGTGGTTGCGCCGGTGCAAGCCGCGGCGCCGGCCCCTGCTCAGGAGGCTCCGGCGGCGAAGAAGAAGCTCAGCTACAAGCTGCAGCGCGAGCTTGAGGCGTTGCCGGGGCAGATCGAAGCGATGGAGCAGCAGATTGCCGGGGTCGAGGCGGAAATGGCCGATGCCGGTTTCTATCAGCGCCCGGTGGCGGAAACCGCTGCGGTCATCGCCCGGTTGGAGCAGTTGAATGCCGAGCTGGAGCAGATGGTCGAGCGCTGGGCCGAGCTGGATGCCTGAATGACCGCTGAGTAACAAAAAAGCCCGACTTCAGAGTCGGGCTTTTTGTCGAGGCTGCAGGCGTGTCGGCGGTGGTGTTCAGCGCTTGGCCAGGTGCACTGCCAGCACGTCACAAGGCGCGCCGTGGAGAACGTCATTGGCGGTGGAACCCAGTAACAGCGCCAGGCCGTGGCGGCCATGGCTGCCGACCACGATCAGGTCGCATGCCTGTTCCTTGGCCAGATGGTGAATCTCCTGGCGCGGCTGTCCATAAGTCAGGTGGCTGTATTCCTTGGTCAGCTCCGGGTACTTGTGGATCAGCCGGTCCAGGCGCTCCCTGGCCTGGTCGAACTGTTGCTGCTGCAGCTGCGAGAGGTCCATGGGCACATCGCCGCCGAAGGCCATGGCCATGGGTTCGACGATATGCACCAGGGACAGCTTGGCACCACTGCTCACCGACAGCTCGCGAGCGCGGTGGATAACAGGATCGCACTCTTCGGTTAGATCTACGGCGACCAGAATATGGTGGTAGGACATGAGGTGCTCCTCCTGAGGATTGCAATAGCTTCAAGTATGGCTGCTTTCAAGCGGGTTGGTTTCGCCCAGGCCCCGCTCATCAAAAAATCGAGAGTACTGATATGACGGTCTGGATAGTGGTGTCAATCCTTGCGGTGGTTCTGAGTCCGCTGGCGTGGTTGCGTCCCTCGCGTCGCCAGAGCGGCCTGATCGCCTTGCGCATGGAGGCGCGGCGTATGGGCCTGGCCATGCAGCTGGCGCCTCAGGAGTGGCCGCACTGGCTGGGGCAGGAGCCCCCCAATCCGTGCCCGCAGTACCACCGCCCGCGGCGCAGCGCGCAATCGGCCTGCTGGAGTTACTGGCAGACAGCCCCCGGTTGCTGGGTCAATCAATGGCGTGAGCCTTGTGTCGACGAGTTGTTGCTCCAGCACCTGCAAGCGTTGCCATCCGGAGTGTTCAAGGTTGAAGCGGACAAGCAACTGATTGCCCTGTACTGGAACGAGCGTGGCGAGGTCAGTGTGCTGGAGAGCATCGCCTCGGTGCTCAAGGCCTTGGCCTGAGGCCTTCGAGGAGCGCGTCCAGTGCTGGGCGCCGGGCAATAAAAAGCCCGACTCAACATCGGGCGGGATGGCCAGGCAGGCCGGTAATCGAGTTGGAGCCACCTTCGGGTGGCTTTTTGCTGTCTGGGCAGTGGCTTTATTCGATAAATGTTTTCTGGTCATTTCTTCAGATATATCCCCAGCTTAGTCGCACTTGCTCCTGGAGGCCGGGGGATTTAGGGAGATTTTTCTAAATATTGATCCTATGAATGGCCTTGAATGCGGGGCCGTGTTGAAGGTCCGGGGAACGATGAAGTGACCGCAAAGTCGCGTTTCAAACAGTGTTTTGTACGATTGACAATTGTCGGATTTTCCCTGAATGTGGCGTACCCAAATCAAACGGGCGTATGAAATGAGCGTTTGCATCGCAGGCAGCTCTGTACAGAATCCCGACTATCGCGTTGGCGGGTGTGCCTGGCGGAATGGCGTTAGCATCGACGGTGACGTTAGTGCCAAGCCAGAAGTCAGCGTCCGACGTGTACTGTTCAGCTTCCATATCGTGGAGATCAGTTGATGATTTACGAAGGTAAAGCCATCACGGTTAAGGCTCTTGAAAGTGGCATCGTCGAATTGAATTTCGACCTCAAGGGTGAGTCCGTCAACAAGTTCAACCGTCTAACCCTGAACGAACTGCGTCAGGCTGTTGACACCATCAAGGCAGATGCTTCGATCAAAGGCGTGATCGTCAGCAGTGGCAAGGACGTGTTCATCGTCGGCGCCGACATCACCGAGTTTGTCGATAACTTCAAGCTGCCGGATGCCGAGCTGGTGGCTGGCAACCTCGAAGCCAACAAGATCTTCAGCGATTTCGAAGACCTCAACGTGCCAACCGTTGCCGCGATCAATGGCATCGCCCTGGGCGGTGGCCTGGAAATGTGCCTGGCAGCGGATTACCGCGTCATGGCCGCCAGCGCCAAGATCGGCCTGCCGGAAGTCAAGCTGGGCATCTACCCGGGCTTCGGCGGCACTGTGCGCCTGCCGCGCCTGATCGGTGCCGACAACGCCATCGAGTGGATCGCCGCCGGCAAGGAAAACCGTGCCGAAGACGCGCTGAAAGTCGGTGCCGTTGACGCTGTGGTTGCCCCCGAGAAACTCAAGGATGCCGCTCTGGCCCTGGTCAAGCGCGCCATTTCCGGCGAGTTCGACTACAAGGCCAAGCGTCAGCCGAAGCTGGAAAAACTCAAGCTCAACGCCATTGAGCAGATGATGGCGTTCGAAACCGCCAAGGGTTTCGTGGCTGGCCAGGCCGGCCCGAACTACCCGGCACCGGTCGAAGCGATCAAGACCATCCAGAAAGCGGCCAACTTCGGTCGCGACAAAGCCCTGGAAGTGGAAGCTGCCGGTTTCGTCAAGCTGGCCAAGACTTCGGCCGCACAAAGCCTGATCGGCTTGTTCCTGAACGATCAGGAACTGAAGAGAAAGGCCAAGGCCTACGACGAGATCGCCAAGGACGTGAAGCAGGCCGCCGTACTCGGCGCCGGCATCATGGGTGGCGGTATCGCCTACCAATCGGCGTCCAAAGGCACGCCGATCCTGATGAAGGACATCAACGAGCACGGTATCGAGCAGGGGCTGGCGGAAGCCGCGAAACTGCTGGTAGGCCGCGTTGATAAAGGTCGCATGACCGCCGCGAAGATGGCTGAAGTGCTCAACGGCATTCGTCCGACCCTGTCCTACGGTGATTTCGGCAACGTCGACCTGGTGGTCGAAGCCGTGGTCGAGAACCCCAAGGTCAAGCAGATCGTGCTGGCCGAAGTGGAAGCTCAGGTCAAGGAAGACACCATCTTGGCGTCCAACACTTCGACCATCTCCATCAGCCTGCTGGCCAAGGCCCTCAAGCGTCCGGAAAACTTCGTCGGCATGCACTTCTTCAACCCGGTACACATGATGCCGCTGGTGGAAGTGATCCGTGGCGAGAAGTCCAGCGAGCTGGCCGTTGCCACCACCGTTGCCTACGCCAAGAAAATGGGCAAGAACCCGATCGTGGTCAACGACTGCCCGGGCTTCTTGGTCAACCGCGTGCTGTTCCCGTATTTCGGCGGCTTCGCCAAGCTGGTCAGTGCCGGTGTGGATTTCGTGCGCATCGACAAGATCATGGAAAAGTTCGGCTGGCCAATGGGCCCGGCGTACCTGATGGACGTGGTCGGCATCGACACCGGCCACCACGGTCGTGACGTCATGGCCGAAGGTTTCCCGGATCGTATGAAGGACGACCGTCGTTCGGCGGTGGACGTGCTTTACGAAGCCAAGCGCCTGGGCCAGAAGAACGGCAAGGGCTTCTACGCCTACGAAACCGACAAGAAGGGCAAGCAGAAGAAGGTCGCCGATCCATCGGTGCTGGAAGTGCTCAAGCCGATCGTCTACGAGCAGCGTGAAGTCACCGACGAAGACATCATCAACTGGATGATGGTCCCGCTGTGCCTGGAAACCGTTCGTTGCCTGGAAGACGGCATCGTCGAAACCGCTGCCGAAGCTGACATGGGCCTGGTCTACGGTATTGGTTTCCCTCCATTCCGTGGCGGTGCGCTGCGCTACATCGATTCCATCGGTGTTGCCGAGTTCGTTGCCCTGGCCGACCAGTACGCCGATCTGGGCGCGCTGTACCACCCCACCGCGAAGCTGCGTGAAATGGCCAAGAACGGCCAGAGCTTCTTCGGTTAAGCGCCCACACTAGAGCGAGAGTGAACATATGAGCTTGAATCCTAGAGACGTCGTGATTGTCGACTTCGGTCGTACTCCGATGGGCCGCTCCAAGGGCGGCATGCACCGCAACACCCGCGCCGAAGACATGTCGGCGCACCTGATCAGCAAACTGCTGGAGCGCAACACCAAGGTCGACCCGGCGGAAGTCGAGGACGTGATCTGGGGCTGCGTCAACCAGACCCTGGAACAAGGTTGGAACATCGCGCGCATGGCGTCGCTGATGACCCAGATCCCCCACACTTCGGCCGGCCAGACCGTCAGCCGTCTGTGCGGTTCGTCCATGAGTGCGCTGCACACCGCAGCGCAGGCGATCATGACCGGCAACGGTGACGTATTCGTTGTGGGCGGCGTCGAGCACATGGGTCACGTGAGCATGATGCACGGTGTCGATCCGAACCCGCACATGTCCCTGTACGCGGCGAAAGCCTCGGGCATGATGGGCCTGACTGCCGAAATGCTGGGCAAGATGCATGGCATCACCCGCGAACAGCAGGACGCCTTTGGCTTGCGTTCCCATCAGCTCGCCCACAAGGCGACCGTGGAAGGCAAGTTCAAGGATGAAATCATCCCGATGCAGGGCTATGACGAGAACGGTTTCCTGAAACTGTTCGACTACGACGAAACCATTCGTCCCGAAACCACCCTGGAAAGCCTGGCGGCCTTGAAGCCGGCGTTCAACCCCAAGGGCGGCACCGTGACGGCCGGTACTTCGTCGCAGATCACCGACGGTGCCTCGTGCATGATCGTGATGTCGGCCCAGCGGGCCCAGGACCTGGGCATTCAGCCGATGGCGGTGATCCGTTCCATGGCCGTGGCGGGTGTGGATCCGGCGATCATGGGCTATGGTCCAGTACCGGCCACGCAGAAAGCCCTGAAGCGCGCTGGCCTGGGCATTAACGACATCGACTTCTTCGAGCTCAACGAAGCTTTCGCCGCACAGGCCCTGCCAGTGCTGAAAGATCTGAAAGTGCTCGACAAGATGAACGAGAAGGTTAACCTGCACGGCGGCGCGATCGCCCTGGGTCATCCGTTCGGTTGCTCCGGCGCGCGTATCTCCGGGACCCTGCTCAACGTCATGAAGCAGAATGGCGGCACCTTCGGTGTGTCCACCATGTGCATCGGCCTTGGCCAGGGCATCTCGACCGTCTTCGAACGCGTTTAAGCGTTGGGTGGATGGAAGCCGGGGCCCTGTGCCCCGGTTTTTGTTTTTCTGCGGGTTTATTTGTTTTTATTTTGCAAAGAATTGCACGAGGGCCAGAGCATGCAGTTACAACCCGGGCTCTATCAGCATTACAAGGGGCCGCAGTATCGCGTTTTCAGCGTGGCGCGGCACTCGGAAACGGAAGAAGAAGTGGTGTTCTATCAAGCCCTGTATGGGGATTACGGTTTTTGGGTGCGACCCTTGAGCATGTTCCTGGAGTCGGTCGAAGTTGACGGCGAGCAGGTCCCACGCTTTGCTTTGGTGCAGGCCGAACCCAGTCTTTTTTCACCGGCATAAGTGCCGGTCGCGCAGCACCCTGCGCTTGACCTCACCTTGTTGCCACTATATATAGCGGGGCCGCGTCAGGCGCCAACCGCCTTTCTCTTCTCGAATTCAGGAATTTTCCGATCCATGGGCAAATCGCTGGTCATTGTGGAATCCCCGGCTAAGGCCAAGACCATCAACAAGTACTTGGGCAACCAATACGTGGTGAAGTCGAGTATCGGCCATATCCGAGACCTGCCCACCAGCGGTTCGGCCAGTGCCGCCAAGGAACCTGCCGCCAAGCGTGGCAAGGCCGCTGCGGGCGAAGCCCCGGCCCTGTCGCCGAAGGAAAAAGCGCGCAAGCAGCTGGTGTCGCGCATGGGCGTGGACCCCGAGCACGGCTGGAAAGCCAAGTACGAAATCCTTCCTGGCAAGGAAAAGGTCATCGAAGAGCTGCGCCGCCTTGCCAAGGATGCCGACACCATCTATCTCGCAACGGACTTGGACCGCGAAGGGGAAGCCATCGCCTGGCACCTGCGGGAAGCCATCGGCGGTGATGACAGCCGCTACAAGCGCGTGGTGTTCAACGAAATCACCAAGAAGGCCATCCAGGAAGCCTTCTCCCAGCCGGGCGAGCTGGACATTCATCGGGTCAACGCTCAGCAGGCCCGTCGCTTTCTTGACCGTGTGGTGGGCTACATGGTCTCGCCGCTGCTGTGGGCGAAGATTGCCCGAGGCCTGTCCGCCGGTCGTGTGCAGTCGGTAGCCGTGAAGCTGGTGGTGGAGCGCGAGCGTGAGATTCGCGCCTTCATTCCGGAAGAGTACTGGGAAGTTCACGCCGACCTGGGCACCGCCAAGGGCTCGAAGGTGCGCTTTGAGGTGGCTCGCGAGAACGGTGAAGCCTTCAAGCCGCTCAACGAAACCCAGGCCATGGCTGCTCTGGAGAAGCTCAAGGCCTCGGCCTACAGCGTCGCCAAGCGTGAAGACAAGCCCACCAGCAGCAAGCCGTCGGCGCCGTTCATCACTTCCACCCTGCAGCAGGCCGCGAGCAACCGCCTGGGCTTCGGGGTGAAGAAGACCATGATGATGGCCCAGCGTCTGTATGAAGCCGGCTACATCACCTACATGCGTACCGACTCCACCAACCTCTCGGCTGATGCCGTGGCGATGGCGCGGACCTATATCGAAGACGAGTTCGGCAACAAGTACCTGCCGGCCTCGCCCAACGTCTACAGCAGCAAGGAAGGGGCCCAGGAGGCGCACGAAGCGATTCGTCCGTCCGACGTCAACACCCATCCGAGCAAGCTGTCGGGCATGGAACGTGATGCCGAGCGGCTCTACGAGCTGATCTGGCGCCAGTTCGTCGCCTGCCAGATGTTGCCGGCGCAATACCTCTCCACCACCGTCAGTGTTGCCGCTGGCGACTTCGAGCTGCGTGCCAAGGGCCGTATCCTCAAGTTCGACGGTTACACCCGTGTGATGCCGCAAATGGCCAAGCCGGGCGACGACGATGTACTGCCGGAAATGGCCCAGGGCGAAGTACTGAAGCTGATCAAGCTCGATCCGAGCCAGCACTTCACCAAGCCGCCGGCGCGTTACTCCGAAGCCAGCCTGGTGAAGGAAATGGAAAAACGCGGCATCGGTCGTCCTTCGACCTATGCGGCGATCATTTCGACCATTCAGGACCGTGGCTACGTCACCCTGCACAACCGTCGGTTCTATTCGGAAAAGATGGGTGACATCGTCACCGAGCGTCTCTCTGAAAGTTTCTCCAACCTGATGGACTACGGCTTCACCGCCGGCATGGAAGAGAACCTCGATGACGTGGCCCAGGGCGAGCGCGACTGGAAGAACGTCCTTGACGAGTTCTACGGCGACTTCAAGAAGAAACTCGAAGTGGCCGAGGGCGCCGAAAGCGGCATGCGCGCCAACCAGCCGGTAATGACCGATATTCCCTGCCAGACCTGTGGCCGGCCGATGCAGATTCGTACCGCGTCCACCGGTGTGTTCCTCGGTTGCTCGGGCTACAGCCTGCCGCCCAAGGAGCGTTGCAAGGCCACCGTCAACCTGGTGCCGGGTGACGAGATTGCCGCCGACGACGAGGGTGAATCGGAATCCCTGGTTTTGCGCGGCAAGCACCGTTGCCCGATCTGCAGCACGGCGATGGACGCTTACCTGCTGGATGAAAAGCGCAAGCTGCACATCTGCGGCAACAACCCGGATTGCGCCGGCTACGAGATCGAAGAGGGCAGCTACCGGATCAAGGGCTATGAAGGCCCGAGCCTGGAATGCGACAAGTGCGGCAGCGAGATGCAGCTCAAGACCGGTCGTTTCGGCAAGTTCTTCGGTTGCACCAACGCCACTTGCAAGAACACCCGCAAGCTGCTGAAAAGCGGTGACGCGGCGCCGCCGAAGATGGATCCGGTGAAGATGCCTGAGCTGAAATGCGAGAAGGTCAACGACACCTACATCCTGCGCGACGGTGCTTCGGGGTTGTTCCTGGCTGCCAGCCAGTTCCCGAAAAACCGTGAAACCCGAGCGCCGTTGGTGCTGGAGTTGATCCCGCACAAGGACGAAATTGATCCGAAGTACCACTTCCTCTGCGAAGCACCGAAGAAGGATCCCGAGGGACGCCCTGCGGTGGTGCGCTATAGCCGCAAGACCAAGGAGCAGTACGTGCAGACCGAGGTTGATGGCAAGCCTACCGGCTGGCGCGCGTTCTACGACGGTGGCACCTGGAAGGTCGAAGACAAGCGCTAAGCGCAGTTTGTGTCGAGGGGCTTGCCCCTCGATGCAGTGTCGTACAGGGCCGCATGATTCCGTTGGGAGTCATGCGGCCTTTCTTTTGCCTTGCGGTGCGCGGGAGTGTTCCTTGAAACTGTACCGTCCGCATCCGGTTCTCTTCTTGTAGTGGAGGCTGCCTACATGGCCCACGAGCTCTATACCCGTACCAATCAGAAAATCTACTTTGCCGGCCTGGCGCTCGAAGCCCTGGCCCGGGTTGAAGAGGGGCGGGCGATGAATGCCCAGGCGCTGCTCCAGGCGGGGCGCGAGTCGGTGCTGTTCCATCTCTACGGTGCTTTGTTGGGGCTGTGCCACGAGATCGCCGGGTTCTACCGGCTGCCACAGGCCGGTGCTGCCCGGGTCGAGCAGATCCTTAATCGTGAAGTGCTGCAAAGCATTGCCATTCCCGAACTGGCTGAACTGCTGGAGCTGGCGCAGAGTCCACAGACCTGGCTGGCGCAACTCTTGTGCGCTTACAACGAACTGTTTCAACCGCCGAGAGCGCCGCACAAGCCCAAGGGTGACGTGACCCAGCCGCTGATTGTGGCGGTCAATCTGGACGAGCAAGAGCCGGAGCCGGAACTGAGTCGGGAAGAATTGGAGAGCTGGCGGCAGAATCTCAAGGCCCTGGCCATTCGTTTTCGAGATGGCTTGAACGAGTGTTGAGCCTGAGCGTCGCTTGATGGGCGGCGCGTTCAATTGATCAAGGAAGATGGATGTTGTTCTTCTTGCGTGACCAGGCGCTGGTGCGCCTGCTGAGCGATTGCCAGAGGCGAGTCATCAATGCTCAGTCCAGGGCGGACCTGCTTGAGGTGCTCGATCGGCTGGAGGTATTCCCTGGCGGCCTGGAGTTCGATCATGTGCAGTCAATAACGCTTCTGGTGCTGGCTTTTGCTTCGCTCGCGGCGGCGTTGTTGATGGATGGCATGGGCGGGATGTTCTGGGTGTTTGTGGCTCTGTGCTTCTTCAGCTATCGGGTCAGCAAAGGTATCTCTGGGGTATCGACTGATCTGGCGGCGAGCATTGCCCGCAAGTGCATGATGCTTGGCAACGGCTTGAGCGAATTCGACAGTAGCGCCGACTGGCGCCTGAAGAGACTGGACAATGAGTTCACCGATTATCGGCGGGGCAGCGAGCGTGAGCGGCGCCGTATCCTGGACTCGCTCCAGGGGGTGTATCGAGGAGAGCGACATTCGCTGGCATTCGAGTATCACCAGTTGCGATATGTGATCTCCAGTTGCGAGCGCGGGGCCGGCGGGGATCTCAAGACGGTTTACACGAACTACCAGCGCTACAGTCTGGTGGTGGATTTTCCCTGGGTGAGAGAGATTGCGCTTCGATCCAGCCCCTTGGAAATACAGCTGTCGGGACAGCCCTTCAAGACCGATCGCGAGGATTTCAATCAGGCCTTTGTGCTGCGCGGCAATGACCCAGCCTCTTGTGAACACTTCGCCACGCCTGCAACGCTGGATCTGCTGCTAGAGCTTTCGCGTCAGCTTCATGGGGCCAATCTGGAGTTCTCTGGCCAGGGACGGCTCTGCCTGAGCTTCAACAATGAAGACATCATGGTCCATGCCGATCCGGGGCCGCTGAGTGATCTGGCGGTCTTTCGTGAGCGGATCGAGGCGGGCATCGAGTTGCCGAAGCTGTATCCGCTGTTGGGGTTGATAGAGCAGTTGGCCCGGCTGCACGACGGTCATGTTGCTCCTGCTGTCGCTCCACAGGCGCCTGAATCCCTCGAATTGATCAAGGAAGCGTGATGCAGTTTTTCAAGCATGATGCCGAGCTGGTGCGGTTGTTGGCCACTTGCGACGCCGAGGTGGCGCGGGCCAGGACCAACGACGACCTATTGCAGGTCATCGGCAGGCTCCAATCCTTCAAGGGTGGATTGAAGTTCGATCATGCCCAGCCCCTAGTGCTGGTGATGCTGGCGATTGTTTCAGCGATCCCGGCCATGGCAGGCGTGGTGGTGATGTGGTTCATTGCGGCGTGCTTCGGCGTTGCCAGTCTGATCATCTGGATGAGTCGTAAAGCCGCTTTCGATGAGTTGCCTGAGAGAATCGCTCGTAAATGTTCATTCCTCAGTAATGGCCTTTGGGATCCGGGTGGAACGGCCGAAGAGCGTTTCACCCAACTGAGCGGTGAGTTCGAGGACTATGAGCGCGGTAACGATAGCCGTCGCATCGTGGACTCCGCCGGGGGAACCTACCAGGGCTCGCGGCATCAGTTGCCCTTTGTTTTTCACCACTTGCGTTATGTGAACGCCCACTACAAATCCAAATCCGATGGCGAAAGTGAACGGGTTTACGAGAGCTTTGATCGTTTCAGTCTGGTGGTGGATTTTCCTTGGGTCACTGGTGTGATGGTGTGCAGTGATCTGCCGAGGAAAAAGCGTACAAGACCTAGAGTCTTCGAGACCACCTCTGATGACTTCAACAGAAACTTCATTTTCACCGGTGATGACCTGGCCTGTGCCAAGTTTGCGACCCCCACCACCCTGGCTTTTCTGCTCAGGCTTTGCCGGCAGTTGAAGAAGGTGAACCTGGAATTTTCCAGCGAGGGGCGTCTGTGCCTGAGTTTCGACGACGCAGAGGTCATGGCCTACAAGGATCCGGGAACCTTTGAGGACTTAGCGGGCTTCTACGCCAATATCAAACGTGGACTGGAGTTGCCTGGCCTGTTTCCGGTGCTGGCCCTGGTGCATGAACTGGCGGAGTTGCATGACAACAATTTCGACCTTCCGATGAAGGTCGCTGATGAAATGGAGCAATAGGGTATGGAGTTGTTGTTGGTCATTGCGATTGCCTTGGGCGTTCTGGCTTATGTGCACTACAACAAGATTGTCAGTGCATACAACCGCGCCCAGCGAGCCTGGTCGGACGTGCTGACCTACCAGCGGCAGCGAATCAAGGTGCTGGATCTGCTGGAACCGCAAGTGGCGGGTTTTCAGGCTTATGAGAGCCAACTGCTGGAAAAGATCGTTGGCTTGCGTAGCGCCATTGACAGCTTGCCATCTGCCGCCGATGGCGATGCCCTGAAATCGGTCGACGAGGGTGGCAAAGCCCTGTTGGGGGGCTTGAACCTGGCGTTTGAGGCCTATCCGGACCTCAAGTCCGTCACGCTGTTGAGCAACCTGATGCGTGAGGTTGCAGAGCAGGAAGGCAATATCGGCGGAGCCATTACCCTGTTCAACCTGAATGTGGAGCATTTCAACAACTCCATTCAGATGTTTCCCGGTTCCTTGGTTAATCGGTTGAGCTTGAACAAGTCGCCGATCACACCATTTTCCGACAGCCAGGCTTCGGCGGGTTTTGAATACAAGCCGAATTTTTGAGGTGGACTGGCATGGTGCGGATTTCGGTGAACGTGACCGAGCGTTTCGCTAATACGTGACCGGTGCTTCCACCCCGGTTGCGCGGGTTCTGGATTGTAATCGCATCGGTCACGATGCGGCTTGTTCCTCGGCTTTTTTTCGGCGCAGCGACTCGCCTTTCATCGTCAGTCGGTAGGCGTTGTGCACCAGGCGGTCGAGGATGGCATCGGCCAGGGTCGGGTCGTTGATCCAGCCGTGCCAGTGCTCGATGGGCAGTTGGCTCGTCAGGATGGTGGAGCGGCTGCCAGCGCGGTCGTCGATCACCTCCAGCAGGTCATGCCGGGCTCCTTCCTCCAGCGGGGCTAGCGCCCAGTCGTCCAGCACCAGGACGTCGACCTTTGCCAGCTGTTGCAGGGTACGGCCGAAGCTGCCGTCGCCATGAGCGATGCGCAGTTGTTCCAGCAGGCGCGGGGTGCGCAGGTACAGGGTGCTATAGCCCTGGCGGCAGGCCTGGTTGCCCAGGGCGCAGGCCAGCCAGGTTTTGCCGGCACCGGTCGGGCCGGTCAGCAGCAGGTTGTGCTGCTGGCGGATCCAGTCGCCACTGGCCAGGGTGGCGATCAGACGCTCGTCCAGGGCGCGTCCGGTGCGGCGGTCGAGATCTTCCAGGCAGGCGTTGGCGTACTTGAGCTTGGCCTTCTTGCGCAGCCGTACCAGGCGCTGGTTGTCACGCCAGGCCAGTTCGCGGTCGAGCAGTAGGCCGAGGCGTTCATCGAAGCTCAGGCTGTGGCTGGCCGGCAGCGTCCATTGCTCTTCCAGGGCGCGGGCCATGCCGTCCAGGCGTAGCTGGTGCAGTTGATTCAGGGTGTGTTGCGGCATCATCGAACAGCTCCTGTTGCGGGGGTTGGTAGTAGTCGGCGCCACGGACGTTCTCGTGGTCGCCGGGTAAGGTCGTTTCGGCGGCACGCTGGGGCAGCGGCTGTTGATCCAGGCCTTGCTGGAGCAGGTTGCGCACGCTGCGCCCGGTGAAGGCGCGCAGGTGTACGGCACGTTCGGCAGCGGCTTCCAGGCGTGCATTGCCATAGCGCCGGGCCAGCGAGAGCAGGCCGAGGCAGGCGCGGTAGCCCATCTCCGGGTGCGGCTTGTGGGTCAGTTGGTGATCGATCAGTTGGCGCGTGTAGGGGCCGATCCGCGCGCCCCAGTCGAGCAGGCGTTGTGGCGTCCATTCGCGATGCGCCTGGTGCGCCGCGGGCATGTGCTCGCGCTGGGTACTGTAAGCGCCGCGTCGCCCCAGCAGCAGGTGGCTGGCCACCCGCCGGTTGCCATGCAGCACTTCCAGGGTGTGTGCCGTCAGTCGCACGTCCACGTTCTGCCGGGCCAGGGCGGAGGGCACGCTGTAGAAGCTGCCATTGACCTCGATGTGGTAGTCGATGCTGACCTTGCAGCGCTTGAAGGTGGCGACCTCGTAGGGATGCACCGGCAGCGCTCGCAAGGCCGGGCGATCCAGGCGCTCGAACCAGTCGCGCCGGCAGCCATCGAGCCGCTTGAACGGGCGCCGATTCAGATCCTCCAGCAGCTCGGCGATGGCCTGGTTAAGCGCATGCAGGCTGAAGAACTGCCGATGGCGCAGCCGCGCCATGATCCAGCGCTCGACCACCTGCACCGCCACCTCGGCCTTGGCCTTGTCCTGAGGCTTGCGTGGCCGTGCCGGCAGGATCACCGTCTGGTAATGACGCGCGCACTCCAGCGTGGCCCGGTTCAGGCCCGGCTCGTAGCGATCCGGCTGGGCGACCAGGGCGCGCGGATTGTCCGGCACAACCATTTCCGGCACGCCGCCAAAGTAGGTCAGAGCCTGGCCCAGCGAGGTCAGCCAGTCCACCTGGGTTTCGCCTGGCGTCGCGCAGGCATAGGTGTAATTCGAGGCGCCCAGGGCGGCGACGAAGATGTGCGCCCGGCGCACTTCGCCGGTGGCCGGGTCGACCACCGGCAGCGTCGGCCCGGCATAGTCGATGAATAGCTTCTCGCCCGCACGGTGCAGCTGACGCATCGAACGTTTGAGCGTCTGGGCGTAGCGCCGGTAGTGCTCGACGAACTGGGTGTAGCGGTAGGTCGGCTGGCCCGCATGCGCGGCGAGATATTCCTCCCACAGCAGCTGCAAGGTCACGCCCTTGCGTCGCAACTCGCGGTGGATGCTCAGCACATCGGGCAGCACTCGCTCACCGCGCGGCTTGTTCGTCGACGTCGGTGCAAACAAGGCGGCCGCCAGCGCGGCCTCGTCCATGGCCACCAGCGCCGGCCAGTCCAGCCCGGCCACCCGCGCCGCCGCGATGTACTTGCTAACCACGCCCTTGGACAGCTGCAAGGCACGGGCAATCTTCTCGTGGGACAAGCCGGCCTCAAACTTGAGGCGCAGACATTCTTTGATGTTTCGCATGGCTACTCGCGGCGCCGCCATCTTCCTCTCCCGAAATCGGTCGAGGATGGCGGCGCATCAGGTCATGCGCAACGAAGGGGAAGGCTTTCGCTAAGTCGTGACCGGCGATTTCGGTAAGCCGTGACCACCTGTTTCGGAACAGGCGGAAAATCGGTCACGTTGCTACCGAAATGAGCGGTCACGCGTTAGCGAAATGACCGGTCACGATCAACCGAAACGGCCGGTCACGGTGCTCCGAAATCCGCAGGCATGGAGTTTCGAGAGCTGGAGCGCCGCATTTCTTGAGCGGGGCAGGGGCTCACATCTGTTGAGGGGTACTACGTCTGGTGCAAGATCCTGAGCGAGGCGGGGGCGATGACTGATATAATCCCCGCCTTTCGTGGAGACCAGACCTTTATGCCAACGTCCTTTCTAGAAATTGTCGAGTTGCCAGACGGCCGTATTGAGCTGCGCAGAGCTGAGGACGAGGGTTCTCTGGTTACTTTGGATTTCTCCGAGGATGCCAAAGCCTTTTTGCAAGGTCAGCATGTTGAGGTGGCCAAGGCCATGTTGAGCGTCGGTGTGCAGATGGCCGGACGCCTGGTAGAGGGTGAAATCGACAAGGAAGACGGTCCGAGGGTTCTTCACTAAGCCCGTTTATCGGTTTTCTTCCGGTTGTTCGTCATATTTATCTCGGCTTCTCAATCCTGGAGAAGCCTCGTGCTTTTCAAGCGCATTGTGTAGTGGCTTCCCGGTGTTTATCCCAGGCGAATATTCAGGCTTTGCGCATCTCCCGTGCGTGCGGCGCCGATCAGCTGTTGCCGTGCGCTGGCACTCAGTGGATTCAGCCAACTGACCACCGTGTGGCTACGCCCCAGGCGCAGGGCTTCGCACGCCAGTTGCTGTGGGCTTTGAGAGCCCCGGGGGTGAAGCAGCAGGATGCGTTCGCGATTCAGGCCGGCATCCCGCAGCCAGCTTTGGGTCAGGCTTGAGGGCGGGGCGATCAGGGTCAGCCATCGTGCGTCCTGCTCCTGGCTCAACTCCCTGAGAATGGGGGCCAGGAGGTTCAGGCAGTTCCCGGCGGCGCCGCGTAACGACAGTTCGCTGAAAGCCTCTGGATCTTTATTCCAGGGCGACTCGACCACTTCTTTGAGTGCAGGCGCCAAGGGCTGGGCCAGGAACGCTTCAAACAGCGGCAGTTGGGCTTGCTGTGGTGTATGGGGGAACTGCATGGAGCCTCCTTTAGCGGCGAATGACGCCGACACTCAAGCCTTCGATCACCAGTTCCTGATCTTTCAGGTTGACTTCGATAGGGGCGAAATCAGGGTTTTCGGCAATCAGCCAGACTTTGCTGCCTTCGCGCTTGAAGCGCTTGACCGTGACTTCATCGCCGATGCGTGCCACCACCACCTGGCCGTTACGGGCCTCGCGGGTGGTATGCACTGCCAGCAGGTCGCCGTCGAAGATGCCGATGTCCTTCATGCTCATGCCGTTGACCCGAAGCAGATAGTCGGCACGAGGATGGAAGAAGGTCGGGTTGATGTTGCAGGACTCTTCAATGTGCTGCTGGGCCAGGATGGGGGCGCCAGCGGCAACGCGGCCGATGATGGGCAGCGAGTCGTCGGTCTTGGCCTCGAAGCCAGGGATGCGGATGCCGCGAGAGGCCCCTGGGGTCATCTCGATGGCGCCTTTGCGGGCCAGGGCCTTGAGGTGTTCTTCGGCGGCGTTGGGCGACTTGAAACCCAGCTCCTGGGCGATCTCGGCGCGTGTTGGCGGATAGCCGTTGTCTTCAAGGCAGCGTTTGATAAAAGCCAGAATCTCAGCTTGGCGTGGCGTCAGTTTTAGCATGTCGATCGCTCTGTCTTTTTATACAGTGACTGGGATTATATACAGTGAACGTTGCTTGGCAATCCTCCATTTGCCGTGGTCGGCCGGGTGGTTGTCATTCCGGGGTAGCCATCCACTGCTCAAGGCTGGCTACAGACCGCGGCAGGTATGATTAAATAGCGCCCCGGACGGCCTTCGCAGAGGCTGGCAGGCTTGACATTGATAAGCCTGAAACGTATGTTTCAAACAAGTGTTTGTCAGGCGGAGTAGCCATGGCCCAGTCGGAAACCGTTGAACGCATTCTCGATGCTGCCGAGCAGTTGTTCGCGGAAAAAGGTTTTGCCGAAACCTCGTTGCGGCTGATTACCAGCAAGGCCGGGGTCAACCTGGCAGCGGTCAACTATCATTTCGGTTCCAAAAAGGCCCTGATCCAGGCGGTGTTCTCGCGCTTCCTCGGGCCTTTCTGCATCAGTCTCGATCGTGAGCTGGAGCGGCGTCAGGCTAGGCCGGACAGTAAGCCGAGCCTGGAAGAACTACTGGAAATCCTTGTCGAGCAGGCGCTGGTGGTGCAGCCACGCAGTGGCAACGACCTGTCAATCTTCATGCGCCTGCTGGGGCTTGCCTTCAGCCAGAGTCAGGGGCATTTGCGGCGTTATCTGGAAGACATGTACGGCAAGGTGTTCCGCCGTTACATGCTGCTGGTCAATGAGGCGGCGCCACGTATTCCACCCATCGAGCTGTTCTGGCGCGTGCATTTCATGCTCGGTGCAGCGGCGTTCAGCATGTCCGGAATCAAGGCGTTGCGGGCTATCGCCGAAACCGATTTCGGGGTCAACACCTCCATTGAGCAAGTGATGCGACTGATGGTGCCGTTCCTCGCTGCCGGCATGCGTGCCGAAACCGGGGTCACCGATGAAGTCATGGCCAGCGCCCAGCTCAAGCCGCGCAGCAAATCAGCCCCGGCAGTCGCCAAGGCTTGACCTCACGGGTGGGCGTGACAGCTTGCATCCGCTAAGCTAGCCGCCCATGCCGACTCTGTTTTTTTACCCCTGTGCCTTCCCCTTATCGATGTTGATTGGCCCGCTTGCGTCCGTCGCGGATGAGGCTTGGTCCTGCGTCATGCGGGAGCCATCGTCGATGGCGTGCGCATTCGTATCTAAGGAAATGTTATGACCGCTGGCCTGCAAGGCTCCTTGATGGTGGACGTCGCCGGTACCTGGCTGACGGCTGAAGATCGCCAACTCCTGCGTCAGCCGCAGGTGGGCGGGCTGATCATTTTTGCGCGGAATATCGAGCACCCACGCCAGGTGCGCGAGCTGAGCGCGGCGATCCGGGCGATCCGCCCGGACCTGCTGCTGGCGGTGGATCAGGAAGGTGGCCGGGTGCAGCGATTGCGTCAGGGCTTTGTCCGTCTGCCGGCGATGCGCGCCTTGGCCGACAACCCGAATGCCGAGTACCTGGCCGAGCAGTGCGGCTGGATCATGGCCACCGAGGTCCTGGCGGTGGGGCTGGACCTGAGCTTTGCCCCGGTCCTGGATCTCGATCACCAGCGCAGTGCGGTGGTGGGCAGCCGGTCTTTCGAGGGCGATCCGCAGCGCGCGGCACTGTTGGCCGGTGCCTTTATCCGCGGCATGAACAGCGCCGGGATGGCGGCCACCGGCAAGCATTTCCCCGGACATGGCTGGGCCGAGGCCGACTCCCATGTAGCGATTCCCAATGACGAGCGCAGCCTGGACGAAATCCGCGCCAAGGACCTGCTGCCGTTCGCCCGCTTGAGCAAGCAGTTGGCGGCAGTGATGCCGGCCCATGTCATCTATCCGCAGGTCGACCCGCAGCCGGCCGGTTTCTCCCGACGCTGGCTGCAGGACATTCTGCGTGGCGAGTTGCAGTTCGACGGGGTCATCTTCAGTGACGACCTGTCCATGGCCGGCGCCCATGTCGTCGGCGATGCGGCAAGCCGGATCGAGGCGGCCCTGACGGCCGGTTGTGACATGGGGCTGGTGTGCAACGATCGCGCCGCAGCCGAGTTGGCCCTGAGCGCCGCCCAGCGCTTGAAGGTGCAGCCGTCGCCACGTCTTGCCCGAATGCGCGGTCAGGCGTTCGCCCATCTGGAATACAAGCAGGACCCGCGCTGGCTTGCGGCTCTTGAGGCTCTAAAGGCCGCGCAGTTGATCGATTGAGGTGGTTCGGCGCGGCACCGCGAATCGCCCGGTGCCCGCAGATTGACCGGCCTCAGCGGCCGGTTTTCTTGTCCGGCAACGGAGCGAACAGGGCTTCGATGTCTTCGCTCTGCAGCTTCCAGTCGCCGGCCTTGCGCCCGTCCAGCACACCTGCCGCCAGGTCCGATTTCTCCTGTTGCAGGTGCTGGATCTTCTCTTCCACAGTGCCGCGGGCGATCAGCTTGTAGACGAATACCGGCTTTTCCTGGCCAATACGGTAGGCGCGGTCGGTGGCCTGGCTCTCGGTTGCCGGGTTCCACCACGGATCGTAGTGGATCACGGTGTCGGCCTCGGTCAGATTCAGGCCTACGCCGCCGGCCTTGAGGCTGATCAGGAAGATCTGCAGCTTGCCGCTCTGGAAATCCCGTACCGGCGTGCGCCGATCCCGGGTCTGGCCGGTGAGCAGGGCATAGGCAATGTTGCGTCGTTTCAGCTCGGCCTCGATCAGGCTCAGCATCGAGGTGAACTGGGAAAACAGCAGAATGCGTCGGCCTTCCTCAAACAGCTCCTCAAGCATCTCCATCAGGCTGTCCAGCTTGCCCGAGGAGCTGCCGCGCGCCGGGGGCGAGTCATTGACCAGGCGCAGGTCGCAGCACACCTGGCGCAGTTTGAGCAGGGCTTCAAGGATGATGATCTGGCTGCGGGCCACGCCCTTGCGGGTGATTTCGTCGCGGACTTTCTTGTCCATGGCCAGGCGCATGGTTTCGTAGACGTCCCGTTGCGCCTCGTTGAGTTCGACCCAGTGGATGATCTCGGTCTTGGGCGGCAGCTCTGTGGCCACTTGCTCCTTGGTGCGGCGCAGCAGGAAGGGTTTGATCCGGCCGTTGAGGTGTTGCAGGCGCACTTCGCTGGCGTGCTTTTCGATCGGCACCCGGTAGTCGCGGTTGAAGCTCTTGGCATCGCCAAGCCAGCCCGGCAACAGGAAGTGGAACAGTGACCAGAGCTCCCCCAGATGGTTTTCCAAAGGCGTGCCGGACAGGCACAGGCGCTGTCGGGCGTTGAGTTCGCGTGCGGCCTGGGCGGCCTTGCTCGACGGGTTCTTGATGTACTGCGCCTCATCGAGAATCAGCACATGCAAGGGTTGCGCGGCCAGCTGTTCGACATCCTTGGGCAACAGCGCGTAGGTGGTCAGCAGCAGGTCGTAGTCGGCCAGTTGCGCGAAGTGTTTCTTGCGTCCCGCGCCATACAGCGCCAGAACCTTGAGTTGCGGGGTAAAGTGCGCCGCCTCGTCCAGCCAGTTGGGAATCAGGCTGGTGGGCATCACCACCATGCACGGCCGGTCCAGGCGCCCGGCATTCTTCTCGCTGAGGATGTGCGCCAGGGTCTGCAGGGTCTTGCCCAGGCCCATGTCGTCGGCCAGGATGCCGCCCACTTCCAGCTGGCGCAGGGACTGCATCCAGCTCAGGCCCTCCAGCTGGTAGGGGCGCAGGGTGGCATTCAGGCCTTGCGGCGCTGGCGCTGAGTAGTCGCGGATGTCCCGCAGGCGTTGGGCGAAGGTGCGAATGTGTTCGCCGCCTTCCCACAGCAGCGGCAGGTCCTGCAGCGGGTTGAGGCGGGTAGCGTCGGCGCTGCTCAGGCGCAGGGTGGTTTCGCCGGGCTCCTGCAGGTAGAACTCCCCCAGAGTGGCCAGCACCGGCTTCAGGCGCCCATAGGGCAGGGCCACTTGCAGCGGGCCGTGCAAGGAGTTGGGGCGGTGGGGAATGTTCACCAGGATCAGTTCGTCGTCGCGGCGCTTGGCCAGGCGTTCCGGGTTGAGGATCTCGGTGTGGGAGCGCATCAGGTTGAGCAGGATCGGTAGCAGGCTCAGGCGCTCGCCGTTGACGATGATCCCCAGTTCCAGATCGAACCAGTCGCGGCCCGGAGCCTCGTCGACGCTGGCATACCAATCGTCCACCGCGGTCAGGTCGAAGCCGAAGCCTTCATCGATCTGCAGTTCCCACCCCAGGCTGCGCAGTTTGGGCAGCTCATTGAGGGTGAAGGTCAGCCAGGCGCTGTCATTGACCATCTCGAACAGTTCGCCGGCGCTTTCCGGCAGGGCCTTGCTCTGCCGGGTGGCGATCTTGAAACCCAGGTTGCGCAATTGTTCGCGCCAGCCTTGCTCCAGCTCTGGCTGGCGCTTGATGCGCAGGCTCTGATGTTCCTGGCGGATGATCACATCGGCATTCTTCTGGCCGCTGACGTACTCGCCCTTGTAGTTGAACGACAGCGCGGCGCGGTGCTGGATGTAGCGCTGCATCTTGCCGTTGCGCGGCTCGAAGGCGCTGAACTCGATGCTGGCCAGCCACAGGCGCGGCACGGGGCGCACATCCTCCAGCAGCACCTGGGGCAGGGCGGCAGGGCGGCGACTGTCGAGCACGGCAGAGAGTTTCTCCAGCAGTTCGGCGTCCTTGGCCGCCGCCGGGAAGGCCAGGGTTTCTTCCACTTGCAGCAGGACGGCGACCACATGTTTGCAGTTGCTGCGTACCGGGCAGCTGCAATGGGTGTCGATCAGCAACAGGCTGCCCTTGCTCGACTCGCGCAGGTTGATGCTCTGCCGGTAGACATTGCCATTGGAGCCTTCGCAACTGGCGGTGATAGCGCTGTCTGCGGCGCTGACGATGCGCACGCGTTTTTCCAGGGCATAACGCCGGCCGCGTTCCAGGGTTTGTTCCTTGAAGCGGTTGACCCAGGACGGGGCCAGGGGTTTGGTCAGGGGCGGGTTCATAGGGACTTCGATCAGTCCGGTATTTCAGTTGGAGCGGGGCGCGGCGCCGGTGCGGTGAGCGAGGTGATCTTGATCAGCAGGGCCAGATGGCCGTTGTCCAGGTAGTTGAGCTGACCGTTCTTGGTGTGGCTTTGCTGTTTCAGGCGTTCGCTGCGGGTGACCAGGCCATTGCTGTCGATCTGATTGATCCAGAAGTCCGCGTCGACATCGGTGAAACGCCCGAGCTTGAGGTTCAGGGTGCCTTCGATGGGGAACTGGCCGAACTGTTCCGGCCCGTCGCTGAGGGCGACCTTGACTGGGGTTTCCCCCAGGGTCTGCTGCCAGGCCTTGTGCAGCAGCACGCTGTAGTTGCCGCTGGCGTTGAGCTTCTCGACGATTGCACCCAGAGAGGGGGTGCGCTGGCTGTCCGGGCTCAGGTGTTGAGCGCCGGCGGCCCAGTCTTCCGGGGCGGCACGGCTGAGGATCTGCGGCTCGGCATTCTGCCGGACGAGGATCATTTCCACCTGGTACAGGTCGTCGGCAAACGCCATGGGCGCGACCAGGGTCAGGAGCAGGGTCAGGGAGCGGAACAGGCGCATGGGGCGTCCTTCAAGCAGTTTTCGGGGTGAGGCGTTCAAACAGTGCCTCCAATGTATTAAAGCGCTCTTCCGGGCGCTCCATCGGCACCATGAACTTGAACAGGGTTGCGCCTTCGAATTTGTAGCGTTTGGGCTGGCCCTGGATCAGTTTGATCAGTGCCAGCGGGTCCACCGGAGTGTCCGCGGCGAACTCGATACGCCCGCCTTGCGGGCCGCCATCGACCTTCTTGATCCCCAGGGTTTCGGCCTGGAGTTTGAGCAGGGTCAGGCGGATCAGGTTCTTGGTCGGCTCGGGCAGCAGGCCGAAGCGGTCGATCATTTCCACCTGCAGGTCCTTCAGGCCGTCTTCGTCGGCGGCCGAGGCGATGCGCTTGTAGAGAATCAGGCGTGCATGCACATCCGGCAGGTAGTCCTCGGGAATCAGTGCCGGCAGGCGCAGGTTGATTTCCGGGCCGCCACCCAGGGGCTGGTCGAGGTTCGGCTGTTCGCCCTTGCGGATGGCTTTCACCGCGCGCTCGAGCATCTCCATATAAAGGGTGAAGCCTACCGCCTGGATCTGCCCGCTCTGGCCGTCGCCCAGCAGTTCGCCGGCGCCACGGATCTCCAGGTCGTTGGTGGCCAGGACGAAACCGGCCCCCAGGTCCTGGGTGTTGGCGATGGCCTCCAGGCGCTTCTCCGCGTCTGGGGTGATCTGCTGGCGCGGTGGCGTCAACAGATACGCATAGGCCTGGTGGTGGCTACGGCCGACCCGGCCGCGCAACTGGTGCAACTGGGCCAGGCCGAACTTGTCGGCGCGCTCGATGATGATGGTGTTGGCGCTGGGCACGTCGATACCGGTCTCGATGATGGTCGAGGCGATCAGCACGTTGAAGCGCTTGTGGTAGAAGTCGCTCATCACCTGTTCGAGTTCGCGTTCGCGCATCTGCCCGTGGCCGATGCCGATCCGGGCTTCGGGCACCAGTTCGGCCAGCTCGGCGGCGCATTTCTCGATGGTCTTCACGTCGTTGTGCAGGTAGTACACCTGGCCGCCGCGCAGCAGTTCGCGCAGCAGGGCTTCTTTGACCGTGCTCTTGTTCTGCTCCATGACGAAGGTTCGCACCGACAGGCGGCGGGCCGGCGGGGTAGCGATGATCGACAGGTCACGCATGCCTGAGACGGCCATGTTCAGGGTCCGCGGGATCGGCGTGGCGGTCAGGGTGAGGATGTCGACTTCGCTGCGCAGGGCCTTGAGCTGTTCCTTCTGGCGCACGCCGAAACGGTGTTCTTCGTCGATGATCACCAGCCCCAGGTTCTTGATCTTCACATCGTCCTGCAACAGCTTGTGAGTGCCGATGACGATGTCGATCTTGCCTTCGGCCAGGTCCGCCACTGCGGCGTTCACTTCCTTGGCCGACTTGAAGCGGCTCATCACTTCCACGGTTACCGGCCAGTCGGCGAAACGGTCGCGGAAGCTGTTGTAGTGCTGTTGGGCGAGCAGGGTGGTGGGCACCAGGATCGCCACTTGCTTGCCGCCGTGGACCGCAATGAAAGCGGCGCGCATGGCCACTTCGGTCTTGCCGAAGCCGACGTCGCCGCACACCAGGCGGTCCATCGGTTTGCCCGAGAGCATGTCCTCGCGCACCGCTTCGATGGTGCTCTGCTGGTCCGGGGTTTCCTCGAACGGAAAGCCGGCGCTGAAGGTGGCGTAGTCGGCCTTCGGATCGGCGAAGGCGTAACCTTCGCGGGCGGCGCGGCGGGCGTAGATGTCCAGCAGCTCGGCGGCCACGTCGCGGACTTGTTCGGCGGCCTTGCGCTTGGCTTTCTGCCAGGCTTCCGAGCCCAGGCGGTGCAACGGTGCCAGGGCGTCGTCGCTGCCGGTGTAGCGGGCGATCAGGTGCAGGTTGGCCACGGGCACGTAGAGCTTGGCGCCCTCGGCGTATTCCAGGGTCAGGAACTCGGCGGCCTGGTTGTCGATCTCCAGGGTCGCCAGACCCAGGTAGCGGCCGACACCGTGATCGATGTGCACCACCGGCGCGCCTTCGCGCAGCTCGGTGAGGTTCTTGATTACCGCGTCGTTGTTGGCGTCGGCACGTTTTTCCCGGCGCCGGCGCTGCATCACGCGTTGGCCGAACAATGGGCTTTCGGCCACCAGGGCCAGGGCCGGATCATCCAGCACCAGGCCTTCGTCCAGGGGCGCGATGGTGATCGCCAGGCGTTCCTTGCTGGCGACGAAGTCCGGCCAGCTGTCGACGGTCTTGGGGCGTAGCTTGAGGCGTTCCAGCAACTCCAGCAGCACTTCCCGGCGCCCGGCGGATTCAGCGGTGAACAGCACTCGGCCGGGGAATTCGTCGAGGAAGCCCGAGAGCGCCGCCAGTGGCTGGTTGGCCTTGGCCTCGATGGCCAGGTTGGGCAGTTCGTGGGCCGGGAAAC